>JAESRE010000033.1 GCA_016764775.1 Alphaproteobacteria bacterium
TTCTCGCCAAACGGCGGGTTCACGTTAGATACGGGTGAAGACTCGGTCAGTCCGTAGCCCTCGACCACGGTTGATCCCGTCTTGGCTTCGAATTTCTTTTTCACCTCCACAGGCAACGGCGCACCCCCAGAAATACAGAAGTTCAGAGACTTCAGATTATATTTTTTCAGATCGGCGCAGTTGTTGATGGCATTAAATATCGCGGGCACGGCCGGCATATATTGCGGCTCTTTCTTGGTGATTGTTTTCAGCGCTTCTTTGAGGTCAAAGCGCGGAATGGTCACGATCTCCATCCCTGCCAGCACGGACATGTTCATGCACACCGTCATGGAGAAGACATGGAAAAACGGCAGCACGGCCATCATCTTTTCGTGACCGTTATTTATATTCGGGTCGGGGTCAGGGAAGTTGGAATAGCACTGCACGGCATTGGCGTAGATATTCATGTGGGTCAGCATTGCGCCTTTCGGTGTGCCTGTCGTTCCGCCCGTATATTGCAAAACGGCGACGTCTTCGAGCGGGTCCAGCTGCGCGGGCTGGTACTGCCCGTCATTATTCATCAGGTCATCCAGCATCGTGATGCGGCTGTTGCTCTTATCGACCTTGGCGACATCCTTGCTTTTGACGATCGGGAAGAGCAGGTTTTTCGGGAACCCCAGCATGTCGGCAAACTTACCGATAATGAGTTTTTCAAGACGCGTATCGGACAGCGCTTCTTCCATTTTGTCGTACAACATGGCCAGATCGAGCGTGACCATGATTTCGGTATCGCTGTCCTCGATCTGGTGCGCGAGTTCGGCTTTCACGTAGAGCGGGTTGAAATTCACCACTGTCCCACCGATTTTTAGAACACCATAGTAGGCAATCAGGAAAAGCGGGCAGTTTGGCAGGAAAAGACCGACTTTCTGATCCTTTTTCACGCCCATTTTTTGCAAGCCCGCGGCGAAGCGGTTTACGGCGTCGCCGATCTCGGCCCAACTATAGGTTTTACCCATAAAATCAAAGGCCTGTGAATTCGGTTTTCGCTTAACCAGATCATCAAATACATCGGTCATAAGACCGGGTTTGATTTCCATATGCCAGTCAGGTTTGGGCGGGTAATCAGTAAGCCAGGGGAATTCAGCTTCGGTCATTGAGGGGCCTCATAGTGGCTAAAAAAGTTGTTTAAAAAATTGATTTCTCTTAATAATTTAGCGCGTTTTAGTAATATTTTCTATGTGCAGCGCAGCAGAATTTTATCATAGTAACGCTTGAATATGTCTCTGGATTTTGATTTTAAAATCGGGCACACTATATGTAAGTATGTCTTCGGACGTGCGAATTGGATTTATTGTGTTAAAGGATTTTTGTTTTGCAGGCCCCGCAAAATACCTCTCGTCCTGAGAGCGACGTCAAACCGATAAAAATGCATCTTAAGTGGTTTAACGGTACCAAAGGCTTTGGTTTCGTTGTACCCGAAGATGAAAGTTATGATGCCTTCGTCCATATAACCACATTGCAGGACGCGGGCCTTCACGCGTTGGGTGAAGGTGCGGTGTTGATGTGCACCCTGTTCGACGGCCCCAAGGGCAAGCAAGTCAAAGAAATTACAGAAGTTCTGGAAACGGGTGACGTAAACCTGATGCCCGCCGATGTAGCCGAGGACGGTACATTTGCGATGGGCGGTCTGGTGAAATGGTATAAACCCGAAAAAGGCTTCGGCTTTATCATCCCCGATGACGGTATGAAAGATGTCTTCATTCACAAAACATTGTTGGACAAGCTCGATATCGAAGAACTCGAAGCCGGTCAGCGTGTAAAGGTGACGTTGAAGGTGGTCGATAAGGGCCGCGAAGCCGTCGACATCCAAATCATCCGCTAGAAATTTTACAACCCGCCCAATAAAAAACCGCCGAGAGAACCGGCGGTGTTTTTGTTTTGAAGATAATTTTTTAAATTATTTCGCGACGACTTTTTTCGCTGCGGCCAATTCGGCTTTTGTGACTTTTGCCGCTTCGGCTTCCTGACCTTTGAGGATGCGGTTGCGGGTAGCAGCCTGATATGCGACTTGCGCATGCTCGAGACAGTACGGCAATGACGGCAGGCAGTTGTCACCGCAAAAACCAAAAGACTCTTCTTGCGGATCACCGATAGGCCAGCGGCATTGGTTGGCCTTCAAGTCAGTCAGAGGAATACCCTGACGGTTATCTTGTGATGCGGCTTTTTTGATTTTCGGTTGTGCAGGAGGTGTCGGTGTTTTTGCAGGAGCTTGCGCTTTCGGTGCTGCGGATTTTTTATTTTGTTGAATAGGAGAAACGCGATTGGACAATTTCAATCTATGTGCCTTACCAATCACGGCGTTTCTTGTAACTCCTCCAAGCTCCTTAGCGATCTCTGCGGCTGTTTTGCCCTCGCCCCATAACTTGGTTAGTAAAGAAACACGTTCATCGGTCCAGCTCATCTTTTTCTCCCACAAATGTAATACACCAGCTAAAGCACTGATATATAATAAAAATTACAGATTTTGTTCCAAGACTTGTACTTTATCAGCAGCGCGTGTTTCTCGTCAATTTATCGTTTAAAAAATTTTTCGTTATCCACACTCAACATACGAAAAAATATTTTTCGCGCCTACTCTGCCAGTCCTATTTCACGCAGATTTTCGGGCTTCTCCGCCCAGCCGTCTTGAACTTTTACAAACAATTTCAGATGGATGCGGGCATCAAAAATCTCTTCCAACTCGAGACGCGCTTCCTGTCCTATCTGTTTAATTCTTGATCCGCCTTTACCGAGCACAATCGCCTTTTGCGTATCCCGCTCGACATACACGACCTGATTGATCTTGATACTGCCGTTATCGAACTGTTCCCAGCTCTCGGTTTGTACAAACGTCGCGTAAGGCAATTCCTTATGCAGTTGATTGAAAATTTTCTCGCGTGTGATTTCCGCAGCCATCATACGCATCGGCAAATCAGTAATCTGGTCTTCTTCGTAAACCCACGGTCCTTCGGGCAGGTTTTGCGCAAAATGGTCGAGCACTTTTTCAGTGCCGTGCCCTTTTAAAGACGAGATCATGAATGTTGCATCATACGGATGATGGTCATTCAAATCCTGTGCGTGTTTTAAAAGATTTTCCTGAGAAGTTTTATCAATCTTGTTCAAAGCCAGAACACTGGGTTTGTTCTTCGGCAGTTTTTCGACAAGGGCTTTATTCTGTTCGCCCAGATGTTTCGGCGCGGCATCGACAATGTGCAAAACGGCATCCGCATCATCCAGTGCTTCATACGCTGCGCCCACCATGGCGCGTTCCAGCGTTCCTTTTTTGGAAGCGTCGTAAATACCCGGTGTGTCGACGAGGATAATCTGCGCGCCTTTATGCAACGCAATGCCGAGAATGCGCATGCGCGTTGTGTGCACCTTGTGCGAAACGATGGAGACTTTGGAACCGACCAGATGATTGATCAGCGTCGATTTTCCCGCGTTCGGCAAACCGACAACCGCAACAAACCCGCATCGTGTTTGCGTATCATCACTGCTCATATGGCGCCTTTTTCTTCAAGCATTTTAAGGAAAGCCCGTGCGGCTTCTTTCTCCGCAATCTGGCGTGAACGCCCTTCGGCGGTGGCGCGGTCATATCCGGCAACCTGAATTTCAACTTTGAAAACGGGCGCGTGGTCGGGGCCGCTTTGATCGATAATTTCGTAGGCGGGCAACGCCAAGCCCAAGCTCTGTGCCCATTCCTGTATCCGTGTTTTCGGATGCAGCGGCGGTTCTTTCATGACCTCGAGTTTGTCCGCCCATAATTCATGGATCAGGATCTGGCATTTTTCAAACCCAGCCTCGAGGTACAACGCCCCGATCAGGGATTCAAAAACGTCGGCCAGAATATGTTCGTTCTCCGCGCCGCCTGCGTGGGCTTCGCCGTCGGAGAATGCGATATATTGCCCAAGCTCCAGATCTATGGAACGCTTGGCCAGAAAAGAGCCTTGCACCAATGCGGCCAAACGCCGTGCGAGGTCGCCTTCTTTTTCCTGCGGGAAACGGGCATAGAGCATTTCGGCAACCACAAGCCCGAGCACACGGTCACCCAGAAATTCCAGGCGCTCGTAATTTTCATTGGCACCCGTGCTGGAATGCGTCAGCGCCGTTTTTAAAAGTTCAGGAGTTTTAAAGTGGTGACCTATGCGTGTCTCGAGCTTTTCAAAGCTGTCCGTCATGACTACTGCGCACCTTCTTCGTTTTTATCGGCGGCATTTTCATCAGCAAGGCGAATAGGATCGATGTCATTGAAAAAACGATCGTAACGCAGCGCCCACGGCCATTTCCAGATTTCGAACATGCCGGCAGAGCCATTGGTCGAGAAAAACAGGAAGTCAGCGCGACCGACGATATTTTCGAACGGCACGAAGCCGACGATGTGTTCAACGCGGCTGTCCTGGGAGTTATCACGGTTGTCCCCCATCAGGAAGTAATGTCCTTCGGGGACAGTGAACAGCTCCGTATTGTCCAATTGCTCGCCGTCACTGGTTTCATAAATTTCATGGACCACGCCACCCGGCAAGGTTTCAAGATAGTGATGCATCGCCGTGCGGCCATAAGCGTCGGGATCTTCCTCGATACCGAGCGGTTCGCGGTCCACCATTTCATTATTGATGAACAAACGGCCGTTGCTGACCTGAATGGTATCGCCCGGCAAGCCGATAACACGTTTGATGTAATCAACGCTTGTGTTGCTCGGCAATTTGAACACGACGATATCGCCACGCTGCGGCTCTTCCGCCCAGATGCGACCATTTAAAGGTGCAAGCCCGAACGGGAAGGAGTAACGGCTATAGCCATATGCCGGTTTGTTGACGAACAGGTAGTCCCCGATCAGCAATGTCGGCTTCATGGAGCCGGACGGGATATTAAAAGGCTCCAGCAAAAATGTACGGATCAAAATGGCGAAGAAAATCGCGATGACCGCTGTTTTTGTGAATTCCGCCATCTCTTCCTTGGCGGTCAGCGGTGCGTCTTCCCCTGTTTTTTTCTTGGCGTCTTTTTCGGCTGCGGCGTTGGTGTTTTCGACCGTGCTGTCAGCAGCCGTATCAGGCGCTTCCTGCTTATCCAGCTTTTCTGTCATAGCGTCTTGCGTTTCACTCATAATTAATCGCTTGGTAGTAAACCATTTAGCAGGGAAATGCCAGTCATGTTTATGTCCCCGCCCCTAGCGGATGCGCTTCTATAATCACCTGTGCCTGCGCGAGTGGCGGCTCATCCGTCAGGGTCAGATGAATGGCTGCCTCATAACCTTCTGGAATCATGGCGTTAAGCCGTTTTAGTGCCCCGCCTGTCAGTTTCAGGGTCGGCGCCCCCGACGGTGCGTTCACCACGCCGATATCTTTCATGAACACGCCTTGCGAAAATCCTGTTCCCAGCGCTTTGGACATAGCTTCCTTGGCGGCGAACCGTTTGGCGTATGTATCAATATGTGTGCCTGCGCCTCTGCGGCGTTCGGCTTTTGCGCGTTCAATGTCGGTAAAACAACGCTCGATAAAGCGTTTTTCGTATCGGCCCATCACCTTTTCAACGCGCTTTATATCGATTAAATCACTGCCAATTCCAATTATCATCGATTTTCCCGATAGTTAAATTACCGCGGCTGTCCTGTCACTTCGCGGGCAATACGGTGCAGCCTTCTTTCCCTTGCGCGCACCCGCGCTTTTTTAGCGCCGTGAACCATATTGTAGAAAATCATATAACTTAAGGGCATGGAGAGCAACGCGAGCAAATAACCACCGAGCAGCCACGGCATAAAGATACGGGTGGGCTCGGTCTTGATCAAATCCCAGACAACCGCAAGATCGATATGGTCAGGCAGTGAGACAGAAGCGGGAAAGCCCAGTGACTGGAATATGAATGATCCGAATGTCATCGCCGCCCACCACATAAACGGAAACGTCCACGGATTACCGGCAAATGTACCGATCAGGGCCGCCAAAAAATTGGCGCGAAAAATATACGCAAGGAAGCCCGCCTGAATGAAGTGTGTTCCGACGATCGGCGTGAAGGAGATGGCTGTCCCGATAGCAAGGCCCAGCGCGATTTTCTGTGTTGAGTCCGACAAACGGACAATGCGAAGGCGGGTGTATTTAGCCGCGCGTATCCAACCCATACTAGGCCAAAATAACTCCCGGAGATTTTGCAAAACCGTTCGCGCTTTCCGCCTTTTGAACATGAAAAAATACGCCGCTATTGTCAGTTTGATTTATGATAAATTGGGTTTATCATGATGAATATCAAGTCTTTACAGACTTCCTAGTAACAATGAATGGAAGATCATGAATATTCAAGACCATATCCGCATCGTTCCCGACTTTCCGAAGCCCGGCATCAATTTTTATGATATCGCCACATTATTAAAACATCCTAACGTCTGGCGGGAGACCATAGCGAAACTCGAACGCATAACGGAGCCGTTAAAGCCCGATATGCTGATGGGGATTGAAGCCCGCGGATTTCTGGTTGCTTCCGCGTTGGCACACGAGATGAATGTGAGCTTCGGCATGGTTCGCAAGCACGGAAAGTTACCGGGCCAGACCCTGTCCCATACCTACAGTCTTGAATACGGCGAAGATAAAATCGAGATTCAACCGGACCTTGTTCCCGCAGGTGCGCGCGTCGTTGTCGTTGACGATTTGCTGGCCACGGGCGGAACCATGCACGCCGCCGAAACGCTGATCCAGAAAACGGGTGCGCATGTCGTCGGCCATGTTGCGATCATCGAACTGGAAGGCTTAAACGGTAAAGACAAGCTGGACGCGCAGTTCAACGCACTGCTGAAATGTCCGGCCTAAATTAAGCTAAAGACTAAGGCAGTTGGGAATTCGGCTTCTTGCCGTTTTCGCCCGCGGCCGCTTCTTTTTCAAACAGCAGAATAGAAAACTCGTCTTCGATTTGCTCAAGCAGTTTGGGTGAGCGCAAGTCCAGTTTCCCGCGTGGGGAAATGCTGCCCATTACGCGTACTTCACCCGTCTTCATCTTGGCTTCGATCTCCTCGCGGTTTCTGTCACCAAGCTTGGTTGCGCGGAAACGCCAGCCTTTTCTGAAGTCGGCGGCAATGTCCCAGAAATCAACATCTGCGGGGCCGAACGTGCGGCCGCGGATGGTCTCGGAAATCTTGCGACGCTCATGCTCCGCCTCTTCATGCGGAAGGAATTGATATACCTTGTCGCGGCCATATTCATGGATGAAGGTGTTACAGATAAGCGCGTTATACGCAGGGTTATTGGTCAGGGCCGCAATCGCGTTAAAGCGTGCCACTTCCACATGGTATTCCGTTTCTTCCGATAAAATCTCGCCGTAATAAATCGGCACATCGGACAAGCGTGCGGTTTTCAAAGCATGCCAGTTTTTATCGGCAATCATCACTTCTACGTCTCTGTTTTGCAGGACTTGTGCAAACTGCACCGCCCAGTCAGAGGCACCGACAATGATCAAACCGTCCTGATCGGTGTAGGCCAGCCCCAGCTTTTTACCCAAAGGTTTTGCCGTCAGGCCGTGGGCGAACACCGTACAGAGCACAATCGCAAACGCCAGCGGCAGGATTTGTTCTCCGTCCTCATAGCCGATACTGACCAGATAGGGACCCAGAACACCGGCAACAGCCGCACAAACAATACCGCGCGGGGCAATCCACCCCGTCAGGAACACTTCCTGCCAGCTCATCTTGCTACCGATACTGGAAGCCAGAAGTGTCGCCGGGCGGATAGCAAATAACAGCAAAGCGATAAACAAGCCGCCGCGCCAATCAATCGAGAACAGGATTTGCGGGTCGATGTTGGCGGTCAGAATGATAAACACACCCGAGACCAGCATGATCGAAATCGTTTCCTTGAATTTCTTCAATTCCTCGATCGCCTTTACGCCCATATTGGCCATGGCGACACCCATAATCGTTACACCGATAAGGCCGAAATCATGTTCGATAGAGTTACAGATTACGAAAAAGATCAGAACGGTCGAGAGTAGGAAAGCGGGTTTCAGATATTCGGGAATAACGTCCTTGTCGAACATTTTTGAAACCACATACGCGATCAGGATGCTGAAAAACGCGATCAGAATGATGGATAAAATCGTCCCCAAAACAAAGCCGGACACGACCGGATCGCCTTCGGATTGAATGCGGAAATACTCGTAGCACAAAATCGCCAATACCGCGCCGATCGGGTCATTGATGATCCCTTCCCATTTCAGGACGGAGGCGGGGCGCTCTTTCAAATGTGCGTTTTTAAGCAGCGGCATAATCACCGTCGGCCCTGTGACAATCAGCAATGCACCGAAGGTCAGAGAGACAGGAAAGCTCAGCCCCGCGACATAGTAAAGCGCCGCGGAGGTCAACGCCCATGCGACAGGCGCACCGACGACAATCACCCTTCGGATTGCAAACCGCGCCTCCTTGATCTCCTTAAAGTCGAGATTGAGCGCGCCTTCGAAAAGAATGATACCGACGGCCAGCGAGACAATCGGGTTGAGCAGATCGCCTAAAAGGCTTTCAGGTTGCACCAAGCCCAGTACAGGACCGGCCAGAAACCCGCCCGTCAGCAAGAACACAATGGCCGGCGTTTTGAATTTCCACCCCAGCCATTGGCCCAGAATGCTGAAAAACGCGATCCACGAAATTTGCGCTAAAATTGTTGTCATTGGCTACCCTGCCCAGAAAGTTTTATGAAAGTAAAGCACCCTTGAATGCTTATATACGTACGAATTATGCCTTTGGTTTATGGCTTATTGACCGCGTGCCCTGTCGACGCTGGATATAATCGGCGTCGCCCTTAAAGCTGCGATGATGTTACTAAGATGTTTAGTGTCCTTAACGTAAATATCAACCAGTATCACCCAGAAATCAGTCGATCTGTTCGTGATTTTCAAATTGGTGATGTTCCCGCCATTGGTCGCAATCACCGTCGAGAGCGTCGCCAGCGTGCCCGGCTCGTTCTGTAAGGTAATGTTGATACGGCCGACATGGGCTTCGGGTGAATCCGGCCCTTCGCCCCATGAAACGTCCAGCCAGCGCTCAGGCGTATCGGCGAATGTTTCCAGCGTTTCACAATCAATTGTGTGGATGGTTACGCCTTTACCTGTTGTGACGATACCGACAATGCGGTCGCCCGGAAGCGGGTGACAGCAGCGCGCGAAGTGCACGGCCATACCCGGAATGAGGCCCTTGATCGGCATCGGTCCGTCCGAACCGCTTAAGGGCTGGACCATCACGGCCTTGTCCATATCTGAAGACGGGCGTTTGGCGATTTCGGTTTTGTGCGCGGGGAAGATGGCTTTGAACACATCACGGGCAACCAGAACGCCCGAACCGATGCGCGCATAGATGTCATCGTTTTCATCGACTTTGAATTTCTTCACAATGCCGCTGACCGCTTTTTCAGAGAAGTCGTAGCCTTCCTGACGGAAAATCTTTTGCAACATCGCCTTACCCAGCGTGATGTATTCGGAACGTTGCTGGTTACGGACGAATTTGCGGATATGGCTGCGTGCCTTGCCCGTGACCACGAAGCGTTCCCATGTCGGGGACGGTTGCTGGGTTTTGGAGGTGATGATGTCGACCTGATCCCCGTTGGCGAGTTTGGTGTTCAGCGGGGCAATGCGGCCATTGATCTTGGCCCCTACACAGCGGTCGCCGATATCGGAGTGGATAGCATAGGCAAAGTCGATCGGCGTTGCGCCGGACGGCAGCTCGATCAGGTCGCCTTTGGGCGTAAAGGCAAAGACCTGATCCTGAAACAGTTCAAGCTTGGTGTTTTCCCAGAAATCTTCGGGTTGTTGTTCCTGCTCAAGAATTTCGAGAAGCTCGCGCAGCCAGCGGTATTTCTTCACATCCTTTAAGGTCGGCAGTTCGCCTTCCTTATAGGCCCAGTGCGCGGCCACACCCATATCGGCCTGATAATGCATTTCCTCTGTACGGATCTGGATCTCGATACGTTGTCTGGACGGGCCCATCACGGTGGTGTGAATAGAGCGGTAGCCGTTTGGTTTGGGTGTAGAGATATAATCCTTGAAACGCCCCGGTACGCTTGGGTATTTGCTGTGGATCAAGCCCAGCGTGCCATAGCACTCCTCAATGTTCTCAACGACGATACGAAACGCCATGATGTCGGACAGCTGTTCGAAGGCCACGTTTTTACGCTGCATCTTCTTCCAGATCGAATAGCCGGTTTTTTCACGGCCCGATATCTCGGCCTCGATACCGGCCTTGGACAGCATGGTTTTAAGCTCTTTGATAATGTCCTGAACGACATCAATGCCTTCGGTTCGCAGGAAAGAGAGACGGTTAATGATGCTTTCGCGGGCTTCGGGGTTGAGGACGGAAAACGCCAGATCCTCCAACTCGGTTTTAATGGCGTGGACACCGATACGTTCGGCCAGCGGGACATAGATTTCCAGCGTTTCCAGCGCGATGCGGCGGCGTTTTTCAGGTTTTTTCAAACCGTCAATCGTGCGCATGTTATGCAGACGATCGGCCAGCTTCACCAGTAAAACACGGATATCCTCGGACATCGCCAGCAGGAGCTTACGGAAGTTTTCGGCCTGCTTGCCTTCAATCGTCTTGCTTTCGATCCGCGTCAGCTTGCTGACGCCGTCGACAAGATCGGCGACTTCCTGACCGAACTTTTTAGACAGTTCGTCATAGGTGGCATCGGTATCTTCGAGCGTGTCATGCAGGATGGCCGTGATGATGGTGCCGATATCAAGGCGCATATCCGCGAGAATACTCGCGACCTCGACGGGGTGGGTATAATACGGCTCGCCTGAGGACCGGGTTTGGCCCTCATGCATCACTTTCGCATATTCAATAGCATTTTCAACCACTTGTGGGTTGAAGTCCGGATTGTAAGCCTTGATCTGGTCCACCAGAGCAGGAGGATTTTTCATATATTTCAAAAACGTTATTTATGCCTAACTTTCAAAATAACATGTGCAGTGCAGAAAATCACCGTATTTGAAAGGCTTGGCGCATAAAAAAAGCCGGACAAAGCCAGCTTCCCTTATAATTTTTTAAGACAGCGCCTTATTCGGAAGGCTTTCCGCCGACCATGTCTTCCAATGAAGCTTCGCCGTCGTCGTCTTCGCTGACTTCCTCATCGCTGTACATGCCTTCGGCCTTGTTCTGGCTGCCGGCAATAGAGCCCCACTCTTCTTCGCCATCCATAAGGTCGATTGTTTCATCTTCCTCTTCGAAAGCGACCATGCGCTGGTGAGAGCGAACGAGTTCTTCTTTCAGGTTTTCAACTTCAACAGTTTCACCGGCGATTTCACGCAAGGCTACGACAGGGTTTTTGTCATTGTCGCGGTCAATTGTGAGCGGTGCGCCTGAACCGATTTTACGGGCGCGTTGTGCGGCCACCATTACGAGTTCAAAGCGGTTTGTGACTTTATCAATACAGTCTTCTACGGTTACGCGTGCCATTCATGCCTCTTTAATTTGGAATTCTGCCTTCTTATAGAGTGTTCATAATTTAAATGCAAGCGTCACAATGCATACGGAAGAATACACGGCTCGCTTAAATAAAAACCCATCATGATAATATTTTTCAATGGACTGAATTTTAGTTCTTTATTAATTTAGTTTTTGGTAAATTAGCACTTGATTTTAACAACTGATGAAGCATATTACGTTTCTCTAATAAAAAAATCTTACTAAGGTACATAATGAGTAAAACACCCCGTAATCCCGCAAAAACAGGACTTTTCTACCCTTACGAGCGCATTGCCCTTTTCATTGATGGTGCCAATTTATATGCCTCTTCAAAGTCTCTCGATTTCGACATTGATTATAAGTCACTGTTACGATGGTTTGCGGACCAAAGCCGTTTGGTACGTTCTTTTTATTACACAGCACTGGTCGAAGATCAGGAATACTCCCCGATCCGCCCACTCGTAGACTGGCTCGACTATAACGGCTTTACGATGGTGACGAAGCCTGCACGCGAATACACAGACAATCAGGGCCGTAAAAAAATCAAAAGCGGTATCGATATTGAAATCGCAATCGACATGATGGATATGGCCGACAAGGTTGATCACATCATTCTGTTTTCCGGTGACGGGGACCTTCGCCGTCTCGTTGAAACCGTACAGAACCGTGGCGTTCGCGTCAGTGTCGTCGGCAGTATCGAAACAAGCCCTGTTATGATTTCCGATGAATTGCGCCGTCAGGCTGATTTCTTTATCGAGTTGGACGAGCTCGCACCCCATATCATGCGCAAGAATGATAATGACAGCGGCGAAGAAGACGAATACGTCGCGGCTGAATAAGGTTGACGCCCGGTAAGCTACATGCCTTCATAAAGCATGCCTTTTACCCCTCCCCCCCATGACTGTCCTTTATGCCCGCGACTGGTGGCCTTTCGTGAGGCCAATGCCGCCAAGTTTCCCGATAAACACAATGCCCCCGTCGACCCGTTCGGCCCGTTAAGCGCGTCTTTGCTGATTGTCGGGCTGGCACCGGGTTTGAAGGGGGCAAACTTTTCGGGGCGTCCCTTCACGGGCGATTACGCAGGCGATTTGCTCTATGCCACACTGATCAAGACCGGGCGGGCAAAAGGGACATACCAAAAGCACCGCGATGACGGGCTGGAGCTGATTGATTGCCGTATCACCAATGCCGTGCGTTGTGTGCCACCCGAAAACAAGCCGACGACCGAAGAGGCCAATACCTGCCGCCCGTTTTTGATCGACGAGATCGAGGCAATGGAGAATTTGCACACGATCCTGTCACTCGGGCTGATTTCTCACAATGCGGTTTTGAAGACATTTGGCCTGAAACAAAGCGCGTTTAAGTTCGGCCACGGCGCAAAACACCAGATCACCGAAAAGATTACCCTGCTCGATTCCTATCACTGCTCGCGATACAACACGCAGACAGGACGTCTGACTGCGGAAATGTTCGAAGATGTATTTGAAATGATCTAGGGCGTGGCCGCTTCCTGCATGCGTTGCGGGTTCTGGCTGCTGCGTTTACGGACCAGCTTATTCAGCGCATGAATATACGCCCGTGCGGAGGCCACAAGCGTATCGGCATCGGCGCCTTGGCCGTTGACGAACTTATCACCTTCGCTCAAGCGGACCGTTACTTCGGCCTGCGCATCCGTCCCGCCCGTTACAGCATGGACCTGATACAACTGCAATCTGGCTTCAGAATGCGGTTCAATTTCGCGGATGGCTTTGAAGATCGCGTCGACGGGGCCGTTGCCCTCAACCTTCACACATTTCTTCTCTCCATCAACCATGACGCACAAATCGGCTGTCTGTGGCCCTTCGGTACCCGCAGTGATTTGAAGGGAGAGGAAACGCATATGCTCGTTTTCGCGGATAACTTCATCTTCGATAAGTGCGATCAAATCGTCCTCGAAAATCTCTTTCTTCTTATCGGCCAGTTTCTTGAAGCGTGTGAAGGCATCCTGAAACGCGTTATCGCCCAGATTGTAGCCCATTTCCAACAACTTGCTTTTGAACGCGGCGCGGCCTGAGTGTTTGGCCATCACCAATTTGGACTCGGTTAAGCCGACGCTCTCGGGCGTCATGATCTCGTAAGTCTGTGTATTCTTCAGCATGCCGTCCTGATGGATGCCGCTGGCGTGGGCGAATGCGTTCGCGCCTACAATCGCCTTGTTCGGCTGCACACCGAACCCTGTAATGGTGGACAGGGTCTTGGACGTTTTCGTAATCTTCGTTGTTTCGATATTGGTTTCATACGGCAGGGAGTCGCTGCGCGTGCGCAGGGTCATGACGATTTCCTCCAGCGCGGCATTCCCCGCACGCTCGCCGATACCGTTGATCGTACATTCAACCTGACGGGCGCCGTTTTGCACACCCGCCAAGGAGTTGGCCACCGCCAGACCGAGGTCGTTATGGCAGTGCGTGGAGACAAGCGCCTGATCGATATTGGGGACGCGGTCAAAGATCATCGCGATTTTCGCACCGTATTCTGCCGGAACGGCATAGCCGACCGTATCGGGGATATTGATCGTGCGCGCGCCAGCCTTAATGGCCGCTTCGATACAGCGACACAGGAAATCATCTTCGGTGCGGCTGGCATCCTCAGCGGACCATTCGACATCATCGGTAAAGGTGCGGGCGAAGGTCACGCTATCGGTGACAGCTTCGAGCACGGCGTCAGGCTCCATATTCAGCTTGTGCTTCATGTGCAGGGGGCTGGTGGAGATAAATGTATGGATGCGGCGGCTTTCAGCCGGCTTGATCGCGTTGCCTGCGGCTTCGATATCGGCATGCTTAGCACGGGCCAGACCGCAAACGGTGGCGTGTTTCACCATCTTGGCGATTTCATTTACCGCCTCAAAGTCACCTTCGGAGGCCACGGGAAAGCCCGCCTCGATCACATCAACGCCCAACTCGTCGAGCAGCTGCGCCATTTTCAGCTTTTCTTCCAGGTTCATGGAACAGCCGGGCGATTGTTCGCCGTCACGAAGGGTCGTGTCGAATATGATCACACGGTTCGGGTCTTTTTGTACTTTATCAAATGCGCGGGTCATGATGGGCTCCTTAATAATGCGCTTAAATCAGTTTGGCAATGTTTGAAAATGTCCCCTGAAGCGCAGGCGTATCAAAACGCCTTATACCCGCTCAGGGGCGGATAAGGAGCAGTAGGTTCAGCAGTAGAATGTTCAAATTCATATGCATAGCGGTATATAAGCTTAATTTTTGGGGATGGCGCAAGCTTTTTTATGCGCGAAGGTCTATCGAATGCCCTTCTTCCTCGGGGATGGTTTTCAATATGACTTTACCTTTAGGGCCCTTTTGATAGATCACGGTCGGAACCGCCTCAACATGAGCATCGCTGTCCGTGGCCGGTTTTTCTTCCGCCTTTTTAACAGGTTTTTGCGGTTTTTCACCACTGACAATCGGCCAGCGCGGCGGCAATCTGCGGCGCTGTTCCTCGTCATTCGCATGGGATTCAAATGACTTTGAAACCGGCGGTACGGGCGGATCATGTCTTGGTTTAATGTTCATGACAAAGCTTTTAAATTATGAAAAATTATTTGTCAATTTTTCGCGCTTCGTCGGCAAGCATAATGGGGATGCCGTCGCGGATGGGATAGGCCAGCTTCGCCTGATCCGAGATCAATTCTTTAGCCGCAGCATCGTAGCGCAGCTCGCTCTTGGTCACGGGGCAGACCAGAATTTCCAGTAATTTGGGGTCGAGATCATTGCTCATGGGCAATGATATACGCCGAAACGGCGCTTTAGATCAATGTTTTTGGCACCCGACCTGATCGGCCTTTACGGCGAATTCGAGCATTTTCAAAAACAATTCTTTGCGGGTTTTGCAGCATTGCGCTTCGAGCAGTGCCTGTTTTTCCTGCGGATCGAAGGGGCACACCATCGACAGACAGGTAATAAGCTTTTCATCGCTGGCGGTATCGACGGCCTTCCAGTCGCAATCCATACCGTGGATTTTAAAGTAATCCTTCAGCAAATCCTTGAGTTGGGAACGGTCGATGTCGAGACAGTTATTGCGGGTGTGATCGCCCTTATAAGCAGTCCAATCAGTCTTGACCATGCGGTACTGCTTGGTCGTTTCCAGCTCCTCAACGATGTCGTAGCGGTAAATGCCCGAAAGGGTAATAAGGTAGCGGCCGTCAGGTGCTTCGTTGAATTCGATAATTTTGCCGCAGCATCCCGTCTTTTCGAGTTCTGGGTTTGTGGCATTTTCCTGATTGGCTTTGGGCTGGACCATGCCGATCATGCGATTGGATGCCAATGCGTCTTCCACCATCTGCAAATAGCGCGGCTCGAATATATTCAACGGCATTTGCCCGCCCGGCAGCAACAATGCGCTGGTCAGCGGAAACACCGGCAGAGTCTGCGGTAATGCTTCGAATGCTGGGGCGAAAGGATTTTGTTCCATAAGATATAGATATAGGGGAATCTTGTTATGAGAAAAGGATGCTGGAGAGTTTTTTACGGCCTTCGATCGTTAACGGATCGCCGTGGCCGAGCGCTTCGAAAAATTTGAGCAGCGTTTTTCGTGCAGCATCTTCATTCCAGTTACGGTTGATTTCGATAGACTTCAGCACCGTCTCGATCGCTTCTTCTTTTTGTCCGACTGTGAACTGCCCTTCGGCCAGATCGATCAAAGCCTGATGATCTTCGGGGTTCTTTTCGACGGCTTGTTCGAGCGATTGAATATCGATTGTTTCGGCGTTCTTCGCCATTTCCAGTGCGGTTTTGACGGCATCCAGTTCAGAAGATCCTGCGATACGTTCGGGCGCGTTTTCAAGCATGCTTTGCGCCTGATCCAAAACGCCGGCGGCGATGAACGTGCGGATCAGTCCCGCATAGGCGGGCGCATTATTTTCATCCTGCTGCAGGATTTGCATGTACAGACCCTGCGCCATTTGCAGGTCTTTATTGGCCAGCGCCTCGGCGGCGGCTTTTAATGTCTCGGGAATGTCGATGGCTTCGGGCTTGTTCGCGCGCGCAGCCTGCACCAGCTTATCGATAAAAGCCTGAATTGTGCTTTCGGGCTGCATGCCCTGAAACGCATCTACGGGGCGGCCACCGTAAAAGGCGAATACCGTCGGCACGGATTGCACACGCAGCGCCTGCGCCAGTTCGGGGTTTTCATCAAGATTGACCTTCGCCAGAATGACCTCGCCCTTGGCGGCCATGACGGTCTTTTCCAAAACGGGCATCAACTGCTTGCACGGGCCGCACCACGGCGCCCAGAAATCGACGATAACCGGCGTCTCCATAGATGCGGACATGACTTTGGCTTCGAAGTCATTCGTGTTGACTTCGTAGATATAACCCTCTGGGCGTGAGGCGGTGTTGTCGTTATCTGACCCTAATCCAAGCATACTGATTTTCCTTTATCTTCGCTTATGTAAGGGTTTTTGATCATAAATCAAGGATAATGGGCTCATGGCCCGTATGATCGAAAAACTTCAGCAGGTCATCGGGTGATAATCCGATGGTCATCGTGTTATCGAGCGGGTGATAATGAACGCATTCCTGCTTCATCATATAAGCATCCAGCACAACCTGCACTTCATGATCGGTGTCGTTAATGACGGTGAAGGGACAGACGGAGCCGGGACGTATCCCTAAAAACTGCCACAAACGGTCGGCAGAACCGAAAGACAAGCGCCCGCATTCAATTTTTTCCTGCAGGGTTTTCAAATCCACTTCGGTTTCATTGGCCGCAACGACGAGAAAATTTTTCTTCTTTTTATCGCGCAGGTAAAGATTGCGGCAATGGGTGCCGGGCATTTCTTCCTTGATCTTGCTACTTTCCTCGACTGTAAAGACAGCTTCGTGCTCGTAATATTTATATTCAATATCAAGCTGTTGCAGGAGCTCGAGCAGTTCTTCGGGTTGCGTGGGGAGCGGTTCAGAATCGGCGGTGGGTGCGGGGTTTGACATGGTCTCTTTCTTCGGTTTTTACACACAATTTGAGTAAAATTGTTTTCGATAATAAGCACTTTGTTAAGATTTCTCGTCTATTATTAACGGAAATTATAAAACAATTACAGACTTCAGTGTGCGTGAATAGGGACAAATGACGGTATTAGAGAGTGACGATGTACTTGCGGATTATGCCGCAACTTTAGCCAAGCAAGCAGACGCTTTGGGGGCAAGGGCGTTTCAAGCGCCGCATTTTGCGTCTGTTCGCGACGGCTATCCCCCCAACGAAGAAAATACAGCAGTGGTGATTCCGGAAGAACGGAGAATGGCCGTTTTGAACGGTGAAGTGCCGGACGTGGAACGCCTGCATAACATTACTATGGATGTGCTGGTCGATAAATTCGGACCGCAACAGACAGTGACAGCCGACATGCGGACGCAGTTCGGCGGCCTTGCCACACAAACAGACAACGCAGACTTTGATTTCATCATGGATGACAATTCACCTGCTCCGGAGATCGTATAATGAATATTGAACTTGCGATCCTGAATGACGGGCGAATTTCTATGGTTTCGGACAAGCCGTTGCCAGATGTTGTACAGCGTGTGGAATATTACCGCGACCAGCGTCTTTTCCAGCTTGTCTATAATGACGAGTTGCTGGAAGACGAATTGATGGAATGTGAAATACCGGAAAACATGGTTGTTCCGGTCGAAAAAAGCCCGAATGTGATCATCATGACCATCATTCGGGGACTGGACCCACTTGGTTATAAAGCGCCGCTCATCAAAGTCGGCGAGCTTTACTAAGTTTTGGGTTGCACTCTGCTTGCAAAATCACTATATATTGCAAAATCTTTTGGATCGCGAGTGTAGCTCAGGGGTAGAGCGTCACCTTGCCAAGGTGAAAGTCGAGGGTTCGAATCCCTTCACTCGCTCCATTTTCTCTTCCCCACATCATCGAAAATTTTATAAACCGCAGCGTTTTTGCGGCGTTTCATGCTTTTTGGCATTTTTATATTGTCATAATTTATATAATCCGTTAGACAGTCATCTGTTTCCAACAATTATTGCGTATAAGTAACATGGCCACATTAATCCGTTTCCAAGATGTCTACCGCGATGCCATCCAGTCTTTGTTTGGCACGAACCCTTCTGCTGCCGAGATGACGGACGCATACCGTCACGCCCATTTGATCGGCACGAGTGCAATCCAGACAGGTGGCGGAACCTTCTTTGATATTTTTGCCAAAAAGGGTCGTGATGAGTGGGCCGAAGTCGAGACGCTGATCAAGCATTTCGATCAGCCCGGTGTTACGCAATCCGCTTTGGTGCGCGGTGACTTCCTGTTCGGTTACGAGCCGCAACCGTTTGATGTGGTTGAAGGCACGATCCGCGAATACGGCAAGATGGGCATGAATGTCCTGCAAAACTTCCATGGTTTGAACGATACGCGCCTGCTGGCCGGTGTGGCCGAAGCCGCGCGCATTGCCCGCGAAGAAGACGGCAGTGACATCGTCGCGCAAGGTACGATTTGTATCGAGGACAACCCGAACGTAAAAGTCGATGACTGCCTGCGCGTTGCGGAAGAACTAATCGCGCTTGGTCATAAGGGCTTTTACCTGAAATCGGCCAGCGGTGTTTTACGTCCCGATTTCACCTATGAGCTAACCGAAAAACTGCTTGAGAATTTCGACGAAGAAGTGGGTATTCACGCGCACTCTACGTACGGACTTGCGCCTGTGTGTTACATGGCCGCTATCGAAGCTGCTGCCGAGCGCGGCAAGCCGATGACAATCGATGTGCAGCACCCTGCTCTTTCAGGGGCGACAGCACATCCGAGCATGCTTAAAATGCTCAACCTGATTAAAAATCACCCGAACGAAGCGGTGAGAGAGAATGCGCCCGAGCTGAATGTCGATGCCATCAAAGCCGATATGGACCGTTTATACGGTATGCGTTTCCAGTATCGTGATTTTGAAGCCGATTATGATCATGACTTGCTCGAGGCGATGTTGCCCGCAAGGGCGGCTGGTGGTGCGTCCTCTACGCTCAAATCCATTCCGGGACTGGTTGATAACCTTGGCCGTGCTTTGGAACAACGCTTGCGGCGTCCTGCGACCTGGAATGACATTCAAATCGCTATTTATAAAAAGCAGGCTGAAATCGATGCCGATATCGGATCACCGACACAGGTGACACCATACGCCGCGAATACAACGGGCCAGGCCGCGATCAGCCTTTATAACGAATTGCTCGGCAAAGACCGCTTTGCATCGCTTTACCCCGGATTGACGAATTATCTGGTCGGTAAGCATGGCCGCGTTCCCGAAACAACCGACGGTGATCTGATCATGCAGGCTTTGGAAAAGTCAGGTCTGGAAGAGCCGATTACATACGTACCGTCGCAAGATCGTGATCCGGTATTAAACGAAGCGCGTGAGCAGTTGATTGCGGCAGGGATTGAAGAGCCGAGCATCCGCCAATGTATTTCCGCGACTGTCCTGAAAGACGGTGTCAGCCATGTGGTCAAATGCGCGAACGGTGAAAACACGCCGCAAGCCCCTGCGGAATTGCCGAACTATGCGCGTGAAGCGTTTGTTCACAAAAACAAGGACGGCGAAGTCAGGCCGACAATCCGCGATGCCGTACAGGCGATCGGCGGGCATGTAAAATTGCAGGAGATTGCGGAACGCGCCCTGCATTTGCGTCAGATCGATGACGATCTGTATGAATTCCCACAAGGTGAAAAAGACCTGAAAGCCCAATGGCGCGAAGGTAATCTGGCGAAGCTGGCCGAGTTTATGGAGGCATTGCCTGAAAAACTCAGCGAGGCCGGATTTAACAGGACTCAAATCATGTTCATCATGGACAATGATTTTAACAGCGTCCCGATGTGCATCAAGGATGCATGCGATTCCAAAGGTAAGGGACTTTACGATTATATGGTCGCAGAGGTAGAGGCCTTTCAACGCCGCCCAAAGCATGACCTTTCATCGGATGCGGACCTTGACGGTGCGCGGTTGGAAGACGTCTAGATTAGCCGACAACCAACAAGCGCATCGCCAAGAAGAGCGTTATCCGTAAAAGATATCGGCCGCCAAAAAGGCGAAGAAAAAGCCGACCAGATAAATCAGGATTGAAAACCCCAAAATAGCCCAGCTGATTTTTCGAAGACGCATGCAGGCTTTCGCCTTGGCAGGGTCAGCAGGACACGGAGCATACCGTGCCCGCCACTGCATGAATGCCGCCAGCGCAAGCATAATGCCCGCTCCCGCAAAGACATACGCCTTATAATCCGATATCGCGGTAATCCACGGCACCGCCCCGATAAAACCCGCCAGCGTCGCACCCATGCCGAGCGTAACCAGCAAGGCCGGTAACGCACAGCAGACGAGTGTTCCCATACTGGTGAACAGGCTTAAAGTCGGGAGGACCGTTTGCCGCATCAATGAATTTTGCGGGTCATTCGACACGGTCAATGCTTTCCACGTTATATCCGGAATCCGTAATCAGGTTCGTAATCGTGTCGTCATCCAGATTCTGTCCTTCGTTAAAGCTGACAGAGATAATCTTGGTGTCGAGATCGACATTGATCGCGTTTACCTCTTCCTGCTTGCCGAAGACCTTTTCCAAAGCACGGGCACAAAAGTCGCAAACGAGTCCGTTTACAGCAACTTTCGCATCACCGGATTTGAGAGCCAGTCCGTCATCAGGTGCCGCATACGCAGGCACGGAGAATGAGAGAACCAGAACGGTTAAGATTAAAATCAGTTTTTTCATTGTGTTGTTCCTTTTCAATTTCAGTTAATAGCGCAGGACATAGTTGAACAGCACTTCGCCGTTATTGTTCATGCCTGCTTCGAGTAAGTGGACGTCCTTGAAGAACCGCACCAACGGCGTGACGGTAAAGTTGTCATCGCTTTCGGGGCTGTGATCGACCTGAAGCATCATCCATGTGTGAAGATCGCCGTAATCGCCTTCATACGGTGCCCAGCCGACACGGGCAGATTGCTTGAAGAAATCATCAATCTTCCCTGCTTCGGTGTAACGGTTTTCGTATGAGACAAAGAAACGGCGGTTTTCCCAGTCGGTGGCAATACCGGTAAAGCCTGCGGGGCTGGTTTCACTATCGAAATCATCCCGATCGCTGTGGGCTATACCAATACCGGATTTCAGATACAGGTTCGCTTGCGAGTGTTTTTTATTCCACCGCTTGAGCAAGTTATTGACCTGTAAGGCGTTGAGTGTGAACTCTTTGTCCCGCCAGTTTTCGAATTTATAGCCAACAGACATATCGGCCGTCGGTGAATAATGGATATGTGCGGAATTCGCATCACCATCATTCATGAACATGAAGGTCCAGCCACCCGGATAGGACACGGGCCTCGCATGTGCATTCGGAATAAACAGCCCCATTCCGAGAAGGGCAAGAATAACATATCTCATTGTTTTCTCCTGATATGTTCGTGGATTTCAGACACACGAAACCGCATGTCTACCCGGCCTTTTCAGGCGGTCAGTATCAGGAGTTATGTTTCGGAGGACGGCGCGGCGGATACGTTGCCCAAAGGGCTGCATCTTCCTGCTGTAAGATATCACGGTCAGATTTGATCAGATGCGGCAGGAAATCCGCGTTTTCCGTTAATGTCGCTGTCTGGTTAATCGCTGCATGAATACATAAACACAGGCCATCGCAATGTTTGGCCTGTGTTTGCCGATCCTGCTGTTCATGGCAGGGCGGCGTGTCTGCATTCACGGTTTTTGTGATTGATGAAACGGGGTTCATGCCCATACACGGCTTGGCCCAGGCCGATACCGCGAAAGTATTGGCCAGAAACATTACCGCAGTAAATACGAGAATAAAGTGTTTCATCTTCACCATTATATCTTAATTCGAAGACAGTGTCATTTTCGTTACTTAAAGCGGTTCAAGACGTAGAACCTGTCCGTCCAGTGCGTCAATCAATACGTAGATATAGCCGTCAGGGCCCGTTTGCACGTCGCGGAAGCGACCATAACCGTCCAGCAGCACTTCCTGTTCGGTAATTTGATCGCCTTCGACTTTCAAGCGTCGAAGATGTGTTTGCACCAGCGCGCCGACGAAGATATCGCCTTGCCATTCCGGGAATTTATCGCCCGTATAAAAATCCATGCCGCACGGGGCGATGGACGGAGTCCATTGTATAACGGGCTGTTTCATGCCCTCCATATGGGTTTTCTCGGAAATGATTTCGTTGTTGTAATTGATGCCGTAGGTAATCGCAGGCCAGCCGTAATTGGCACCCGCTTTCAAAATATTGACCTCGTCGCCGCCTTTGGGGCCATGCTCATGCTGCCAGATACGGTCGCCTGACGGGTCGACGACCAGCCCTTGCGTATTGCGGTGGCCGTAGCTGTAAATTTCGGGCTTGTAGCTTTCATGGCCGACGAACGGATTGTCTTCGGGGATTGAGCCATCATCATTGATGCGGATGATGGTTCCCAGATGATCGGATGGTTTCTGCGCCTGATGCATATAGCTGAAACGGTCGCCCAGCGAGGCCATCAATGTACCGTCGGGCAGGAACGCCAGACGGGAACCGTAGTGGTTGCTGCCCTGTGTTTTCGGATCGGCTTTAAAAATAACTTCGATGTCTTTCAACGCCATATCGTCCAGTCGACCGCGGGCAATTTCGGTATTGGCGCCGCCTTTGCCCTTTCCGGCGTAAGAAATGTAAACGAGTTTGTTCTCTTCAAACTCAGGATGCAAAGCTACATCCAGCAAGCCACCCTGCCCCGCGACATAGATATTATCCGGCAAGCCTTTGATCGCTTCATCGACAAGCTTACCGTCTTTAAGCATGCGCAGCTGGCCTTCACGTTCGGTCACCAAGGCGTCGCCGTTGGGTAAAAACGTCATGCCCCACGGATATTCAAGACCCGAAGCCACGGGCACGAGTTTGAAATCATGTTCTTGTGATGAATAGGTTTCCTGCGCCGATGCAGGTAGGACAAGCATGATGCCGATAACGAATGTTATGGTGGCCAGTAAATGTTTCATCAGTACAGGCCGCCTGTACCGTCTGTTGTATCTGTGTTGTTGTTCGGTGCGGGTTGCGGGTCACGTCCGTAAATGCGTTCCAGCTGGTCTTCACCGTTTTGTCGGTTGGCACCGTCTTCACGGTGCTGGTTCAGGAATCTGTTCAATGCATCACTATTTGTATACGGGTCCTGATAGTTGCCACTATCATCCATCTGCTCGTAATCGTAATACGCCGCGCTGTTGGTCACCAGATTGATGCCCGTACCATCGAGAATGTACATGTTTTCGGTTGGGAGTGTGTCTTCGGTGAAGGCTTCCCAGATGACTTTTTCATCGCCCGGATTGGCACGTGCGCCTGTTTCGGCGTTGATCTGGACATTGCGGATACCGTTGGGAATACGGAACGGCAATAAAGGTTCGTCTTTCAAGGCTTCGGCCATGAAGGCTTTGAAAACAGGCAAAGCCGTCGAGGACCCCGTTTCGCGCTTACCCAGTGAACGCGGGTCATCAAAGCCGACATACGCACCGACGACAAGGTCAGGCGAGAAGCCGAGGAACCACGTATCTTTGGATTCATTCGTTGTCCCTGTTTTCCCTGCCAGAGGACGGCCCAGTTCTTTCAGCCTGACGCCCGTACCGCGCTGGACGGCGCCTTCAAGAATAGAGACAATTTGATAGGCATGGCGGGCATCGACCAGTTGTTCGCGTGTGTCGGGAACCTCGGGTGCTTGCTGCCCCTGCCAACGGACAAGCGGGCCGCAATTCACACATTCGCGATCATCGTGACGGAAAATGGTGTCGCCGCGACGGTCCTGAATACGGTCAATAAAGGACGGTTCGATCTTCTTGCCGCCATTTACAAGCACGGCGTAGGCGCTGACCATTTTCACCAGCGTCGTTTCACCCGCGCCAAGGGAATTGGCCAAGTGCGGTTGCATGTCTTCATCAACGCCGAACCGTTTGGCGATATCAACAATGATGTCCATGCCCAGATAATCGGCCAGACGCACCGTCATCAGGTTTCGCGATTTTTCAACACCGACACGAATGGGGGTCGGGCCGTAATATTCATTGGAATAGTTGGTCGGGCTCCAGAAATGTCCGGGGCGGTCCTCGATCACAAACGGTGCATCCAGAACAAGTGTTGCAGGCGTGAAACCATTGACCAGTGCGGCCAGATAAACAAACGGTTTAAAGGCCGAACCCGGTTGGCGTTGCGCCTGTGTCGCACGGTTGAATTGTTCGAACACGCCGTATTTCCATCCGCCCTGCATGGCGAGAACGCGGCCTGTGTGCGGGTCCATGGCGATTACGCCGCCCTGCACTTCGGGAATTTGCTGCAACTCGTAACGGGAATTATCCGTATCGTACGACACCATAATAATGTCGCCTTTGCTCAAAACATCATTAACTGCGGAAATTGCAGGTCCTTGGGCATAGCCTTCGTTCAGATATTCGCGGGCCCATTTCACACCTTCGAGCGGGATATGGGATTTTTGTCCGTTTTCAAAACCGATTTCGGCGCGCTCCGTTCCCGTGCTCAGGACAATGGCCATCTTCCAGTTGTCGAGCAGGCCGTTCGGTTTTTTCGTCTCTTTCAGCTTTTCCTGCCAATCCGCAGTATTGGTGATCTGTGCGACGGGACCGCGATAGCCGTGGCGGCGGTCATATGCGGTCAAACCTTCGCGCAGGGCATCGGCAGCAATTGCCTGCAGACGCGGGTTAACCGTGCTTCGCACAGCAAGGCCGCCTTGATAGAGGCTTTCCTCACCGTAGCGGGCTTTGAGTTGTCTGCGGACCTCTTCGGCGAAATATGGCGCGCTGACCGTGCGTTCTTCGTCACGCTCTGTCGTTTCAAGCGCGCTCAGTTTGGCCAGATCGGCCTGCCCTTCACTGATGAAGCCTTCTGCCTGCATACGGCTAATAACATGATTGCGGCGGGTAACGGCGGCGTCATGGTTGTTATCGGGATGGTAGTTATTCGGGGCTTTGGGCAAAGCGGCGAGATAGGCGGCCTCGGAGATGCTCAGTTCTTCGAGTGATTTATCGAAATATTGCAGTGAAGCCGCGGCCACACCATAGCTGCGGGCGCCGAGATAAATTTCGTTCAGGTATAATTCGAGGATGCGGTCCTTGGACAGCGCGCGCTCCATACGCAAAGACAGGATCGCTTCGCGGATTTTACGCTCGATCTTGCGCTCGTTGCTCAGCAACATATTTTTCACAACCTGCTGGGTGATTGTCGAACCGCCGATCAGATTATCGCTTTTACCAATCTTGTATAATGCATAATTATAGGCTGCGCGCGTAACAGCAAAAATATCAACGCCCTTATGTTCATAAAAATTCTGGTCCTCAACGGCGATGAATGCCTGTTTCACGCGTTCGGGAATTTTGTCGATCGGCACAAAGACGCGTTTTTCCTGCGCAAATTCGGCCATAAGCCGTCCGTCACCGGCATAGAGGCGGGTTACGATCGGGGGTTCATAATCCTGAAGCTGCTGATAATCGGGCAAGTCGTCGCCATAGTAGTCGACGATGTAAACCGATGCCGCGCCCACGACAATCAAGCCGAGAAAGCCCAGCGAAAAAAGTCCTAAAAATCCGTACCAGAGATATTTCACTTATGTGATCTCCTTACGCCACCCGTCTTTGGATCGGGCCATCGGCGCGGCCGTGGATGAACTGGTCGACATATTCATTGCCTGAATCATCTAGTTCGTCGATCGGTCCTGTCCAGATGATTTTGCCTTCGTGGATCATCGCCACATAGTCGGCAATAGTACGCACAGACGCCATGTCATGCGTGATAGAAAGGGCTGTTGCTCCGATTTCCTTCACCTGCTCGACGATCAAATGGTTGATCACATCGGCCATGATCGGGTCGAGACCCGTGGTCGGTTCGTCGAAGAAAATAATATCGGGGCTGGCCGCCACCGCGCGGGCCAAGCCAACACGTTTTTGCATACCGCCCGACAGTTCGGCCGGAAATGAATCGGCGACTTCGGGTTTCAAGCCCACTGACTTGATCTTTTCAACGGCGATTTCGCGGGCTTCCTTGCGGTTTACACCGCGTCCCTGAATGAGGCCGAATGCAACATTTTCCCAGATTTTCAGGGAATCGAATAATGCGCCGCCCTGAAACAGCATGCCGAATTTGGTCATGAGCGCGTCGCGATCATTCTGACGCAGCTTCGTAACTTCTTCACCATCGATTTTGATGGAGCCTTCGTCAGGTTGAATAAGGCCCAGAATACATTTCAACGTTACGGACTTACCCGTACCCGATCCGCCGATGATCACCATGGATTTTCCGGCAGGCACGACAAGGTCGATTCCGTTCAAGACGTGATTATTACCAAAGGCCTTCTTCACGCCTTTCATTTCGATTTTGGGCGTGGTCATGAGAAAAATACCTGTGTCAGAATGTAGTTAAAGACAAGGATCAGAATGGATGAGGACACAACCGCGTTGGTTGTCGCCGCACCCACACCTTGTGCGCCGCGGCCAGAATTAAAGCCGTGATAGCAACCCATCATCGCGACAATGAAGCCGAATGCGCCCGCCTTGATCAGACCGGAGACGATATCCATGGTTTGCACCGTGTCCCATGTCTGGCTCAGATAGCCGCCGGGGCTGAAGCCCAGATTGTAGATGGAAACAACATAGCCGCCGTAAACACCGATAATGTCACCGATGAACACCAGCAACGGCAATGTCAGTGTCGCGGCGATTAAACGCGGCGCAATCAGGTATTTAAACGGATTGACGGACAGTGTTGTCAGGGCATCGATCTGTTCGGTTACGCGCATTGTTCCGATTTCAGCAGCAATGGCGGCGCCGACACGGCCCGCAACCATCAGACCCGCCAAAACGGGTGCAAGTTCGCGTGTAATGGACAGCACCACAACGCCCGCAATCGCGCTTTCTGCGTTAAATCTTGTGAAGCCCGTATAGCTTTGCAGAGCCAGCACCATCCCCGTAAACAAGGCGGTCAGGCCGACAACGGGCAATGAGTAATAGCCGATATCCACCAGTTGGCGCCAAAGTTGTGCCGGAAAGAACGGCGGTACGATGCTGTGATACAGGGATTTGCCGATAAACATAAACAGCCGTCCCGCTTTTTCAAAAAAGGCGAGAAGAATCTGGCCGACTACCTGAAAGGGCGCAAAAACGGGATTGATCTGGTTTTGGGAGCTATCCATGGGCTACAGTCTGTTCTTAATTACCGAAACACGTTAAAACATTGATGACGGTGCGTCTATACCGAATACGTGAAGAGAGCAAGCATGACAGCGCTTAAAATCATCAGGCCCGACCAATTGGTCAATATGCACGACCATACGGATTCCAATATCCGCATCGACCTCGCCTATGCGCGAGATGATAATTATCTCTTCGGTGAGCGTATATACAAAGAAGATGCGCAGCTATTCATCTATGAAGCGTTGGCCGATATTGTGCTGGACGTCGCCCAATCCGTGAAAGAACAGGGCTACAGGCTGGTTCTCTATGACTCCTTGCGTACGAGTGACGCGCAGGCGCGCATGCTGGAAACACAGAACGTAAAAGACAATCCGCAATGGCTGGAAGAGCCACGCTTGTTGTCTCCGCCGGGTAAGGGTGCGCATCCACGCGGTATGGCGGTGGATTGCAGTCTGGAAACCATGGACGGTGAGTTGCTGGATATGGGGACGGTGTTCGATTTTCTGGCCGAAGATGCTTCAGCCGAAGTCAATGCGGCCCACCGCGCGCACCCCTACCTCAGTGACACCGTTAAAGCCAACCGCAAAATACTGGATGATGCTTTTGATGCAGCCGCGCACAAGCTGGG
>JAESRE010000034.1 GCA_016764775.1 Alphaproteobacteria bacterium
ACGGCGAATTCCGCCAGTCGCATTCCGGTGTGACCTATCAACCACCCGGCACTGCGATGCGTCCAAACCCGTACACAGGCGAGGAAGAAGAAGTGTTCGTCGGCTCCGACATCAATATCTATGCGCTTGGTTTTGCCATTTTCGAAGACCTCAAACGTATATGTAACGACCCGACGGAAGAGGATTTGAGATGGTTTCCGCATTTTGCGGGCAAGGGGAATTGGGAAGAGATGGCGTTGCATGTCATGGAATCCAATACCGACGAAACCCTTATCGAGCAATATCTATCGCCGACCGTGATGCGGAAGTTCAAGTACTTCCTTCTGGAAGGTGAACCGAAGGAAGAGTTCCTGACGGTTTCCGCCATTCATGCGGATGACGGGTTCAAACGCGTGCGCGAACAGCTGGCGGCTGATTACCGTATGTCGGATAAAATTCCGAAGATATCGATCAAGGATTATCAGGAAGAAACGGACCGTTGTTTGGTTTTACAGCATGACGTTATTGACGATCAGCCGCTGGACCCGAAAACGACCCAGCAAATTCTGGAGATGATCCATGCGCAAACCAAGCATCCTGTTGTGATCGAAAGTGTCGATGCGGATGGAGAGGTCGTTGATTATCATTCATCGCCTGTCGATTATGACCACGAGCCGCACCGTCGCACGAGCCTGCATTATGACCTTGCGCGTTAAGAAATAGTTTTACCCAATGGCTGTCGGAACAGGGGCCTGCTCCGACAGCCTATTTTTATCCCTATATATAAGTGTCTTTTAAATGTTTGCCGGTGCGAATCGTCAGGCCATTTTTTCTATGTCGCTGAAGTAAAAGTCATAAAAATGAGTAGTATTATGCATAGCTTGTGACATTTACATATTATGATTATTTGGCGTGTTGAGAATTTATTGTGAAATAAGACTAAAGAATCCAGTAGGTTGCATTTTTATTAGAGTATTCAAATTCTTTTTTCTTGTGCGTTGCCACAATTTTGTCCTATGAAACAAGTAAGTCACAGCAAGTGACACGTTGAACAGGGAACAAGGTTTAGACATGTCAAATGTCCTCGAGAAGAGCGACTTCTTGTCGTTTTTTGGTATCGATAAGGCATGGCAGAATGTACAAAATTCGGGCCAAGCCGATTACGCAACAATCTCCACAGGGCTGGATGAAGGCGCCATTCGTGTCCTCTTTTTAAGAGGGGCAAAGGGGCCCGAAGACGACACCACTTCGATCAGTTTCAAGTATTTGTACAATGTAGATGGGCGACACAGTAGTGTCGTCAATTTTTTATCTATGCAAATCCGCGAGGACGGCCCGAATATCCATATCGAGCAGGCGCGTGTTAACGGCAAAAAGATCGATGTTGATGATCCGCAAAAATTCAAAGCGCTTTCTAAAACCGTCAGGTCATTGAGTGAAAGCATTATCAATTCGAATGAGTGGATTAACCCGATCGAGCTGATGCAGACGCAGGGCTTGGTGAACGGAAAAGGAGTGGGCAAGAAAGCATGGCCAGGGCTTTATGCTTCAGGTGATTTTAAGAATGTGCAGGTCAAAAAGGGCGCGGATAAAACCCCGATCTTTCCGGCCTTATTCACTCACGCCATCCTGGGTGTCAGTCCCGATAAATTCGCGCCCGACCGTCAACAGTCACACACATTATCGTTGCATGGCGCGGAGCAGGATTCAGACAGTGCGATTTTGAAATACAGTTACAAGCGCGGCAAGCGCGTTGAAGACCTGCAGGTCCAGGGCACCGTTGCCATCCATGGTGAGGACGGGGTTCAGGAACAGACATTTTACAAGATCAAAACAGGGCCGGTCAGTTCGGGCAAAAAAGGCGTGCAGCTTAAAGAGCTGGAATATATGGGGCGGCAAATCGATCTGCATGATCAACGGGCCGTCGCAACGATTTTAAAAATTATCCGTAATACGAACAGGACCATTCGCGCAGGAGATGCCGCTCTCACCGAGGATTTGAAGCGACCACCCCATGAGCGGCATTATGCTTTGCCGACGGAGTTGATGTTACATACGGATGCGTATCCGCATCTCAATACGCCGTCAAAAATTCCATCAAAAGGGCGGATGACATTTCAGGCGCTAGGCGGAAATAATACCAAAGCGCTGGTGTCCAAAGCGGATCAGAATATCGGGGCGAACCAGTATATCCTCGGCTTTGAATACAAAGACAATGACGGGCAGGCCCAAAGCGAAGCATTGATGATTGATGCGGGTGTGTTGTTCCACGATGTGTTTGATGTCGCGTTTTTCAATGCGGGGAAATATCTCAGGCACAAACATAATAAAGGTCACATTCCCGAGCAGCCCGTAAACGCCATATTGTTTACGCACCGTCACAAAGACCATTTAGGGCAACTGGCTTACCTTATAAAGTGCGGATATGAATTACCGCCGCTGGTGATGAATGAAATCTCCAAGAAGCAAATCGAACGCGATATGCGTGAGCTGGATATCGAGACGGGCGTGCGCGAGGAAATTCTTTCCAAATGCTACACGATCAACTTGCTTAAGGATGTAAACCCGCAAGACCCCGAGGCCCGAAAATCCAGAACCATTGATGACACGACGATTGAACAATGGACCGAGGTCGTGCCGGGCGACAATCTGGGCCAGTATCATTATTATCCGCGCCTGAAAATCGGAGCGTTCGAAGTCCGTGTCGGGCCGATGCCGCACTCCGATCCCGGTTTGATGTATGACATCATTACGCCTGCGGGGACGCATCGCCATACGGGCGATTACAAATTCGACGATACGATCAAGTTGGGCATGCCGTCATTGGAGACATGGTTGAAGGCGCACACACCTGACTCTTTAAGTGCGGATTCCACGGGCGCTACGCGAGAGGGTAAAAACCCGACGGAAGCCGAAGTCGGTGCGTCGATTACACAGCATCTGAACGAGCACCCTGACTCTCGTCATATCTTTCCGATGCTCGGGTCGAACCTGTCGCGTCTGACAACATTGATTGATGCGATGGGACAGACGGATAGAAAGGTTTTGATTGTTGACGGGAAGGCGGTCGAAGACCTCGTACGTGATGCGGATAAAGTTTACGGCCTGAAAGAATGGGCCAAGCGCGCATACGGCATAGACATCCATTTGCGCACGGCGAAGAAAACGATCGAGCCTTACATTACAGACCCGTCAAAAGACGGTGAGTATGCGTTGCTTGTTTCGGGTACGCAGGACGAAGCGTTTTCCAGTATCAACCGTGCGGTTCGCGACTGGTTGCCAGATGACCGTTACAGCATCACGGACAATGACCAGATATGCTTCCTGCAAGGGGTCATTCCGACAGGCCAGAACGCCTATAAGCGGATCAAGTTGCAACGGGACGGAGAGTATTTCTTCGGTGCGAAAATTACCCTGCCTGAAATTATCGAGCGTGAAGGGGAGATGATCTTCCATAGTTCGGGGCACAATAACCGCGAGGATATGAGCCGCATTATAGAACTCTCGGGGCAGCCGTTTATGTTGCCCGTGCACGGCGGTCCAGAACAGCTGGAAGCGCATATGGAGATTGCGCGTGAGCAGGGGTGTGAAGCTTCTTTGCTTCCCGGTTCAGCAACGGTGCAGGTCAGTAGTCCGAAAAAGGTCACGCCGCTGCGAGATGATCCGACAGCGATGGTTGGTGTAACGCTGCATACGCCTTCAAAAGAGAAGTTTTATCTTAAAGGACGGTTTTCGACATCGGTTGTGCCGATGAAGCCGGAAATTGATTCCGACTCCGCCCGTCTGGTTGACCGTTTTGAAGATCTGGTCCGTGATGCGGCGGGTCTGAGCAGCGTGTACGAAGCCGGAAAAATCCTGCCGATCTCCTTGTCCCGTCGGTTTAATGCGCAAACATCCAACGGGTTTCTTGGCAACGACATGTTGTTCGGTATCGAGAAATACAAGGACGGTGTTTTCGAAGATAAAAATATTTTTGCCATTGGTGCGTTCGATACGGAGACAGGCGGGCTGGATGCCCGTCGTTACCTGATCCGTGAATTCGGCATGTCGATGGAAGATCTGGATGGTAACGTGCTGGATGATGTGCAGCTGTTCCAGCACGTGCCGACATATCGCTTGCCGTCGATCAAGGCGCGGCTTGTCACAGGGGCGCACCCGAAAGATGACCATGAAGGCTTGCCTGCACATTTGTTCGCCGACGAAATGGCCACCGCGATTAAAAGCCTGAAAGAACATTCATACACGCTGGCGCAGAAGGCGGACCCCGATGCCGGTTATACCCGTAATCAGGTCAAGGCGTTGGCGATTGCGCATAACGAACCCTTTGACAGCCGTTTTATCGCTGCGGAGATGTCCAGAAATCTGGATACGAATGTCAGGCCCCACCAAACCCGTGGCTTGATTTCCATCGACACGCGGGCGATTTCGCGCGCAATGGCGGCGTTCATGCCACAGGATTATAAGGTCGACACGAATACGGAAACGGGTCTGCCCGACCATCGTCTGGAAAGTTTATGTACGGCCAATGGTATCGGTTATGATACGGCAAAATCGCATGGTGCCTTGTACGATACCATTCCGTGCAAAAGTCTGTTTCGTGCACAATACGATATGGCGCCGGATGTGGTCGGGCAGATGATTGTGAATGCGGACAGAAGTACGAACCATTTGTTGAATGATGTTATGGGCGTTTCCGCAGGGTTCGGCGGCCCGCATCCGGTCTTTTCCTATGTCAGTCCGATGGCGGCCAAATCCAAACCGCAAATGGGATGTTTCGTCGGTACGCTGGAAAACGAAAATTACATTGTCGTTTTCAACCTGAAATACAATCCGAATGATTATCTCTATAAGTCGCCCGACGAATTGATGTCGTTGATCAAGGACCCTGAAAACGACGTATTCGAAATCTTCGATACGCGCCGCCATCCGATTATCATGCCTGCGAAAATGGGCATGCGCGTGCGGGCAAACGGTTCAACGCCGAAAGAAACGCTCGATATGCGGGCGGGTATTGTGAAACGGCATCTGAACTTTGTTGATCCGACATCGGGCTGGCAGACGATTGCACAGAAAATTGATGATTGCTGGGCCAACAACCGTTCGGACATTTATAAGGAGCGTCTGTTGCCGACATATCCCGATCTGGAAAGAGAAATGGGGTATGAAGATGCGCAGGCCACAATTCCCGAGGACGGTGCGTTCGAGTTGCGTAAAACCAGAGCCCGCCTTGGCTTTAACCCTGTTTATAGACGGATGCATCAGCATATCCGCGAGTATCTGGACGCTGTACGCCAAGAAAACTATGCGGGTGCGTCACATGTTTATAAGGACCTTATGCGTCACAGGCGTTCGCTGGGCAGTATTCTCGAAGCGTTGAACAACACGCATTACGATATATGTCCCGAAGATCTGGCCGAAAAAGACCGCCATAATATCGAGGCGATGCGTGCCATGATGGCCCGTAACAATTACCGGATTGCTCTGAATGAAATAGAGCAGTTGGAAAGTGATCCTGACGAGTATGAAAAATTCGTCGGAGATGACAAGGACAAGCAGAAGCTTTTCAAGGACATCAAAGCATGGATGCACGAGCATGCGGATCTGGCTCATATGAATGATCAGGTCAGGGATTACATACGTCCATGGCGTAGCGTGACACGCAGAACGCCCGGGCAAATAAAAAGGAATAATGACTCAAACGGCGCGCTAGAGGTGGTGGCATCTTAAAAGGGAGGACGTTATGCCACGGGATCAAAGCCAGAAAATCGTCAATGGAGTATCGACGAGTGTTTTATTCGATATGTCGGAGCCTGACCGTGTCTTCAAGGAAGACGGAGAAGAGGCTTATATAAGGTATATGCTTGAAAACGCAGATAAGAGGTTGCCCTTATCTGAACGGTTCGAGCATTTAAGGCCTGCTCTGGAGGCTTCCGACCACACGGAAACGATTATTATTTCACGCAACTCGCCGTTAACATCACGCAGGGCGATCCGCACATTGCTGGATGAAGGCGTGGCGCCGGAAAAAATGGTTTTTACGTCGGGCCGTTCACCTGTGCCGTTTTTAAATGCATACGGCATCGATCACTTCAGGACGACGAATTACGATGATGCTGTAGAGGCCTATAAATCAGAGCGGGTGTTCTCGACATTTTATGATGTGCAAACTGCGCGGGAAATTGATAACCCGCAATTGGAGGGTGAGGTTACTGCGCCTGCGGAAGAACAAGCCAATGTTCTTTTGCTGCCCTCGCGCGAGAAGCGGGAGGCCAGCCTGAAGCCCGTATATGATAAGCAAACAATTTCCGATTATATCTTTGACTTGGACGGTGTTGTGCTTGGTCCTGAATCCGAGAAGTTTTTTCAGGAACACGGGTTGGAAGCGTATATGAATTATCAAAAGGCGATGGGGCATGTTCCGTCTTCGGAAGGGCCTGCGCTGGGGATTTTGCGCAAAGCATCCGCGATTAACCAGAGTTATGCGGGGCATACCAAACCGTTCAATAATCATTGTGTAACCGCTCAAGGATTGTGGGCGGCGATCCGCAGTATTGAAACTTTCCATGCATGGGGTGTGGATTTTAACGGCACAACGCATTTTCTGGCGGGGAATGATAAACTGCCCGTTTTGAAGGTTCTACGTGAGCAGGCCCGTCAGAGCGGCCGCAGTATCGAATTTTATGACGATCAACGCCGAAACGTTGAAAAGGGCCGTGAGGCGGGTATTTTGTCGGGGCAGGTCCTTGATCCTGACGAGTTACATAGCTCATAAAGCGGAAAAGCGCGGAAAAATGCCGTATAATGAATATTAGAAACTTTAGATTTATAACCGAGAGTTTTGAAAAAGCATTATTTTTTATCACATAAGACATTTTTTCTGTAATTATAATGCCATAATTCTTGCTTTTTTATTTTCGACCAATTATTAGTGCTGTTTAATTCGCGCATAACAGGGTTGCGTTTTTTTACTGCGTTGAGGAAGACCATTGGAAACGGACATTAAAAATAGAATTACGCCTACGATTGATCATGCTGCTTGTGGTGTGGGCTTCATTGCCCGCGAAGATGGCGTGGCTTCGCATCAGGTATTGGTAGACGGCCTTTGCGGCTTGAAAAAGAATGAACACCGTGGCGGTGTTGGTGGTGACGGTAAGACCAGTGACGGTACCGGTATTCTGATCGATCTCGATCAAGATTTTTTCAGCGATAAATATGCGGAAGTCAGCGGCACATCCCTTGAAGACGGTCAACGTTTGGGTGTGGGTGTTGTCTTTTTGCCGAGCGACAATGAAGACGCGAAAAACCAGTATATGAGTTTGATTGAAGCCGAGCTTGCTAATGCCGGTTTCGAGGGGGCTGTCTGGCGTGACCGTCCTGTAGACGAGAGCGTTTTGGGACCGGATGCGATTGCCAACCGTCCCGAAATGAAAGAAATCCTTATTCCGCAAAGCGCGGGACAAGACGCACAGGCTTTTGAACGTGCGCTGTTCTTTGCCCGTAAAAAAATCGAGCATGCCGTGAGCGAGAGTCCGGGTAAAGGCGCGGATGCTTTCTACATTCCGACAATGAGTAGCAAATCGATCGGTTATAAAGGTCTGTCGATTGCACAGGATTTGCCGACGCTGTATCCCGATTTGCAGGATGAGCGTGTAAAGACGGCGTCCGTGATGTTCCACCGCCGTTTTTCTACCAATACTGAACCCGCATGGGCGCGTTCACACCCTTACCGCGTGTTGGCACATAACGGCGAGATTAACTCTTTGCTGACCAACATTAATATGTCTGGGCGTATCGAGCGTGTGTTCGGGGCGTTGTATCCGGAAGAAGACTTGTCGGCGTTGTTCCCGATCCTGCAGCAGGGCGGTACAGACTCCGCGATGCTGGATAATGCGGCTGAATTCCTTATGCATGCAGGCCTGTCAGGCCCGACGATTAAAATGCTTCTGGTTCCCGAAGCCTTCGGTCCGAACACAGAATTATCAGAAGACGTGCAAGCAGCTTACAACTTCATCGACACACTTGTTGAACCCTGGGACGGCCCGAACACAACCATTATCCGTGACGCGAACAGTATTACAGTTGGTGGTGACCGTAACGGTTACCGTCCTGTGCGTTATTACCGCACCGATCAGGGATATGTGGTTGCCGGTTCGGAAGACGGCATGATTACCGATATCGGTACTGTTTTCGAAAAGGGTAATTTGAACCCCGGCGAAATGCTGTCTGTGAATTTCGATGACCAGAGTGTGGTGTATTCCACCGAATTGAAAGCCCGGGCCGCCGCCGAGCTGAAACAGATTTTTGGTTATGATCAGGTTCTTGATCAAATCCATGCGCTGGAGCAGACCAAAATCAGCATGGATGATTACAGTTTCGTCACACCTGACATGAAGGCTGAACGCCGCCGTCGTCAGCGTCTGGGGTATATGAACATTGAGACCCTCGAATTTTTGGAAGCGATGGCCGAGAAGGGCAAAGAGCCTCTCGGGTCTATGGGTGATACAACGGCGACTACAATTTCATCGCCGATTGTCCGTCCCGTTTCTCACTTCTTCCAGCAGAAATTTGCGCAGGTGACTAACCCACCGATTGACTCCATCCGCGAGCGCAGCGTGATGAGTTTGAAGACGACCATCGGTTTTCCGTTTGATCGTGACGGCGACCTAACAAAAGAACAGATCATTACCGTGGACAGTCCGCTTTTGTTAAGCGGGGAACTAACAGCATTACGTGCGAAAATCGGTGAAGAACGTATCGAAGAAATGGATACGACATTCGACCCCGATGCGGGGCCGGATGCGCTTAATGATGCACTCAAAGAGCTGCAGGAAAAAGCAATTCACGCTGTTAAAAACGGCTATCACATTGTTTTAACTGACGAATATACGGATGAAAACCGTGTGGCCGTTCCACCGCTTCTGGCTGTGGGCGCGGTGAATACGGCGTTGATTGATGCTGGTTTGCGCAACAATACGTCCTTGCATGTGCGCAGTGCCGAAGCTTTTGCCAGTCATGATCTGGCCACACTGGTCGGTCTTGGCGGCGCGGATACTGTGAACGCCTACATGGCGGAAGAAACAATTGTCGCGCAGCATAACCTGCAGATTTACCGTTTTAACGATACCTTCTCTTCTTTTGGTGCGCGCACGCCTCTGGAGCAATTCGTAAAGCTCTATGAAGTGACAGGCCATGAGGCAACGAATGTTGCCAATGAAAGAAAAATGGCGGCGTTGCATAAAGGCGATGCGGGTGCGGCTGAATTTTTCGCCGAGCACGGCAAAACCACATTGCAGGAGTTGGCGAGCAACAGCGACGATGCTGTGCGTGACAAGTTCTATGAAATCATGGGCAAGCTGGATGTGAATATCGACGGCCTGTTTGAAAGCCAGTCGATTGATAGCAGCTTGAACACATGGAAAGGCGCGGTTGAAAGCGGCTTGCTGAAAGTGATGGGTAAGATGGGCGTTGCCCATGTTTCGTCATACCGCAGTGGCCGTTTGTTCGAAAGCCTCGGTCTTTCCGAAGATGTGATTGAAGCATGCTTCCCCGGTGTCGCTTCACCAATGGGTGGTTTGAGTATGGCGCAATTGCAGGAACGTGTAGTGCGTCATCACGACACGCAGTACGAAAAAGATTACAACCGTCCGCTTGATCATATCGGTCGCTATAAATTCAGAAGCGGCAAGAATGCAGAGCCGCATGTTCTGAACGCGGAAGCGATCGAGCTTTTCCAGGATGCAGTTAAAGACGGCGATGTCGAAAAATATAATGCCTACCGCGATCTTTTGATTGAGCGCGCGCAGACACACCGCTTCGACCCACGCGACTGGCTGGGCTTTAAATCCGGTCGTCAGGCCGTGGCTCTGGATGATGTTGAGTCCGCCGAAGACATTATGCACCGCTTCTTTACGGGCGGTATGTCCGACGGTTCTTTGGGTGAGGAAGCGCATACAACACTTGCCGTTGCGATGAACAAGATCGGCGGGAAATCCTGTTCCGGTGAGGGTGGCGAACACCCGATGCGCTATGGCCGTGATAACCCGATGCGTTCGAAAATGAAGCAGCTGGCTTCGGGACGTTTCGGGACCAGCATCGATTACATGCTGAACGCAGACGTTATTCAGATCAAAATGGCGCAAGGTGCAAAGCCGGGTGAAGGCGGGGAGCTGCCGGGCCATAAAGTGAATGCACGTATTGCGTTCCTGCGTAATTGTGAGCAGGGCACGACACTGATTTCGCCGCCGCCGCATCATGATATTTATTCGATCGAAGACCTTGAACAGTTGATTTACGACATCAAGGAAGTCAATCCGGATGCTCGCGTTGATGTGAAGCTTGTCGCCAGTGAAGGTGTCGATATTGTCGCCGCCGGCGTAGCGAAAGCGGGTGCGGACTCTATTCACATTGGTGGTTCGACAGGCGGTACAGGTGCTTCACCGCAGCTGTCTATGCCTCATGCGGGTATGCGCTGGGAAACGGCTGTGAACCGTGTTCACCAGAGACTGTCTTCGCAAGGTTTGCGTGAACGCGTGACGTTGACGACTGATGGCGGTATGCGCATCGGCCGCGATATTGTTGTTGCCGCCATGATGGGTGCGGAGGAATACGGTTACGGTTTGCAAGCGCTGATCGCCGAAGGGTGTAAGCTTGTGCGTAGCTGTCAAAACAACGATTGTCCGTTCGGTGTTGCGACTACGGATGAAGAGTTGCGCAAGAAGTTTATCGGTACGCCCGAGATGGTGGAAAATATGATGCGCATGATCGCCGAGGATGTTCGTGAAACACTTTCCGAACTTGGTTTGAAATCTATTGATGAAGCGATTGGCCGCGTCGACTTGCTCGAACAAGTTTGGGGTCAGGATCTCGGTTTGTCATTCGATACGGTCCTGCCGGGCTGGAAGGCCGAAGTGACGGATCAAAAATGCACACTCGAAGACGGTCAGCGTAATGACCGCGTTGATCCGCAAAATCCGAACCGTATCAGCATTGACGAAAAGATGATCGCGGCTGCGGGCGGTACAGATGCTATCACCGTTAAGTTGCTTCTGGGCGAACAGTGGGCGGTAGAAAGCGATATTGAAAACGAAGACCGCGTGGTCGGTACACGTATTTCAGGCCGCGTGCTCGGCGCGTTGAATGATTACTTTGCCAAAGCTGCGGGTAACACGAGCGAAGGTCTTGCTCATTACAAGAACGGTAAAGTCACGCTCGACGAAGATTCGATTCGTTTGAGTGTTAAAGGTGTTGCGGGTCAATCTGCGGGTGCGTGGTTGATGAACGGCATGACTTTGAATATTGAAGGCGGCGCCAATGACGGTGTCGGTAAATCCCTGTCGGGGGGTAAGATTGTTATCCGTCCCGATCAAGGTGGCCCGATTGCGGGCAACACGCAGGACAATGTCATTCTCGGGAATACACCTCTTTATGGTGCGACGGCTGGCGAGCTTTATGCCGCGGGCCGCGCAGGTAACCGTTTTGCTATGCGTTTGTCCGGTGCGACGGCCGTGGCCGAAGGTGCGGGCACGCATGCGTGTAACTACATGACTGCCGGTATCGCTGTGATACTGGATGATGTCGGTCACAACTTCGGTTCGGGAATGAGCGGCGGTACAGCATTTGTATATGACCGCCAGGACACGCTGACCAGCCGTTCTCACAAAGATGTTAAAGCGAAAATCCGCTCAGTAAATGATAATGAAGCCGACCAGCTGAAATCCATCATTCAAAAGCACTTTGATGAAACCGCATCGTTGTATGCGAAAAGCCTGCTGGATGATTGGGATAATGCGGTTGCGCATTTCAAGGTCGTGCATGGAAATGCACCGGCTGCTCAACGTGGCGGACAGGCTCTCGAAGTCGTGGTCGCGTAAAAGGATAGGGATTAAGTTATGCCAAGAAATATGGGACGTTTTGTTGATCTGGAAGCCAAGAGCTTTGAAGGGCGTGTGCCTATTACGGTCGATAGTGGTGAGATCCAGACAGAGCACAAAATTCCGCTGGTTCTGGGTGACCCGACCCGCCCGGATGTCACGATCGATTCACAAGCTTCGCGTTGCGCAGGGTGCGGCGTGGCGGCGTGTCATTTAGGGACATCGAAGGAAGGCGCCAAGGGTTGCAGCCTCGGTCGACCCATTCCGGATATTCATGCTCATGAAGTCAAAGCCGAAGGGATTCTGAAACAGTCCGTGAATGTTCTGAAAGCGTTGGACCCGAATACGGCAGCACATCTTCTTTTGGAGATTAATGATCAGGATGCTGTTGATCTGGCGGAAAAACGCGCGCAGTTCCCCGGTAAAGTTTTCGCGGCGTTGAAAGCGGCGCATGACCCCGAGGCCAATGCGCGTCAGGAGTCATTCAATCATTACATGCGCACGGCTTTTGACCTGTCACGCGAAGCAGGACCGCTGGGTGACATTCTTGGCCGTATTTGTCCCGCCGACCGTTGTGAAGGTGCGTGTACAACGCAATTCTCCGGTCACGGTGCGGTCAGTATTCGTATGAATGAAGCGATTTTGTGGGATTACGCTTGGGAAAGCGGATGGGTAACACCCTTAAGCCCCAAAGAAGAAAACGGCGAGAATGTTCTTGTTGTGGGTTCGGGTTTTGCTGGTTTTGCGGCCGCCGAACGTTTGCGTCAAAAAGGTTATGGCGTCACCATTCTGGAGCGTAACCCTGTCTCGGGTGAGCCGGGCAATAACCAGATTTTGAATTACAAAGTTCTTCAGGACCGTTTCAAGCGTCATCATGAAGTTCTGGAGCAAAGCGGTGTCGAATTCGTCACCAACACGGATGTCGGTTCATCGGGGGCGTCGCTTGATGATTTAACCAAACACTACAACGCCAGAGCGGTTATCTTCGCGACAGGCGCCCCGCATGCCAAAGCGTTACAGCTTGGCGGCGAGCATGGCGATACGCTTATTCATTGGGATGACCTGACAGGTGCGCAGCAACGTCTAGACCTTCTGGGCACACCTGTAAAAGAAGAGTTGAGCGCCAAAGGCAAGCATGTAGCGATCATCGGTACGGGTGATACGGCTGTTGATTGTGCACGGACTGCGGCTTTGCAGGGCGCATCGCAAGTCACAATGATTTCCCGTCATGACCGTTTGAGTTACGCCGATCAGGATGCATGGGATGCGATGGAAAAGGAAATGGCCACCAAAGGGGTGACGTTTAATTTCCAGACTTTCATGAGCCCGCAGGAAATTCTGGAGCATGAAGGGCAGAAGGTTCTGTTCGGAAAAGATAACAATGGCGGGGATTCTATCGCTTTGCCGGTCGATATGGTTGTTGCTGCCGTGGGTAGTGATACGCGCGATCAGCGCGAGGTTTTCGATATGGACAGCTTGCCTGTTAACGACCGTAGCGGCACATTCGAGGTTGCAGCCGTGCCAAATGATATCGCCGATAAAAACGGTATCTCCGGTGTCGGGGCAGGGTATCTGGGAACACGTGACGGCGTGTTTTACATGGCAGCAGGACAAAGTGTGCGCGGCGGTAATTCACTTGCGGTTGTTTGCGCGCGTGACGGCATCGATGCTGCGCAATGGCTGGACCGTGAATTAAGCGAAAACGGCGACGCGGCATTCGAAGCCTGTCGATACGAGCTCTAGCTTTATACTTTTCTCAAGATTAGAAGCTGATGATGGATTCGCCTGCGGTGAAGCCAAGGTCTGCTGTTTCCGCCGCACTTAGTGCGACTTCATTCACCCCCGGCGCGGCGGCGAGAGGGGTGATCATGCCGAATTTTTCGGCCATACCTGCAAAGAATTCCTGCCCGCCGGGTGTAATTGCCCACGCTTCCAGATAGAATCCCAACCCTATACCTATTGCAGCCCATGCCAGATTGGCAGCGCTAAAAAAGTGTTCTTTTGCAGCCGGAGCGGCCATTTTTAATCTCCTTGTGAAAAATATTGTAAATGAGTCTCATTCTTAATTGACTATTTAGATGAGAATGATTATTAGACTCAATCTTAGTAAGGTATGTAAATGAGAATCATTATCATTGTCAATCTCAATAACGATACTTTTTCAAAAAAGACACAAGGAGACGAAAATGCTGAAGAAAACCCCTGAGATGTTTAAGAAAGCACCGCTGTTGGCAACAGCTTTTGCGATTACGATGGCAGCCGGATGCGGTCCTTCCAATGCTGATGAGCGCGGACAGGGACAAACCCAGGCCCAGACGCAGACACGAACAACACAAAGCTATGCCCCGCAACAGGCGCAAGGGCATTCTATTCACGGCTGGGACAGAATGGATAACGCCGAGTTCGTTATGCGCGACGTGCCGATGAAGTTTTTGTTCCCGCGTCCGGGTTTCTCAACCACACGTGACGTTGCCGTAGATTGTGATTTGTTATTGCGAAGTGGTAACCGTTTAGTGCGTGGCGACGCTATTCCTACGAATGGTTTTGCGATGCAGTTTAACGCAGAGACCGATTACACACGTCAAGCACTTGAAGAGCTCGATGTTGCCAGTGGTAATGCACCGGGCACGGCATTGGGCCGTATTCAGGCATGGCGCGGACAGTTGGACCCCAGAGGTCTGAACGGCGCGATCAACACTCACTTGTCTCCACAACACGGCATTACGATCGAAACTTTGCGCGATGCGGCCAATATTTGTATCGAGCAACATTCCGACCATGGCGTCAAAATCAGTGAACTGCGTAACATTGCTGGCGGTACACAAGGTATTCACCCTGACTGGACGAACGACAGATAATGCATACACTCGGCCTGGCCGGGAATTATGCATTACCCGGTAATTTACAATCATCACTGGATCAATACGGTTTACGTGTTCATCACCGCGGTGAAAGACGGTTCGAGATCGAAGGGGCTTCCGGGCCTCTTGATCTGGACACTCTTTGCCCCGCGTCGGTTGAACACGACGGCAACACGCTTGACCTGAAGGGCTTGCGGCAGTTCTCCGAGTTTATCCATCAGCCCGTGCGCGCGACGTTGGCCCGTCCTTATAAAGACGAGGAACGGCCGAAGGGATTTCGTTCGCGCGTGAAACAGGTGAAGGCTCATGAGGCTCAGGTTCATGAAGACCGCACGGACATCCACCGCTTGTTACGTTTTGCTGTGACGGGGTCTGTTGAAATTCCACCCGATGAAGAAGAGGGTCTGGATAAGGAAACGGCTGAATGTCATGCCGCGACCGAGCAGGCAATGCGTGATGAAGATACGTGGCGGAGTGAAAAAGAGTTTGGTAATTCCGAAGCCAAAATCAGTTCTATTCCCAATACGCATTTCGATCCCGAGCAAGGGTTCATCATCGAGTTGAACGATCAGGACGAATACGCCGGTTATCATCAGAAGAAGTTGGACGAGACATTCCGCAACGTGCTGAACACGTCAACGGATGGCCGTTACAGTGAGCGGACAGGCACAATAGTTTTAAGCGGTGATGAGCTTGAGCGTTTTTGTAATGCTGCCAAAGAACAGGATATCGGCACGCTGATCGATAATGTCGAGTTCGAAGAAGGCGTTCAGGATAAATTGAAATCCATTGAAGCACGCGTTCAGGATTGCTTGCACTCACCGTTGTTGGATGACCCGCGTGTTTCCAAGTCCGAACAGCTTTCACAATTAATGACGGCGACATCGGCGCTGACCCCGATCATCAATTCCGAATTTATGCGTAAAGCATGGACACGTTATAATTTTACCGAACGTCATGCGTCCCCGCTTGAAGGTCTGAACAAGGAAATTTCCGTGTTCATGGCTGTTGCGAATACGTATTTGCAGCAGGACCATGTGACATCCGCACAGATGGAAGCGCTGGGCACGGAGTTTTATTCCCTGCTGTCATTTTCGGATGAAATGATGGGCGCGCTTGATAACGGTCTGGCGAAGCAGGCTGTGAAAGACCCTGCTAACGATAAAATCGCATATCAAAGAGAAGGCATAGCAGAACTGCGTGATCGCTTTCACAACGCCAGTGTTGCAGGTGTTGATCTCGATGCCAAATTCTTGAGCGATGAACAACGTGATGCTCTTGAAACCATGCAAAAATATGCAGGCAAACCCGGAACAGTGGGCGATAAACTTCGCGGTGCGATCAGTGCGCCTTTGGAAGCGGGTGGTGACACGTTCGTCGATTTCGCAGGCGATGTGGTGAACTTCATTCGCGAGGACCCCAAGATTGCAACGGCGTTTGTGACTCTGGCCTCTGTTCTTATTTACATGAAGGGTGGCGATCCGAGTTGCACGATGCCGATGATCAATGAGTTGGGGCAGCTGGTCGACGTTCCTGTTGATTGCGATCTCATACCCGGTGATATCTTCGGAGACCAGCCTTATCACTGGGATTTGAAGTTCTCCCCTTTAAGCGGTTACGAGCTGTACAAGCACTTTGCCAATGCGAATTTTATCACCGGTCCGACCTACCAATTCATGGACTGGTTGCAAACGACAATGCAGGACGCGTATCAGCTTGCCGGATTTAACCCTGACGCGGAGACGGCCTTCAGTGCGGGGGCGGAAAAAGTCGTCGAGCCGCTGGCCGATAAATTGTTTGCGGTCAATATGTTCCAGAATGTTTCGCACGCTGCATTCTGGATGTGGGCATTTTCCCGCGGATATGAACACGGTCCGCGCGGTTTTGGCAAGCTGTTCGAACTGGCGGGTCCCGTTACCGACCTTGCCGTACAAGCGGGTTCGAGTGTTGCGGAAACTGTTTCGCGCAAACCTAAAACGCCGCTTTCCGAACATCTGGCGGCGCTGTCCTCGGGAGATGAAATCAAGCCGAAATACGAGGGTGATTTTCAACCCGTGCAGGCGGAGCAGATTGCCGAGAAGCTGGCCAAGGCGGCCGAGGTGAAGGCGGCGATTGAAGGCGATTTGCCGATCGAAGTGGAGCCGTATAACGGCACGCTTGTGATTGATCAGCTGAAGAAACCGAAGCTGGATGGCTTGCGTCGCGAGTTTACGATCTCTTCCGAAAATCTGCGTCCGACATTAAAGGCGCTGCATAAATTCGATCACATGATGCAACACGTTGGTGAACATTTGATGGCGAATGAAAAGTGGCATGTAGAGCCGCTGTTGGATGCGACGGATGAAGTCATCGCGGCTTTGAATGATTACAGAAAGCACGGGGACGCGGAGACGCTGACAAAAGCTCTGGATCAGCATGCGGAGTATATTCTTGCGTCCGAGTTACGGTATCGCGGCGGCACGTCGGAAATTTACGAGGCGTTGTTCGAAGCCGCACCTGATAAAGATGCATTCAAACGCTTAATGCGCAGCGCTAATACGACAATCGGTAAAGAGAAACGTCACAATGCGAAGCAGGAGGCACGGGCCGCGATGCGCGGTGAAGGGAAAGAGCCGCTGAAGTTGACCGGCCATCTCGCCGCGAAAGGAAAAATCGCCGCGACCAACTTGTGGGGCGGGATGGTGAGCAGTGCCAAAACTTTGCGTCGCGGAACGGACCATGTGTTCACAAAGCGTAACGCGATTATCGGTGCGGGGGTCGCTGCGGCTTGTGTCGGGCTGGATATGGGCGGCGCGGGTAACGAGTTTACCGATGCCGTTTCCGGTGTGACGGGCGGTGGTATAGCGGGCAGCACAACGATTGCCACCTTCCTGAATTTTAATTTCTGGGAAGACATTGTCGGTGTGCATATCGGTACGGGTATCGGCTTGTTGTTCTCCGGCGCGGCTGCGGGCTTTGGATATAAGCGCGGCATTAAGCCTGCGCTGATGTCCGGTCTGGAAACGAAACCGGGGCAGGTTATCCAGCATTCCTATCAACATGTGGCGGACCGTGTCGGTGCGGCTGTCGATTATGTAGGCGATAAGCTGGACGAGAAAAACACGGCCTGGGGGCGTGCCCTTACCGAGAAGGCCGCCAGAAACCAGAGCATGGCTTTTGAGATCGGGCGATAGGGAGGTAAGTGATGCAAGCCATAAGCGGTATTTTTAATTTCTTTTCTTCGGCGGCCGACAAGGCACCGCAAATTGTCGGGCTGGGGGCGCTTTTCTATCTTTTCGCGACCACTTTTGCAGAAGTTTCAACCACGGGTGTTCCGTTCTTGAGCACCCTCATGGCCAACACTCAGCAGGGCGTTGCCGCCGTCATGGCTGCGGGCTCAGAACTCATACCATAAGGAGGATTTCAAAATGACTAAGCATGAACAAGCCCGTTCCGAGGCCAAAACAGAAATGCAGGCGAACTGGGCGCAAAGTATCGGTAATTGCGGCTTATGTCCGAAGGCGGCGCGCGGTGAATGCAGTGCTGTGAATGCTATGGCCAAGGCTGCGGGTATTGATGAAGATGATGCAAAGAAGGCTGTTCAGCTTCGGATTAACGGGGTGGAACAGGCCGACGATGCGACCCCTACAGAGCTTTGAGCAAACAGTCGTATTGAACCTTTATAATAAAGGTGATAACAAGCCTCTATGTTCGGAAAAATAGATTTCAAGAGGTCGATCGGCTTATGGGCTGTATTGGCGTTGGCTGTCGCGCAAATCGCGGTGGCCCAGCACAGCACAGTACACCCGTACCATGCATTTGAAGTCTCTATCGATCAGCATGCAGATGTCGGTCAACACCATCATGAAGAGGGTGAAGGTCATGATGATGTATCACATGTCTGTCCCGAATTCCTTCTTTCCAAATCGATTGAAACAGCGTTTTACAGCGATAGTGCTGTAGTCGCTGTACAGATTGAGGGGCTGGGGCCGTTTATTGCGACCGAAGCACCCGTTTTTTCAAAGGCTTTCTCCAAGGCCTATAATCCCCGCGCACCACCCGCTTTTCTTATCTAAACCACAAAACTTTTTTCAAAATTTTTAGATAAGAAAGGACATATCCATGTCTAAGAAACTGCTATTGGCGGCCAGTGCGGCTGCTATCTTAAGTGCATCTCCTGCTATTGCGGCGGATGATGCTGACTTGAATGCTTTGCGCGAGGAAATCCGAGCTATGCAAAGCGCCTATGAAACCAAAATCCGCGAGCTTGAAAACAAGGTGGAAACACTGGAAGCCAAGCAAGTGCGCACCGATGAAAAGGTTGCGGCTGTTGAACCTGCTGCAGGGCGGCCAGCCGTGCCTGCGACATCAAGACGTCAGGTAAATGACAATAGCTTTAACCCTGAAATCGGTGTGATTCTGCAAGGCAAGTACCAAGGCTTCTCCGAAGACGATGGTGATATTGCCGGATTTGCAATCGGTGAAGAAGCCGAACGCGGCACAGAAGGTTTGAGCATTGATGAAACCGAGCTGAACTTCTCCGCCAATATCGACAATTTGTTCCGCGGGAATGCGACAATCGCGTTGCATGAACGTGAGGGCGAAGTAGAGGTTGAGGTCGAGGAAGCGTATGTCGAGACAACATCTCTGCCGCATGGTTTGCAAGCCAAGGCGGGGCGTTTCTTCTCCGAGCTCGGCTACCTGAACTCGCATCACTCCCATGCGGATGACTTTGCCGACCGTCCATTGACCAACCGTGCATTTCTGGATGGTAATTACGGCGATGACGGTGTGCAGATATCGGCTGTCTTGCCGACTGATTTCTATTCTGAAATCGGTGGCGGTGCTTATCGCGGGAATGACTTCCCCGGTGGCGGCGCAGACGGCGGCGAAATCGGTTCGTGGACAGCCTATGGCCGTGTCGGCGGTGATATCGGCGACAATACAAGTTGGCGTTTAGGTGCATCGATTTTGCAGGTTTCCGACGCGGAACGTGAAGCCAATGAAGACATGGTTGTCTTTAACGGTGATAGCGGCCTGTACATTGCCGATGCCCGTGTGGTCTATGCACCGACTGGCAACAATGCGGAACAGGAGTTGATCTTCCAGGGTGAATATTTCCACCGTGATGATGACGGCACCTATGACGATATGGATGCGGGCACAGGCCCGGTTGCGTATGACGACTCTCAGAGTGGTTGGTATGCACAAGGCGTCTATAAGTTTGATCCGCAATGGCGTGCCGGTGTGCGTTACTCGCAACTTTACGCGGGCGATGTGCCTACAGGGTTATCGGGCAGTGCGCTTGATGACGGTGGTCACGATCCGTGGGCTGCTGCTGCGATGGTGGATTGGACCAACAGCGAGTTTTCGCGCGCGCGTATTCAATACAACCGCGAGGAGCTGGCCGACGGTCACGAGGATAACCAAATCATCCTGCAATACGTCATGAGCCTTGGTGCTCATGGTGCGCACGCATATTAAGGGAGGCTTGCTATGAGAAGATTATTTTTCATCATAGCAGGCTTGGGGGTGCTTCTGGCATCCCCTTCCCCTGCATTTGCGAAGGTCAATGTCTTTGCCTGTTCGCCTGAATGGGCGGCACTGTCCGAAGAAATCGGCGGTGACTTGGTCGAGGTTAAATCGGCAACCAACGCCCGTCAGGATGTTCATCACATCCGTGCAAAGCCAAGCTTACTGGCGGCGATGCGCAAAGCGGATCTGGTGTTTTGTACGGGTGCATCGTTGGAAATCGGGTGGCTGCCGATCCTGATCAAAAAGTCGGGCGGGCCGAATGTGCAACCCGAAACAATCGGCTGGCTGATGGCTTCGGACTATGTGCAAAAGCTGGAAGTGATGAGTAATGTCGATCGTTCAATGGGGCATATTCACCCTGAAGGTAATCCGCATATTCACCTCGATCCGCATAATATCGCGACCGTTGCCGATGTGCTGGCGGAAAGGTTGATGCTGCTGGATGAAGCAAATGCCGCGACCTATCAGCAAAACCTGAAATCATTTCAGGACCGTTGGGCGGGCTTGATCGCGCAGTGGGAAGCCGATGCCGCGTCATTAAAAGGGCGGAAGATTGTGGTCTATCACAATGCGTGGGCGTATCTGGTTGAATGGCTGGGGCTTGAGGTGACGGCAACGTTGGAGCCGAAGCCGGGAATTCCGCCGACGGCATCGCATCTTGAAACCGTGCTTAAGCAGGTTCAGGGCAAAGACGTGCAGGCCATTCTTGTGTCTCCTTATGAGGATGAGGACGCAGCGGAATGGTTGTCTGACAAATCAAATATTCCCGTCGTGCACATGCCGTTTACTGTTGGCGGCAATGACAAAGCGGGGAGCTTGTCGGCACTCTTCGATGAAACGCTTCGCCTTCTTAAACAGGGATCATAGTTGTGAGCTTTGAAACCATATCTCTACTCGCTCCGGCCTTTGTGGCCGGAGCTATCATTTCCCTCGCGCATGTCCCGTTGGGCCAAGAGGTATTGAAGCGCGGGATCATTTTTCTGGATCTGGCGGTCGCGCAACTGGCCGCGCTGGGCATGATCGCGTTTCAGACTCTTGTGCCAGTCGATGAATTTTCTGCAATTGGTATGTACGGCCCTTTGGTTTCGGGGTTGGTGGCGGCATTGCTCTGTGCATTTGCTTTTCATACAACTGAAAAATATGCAGGGCGGTATCAGGAAGCCCTGATTGGGTGCACCTTTGTTGTCGGGGCGAGTTTGTCACTATTACTGATGGCGAATGACCCGCATGGCGGGGAGGAGATGAAGAATATCCTCGCCGGGCAAATCCTGTGGGCCGATTGGTCAGACATCCGTTTGGCCGCACCCGTATTTATTGCGGTGTGCATGATATGGATGATGTTTGCAGGGCGTAGGCAGTTCTTATTTTACCCTCTGTTTGCTATTGCCATTCCGTTCGCGGTGAATTTGATTGGCATCTACCTTGTCTTTGCCAGTTTGATCTTGCCTGCCTTGGCGGTTGTCAGGGTGCAGCATTATAAAGTGCTCTGGGGTTTAACCGTCTCTCTGTTCTCTTTTGCCGGCGGCTTGGTGGCGTCGTATATATTCGATTGGCCATCCGGTCCGGCGATCGTTTTGACCATGATGGTGTGCAGCATTGTCTTTTTTCTGTGTTCGTTTGGCTTTCGCGCTCAAAAAAATTATGAATAAAATTATGCTTTGCGGGTATAAAATGCTGCTTCGCGGCAGATTTTTTATGGTTGCTAAGCCTCTAAAATGATTCATTAAATCAGAATACGCGAAATTTTATTATACTGCGCCGCACATGAAAAACCATGTAAAAACAGATATTTACATAGAATTTTTATGTTGCCTTTTTTTAATCATTCGATATTTTGGCAACTTATGGAATGAAATTGAGGTCCATAAGCCACGAGCCTGAGTCGTAATTTTGATGAGCAGACTACTAGCGGGGAGAGAGACCATGGAGAATTCTGAAATCATTTCCAGTCGCGGATTGGATATCCCAAAAACACGGATGAAACATGTGAGGCCTTTGCGTGGCCGTTTCACACACGACCGTGTTTCGAAGATGTTAAAGGCGATCTACACCGAAGATGAATACACCGAAATGATACAGCAGGGCGTTGATAAACGCATGATGTTCGGAACGAACGCGCATTATCAGGCGCTGGCGACAGGTGAAGAACTGGTTGATCAGGATGGCGAGATCCTTGTGCCGAAGATGCCGCCCAGCTATCCGATTGCAGCATTGATTTTGCCGCGTCTTGAAGAGACGCTTGATCTTGATGGTGCGAAGGACCCGTCGAACCAGATGAATTTTACACCGGGCCGTAACAGCCTGCATGGAAAATTGCTGCACAAATATGACGAGATTGTTTTGGGGTATGCGTCCCCGACATGCTCGGCGCACTGCCGTTATTGCTACCGCCTTGATTTGTTCAACAAGGATACGGGCAAGATCAGCGTGCGTCCCGAAGAATTGCGCGACTATATTATCGATTACAATAAGCGTTTGGAAGAGAACGAAGGCGTTGATCCTGAAACGGGTGAAAGACGTTATCCTATCCGTGAATTGCTGCTGTCGGGTGGTGATATCATGGTGTTGCCGAATAAAACGCTTTACCGTTTTGCCAAGGCTGCTGGTCAAGCGGGCGTGAATATCTTGCGGTTCGGTACAAAGGAAATTGCATTCCGTCCCGAACGTTTTGATGACGCGCTGGTGGAAACGTTTAAGTTTATTCACGAAGAATTTCCGCATCTGCATCTCAATTTGGTCACGCACTATTCACACCCTGATGAATTTTTGTTGCGGGATGAGAACAACAATTACATCCCAAATGAAAACGGTCCCGGATATAAGTGGATGGATGTCTCTTACAGCGCTGTGACCAAAATGCTGGGTCTGAGTTACGTTTCTCTCGAGAACCAGACACCGATGATTTTGAAGGTAAACGACAGCGAGAGCGCCATGCGCGTTCTGCATGAAGAATGCCGCCGCATGGGCATCAAGCCGAAATATATTTTCCAAAGCCGCGACATCGAAGGTCACAAGGCGTTTTCACTTCCTGTTGAAACGGCGTGGAAGATTCATAACGATGCGATGAAGGGTTTGTCCGATACAGCGCGTTCCCGTTTTTCCATGTCTACGGAGTGGGGGAAAATGGAAGTCGTCAGCGTGATCGATAAGCTGGATGAGGAAACTTTACGTTTTCAGAATTTACCGTTGGCTTTGCAAGATGCCGTGAAGCAGTTGTTGGGCGAGGGGCTGATTATTTTTAAATTCCACCGCTCCCCGCACAGCGCGGGTGCGCAAGGTGATCTGGTGATTGCCAAACGTAACCCCGATGCACTTTGGATATCAGGGTACGAAGACCGTATCATCTATGATGCGCGGCGCGGCGATAATGAGAAATACGGCGGTCTGGTCGCGTTGTTGACCAACAGTTTCGGTATGGACTTTTTCAAGAAAGTGATTATCGATTACAAAGGCCGCGGCCACGAAATGGAGCCGGAAGATGAGACGGCCGACAAGGATGAAACTTTGGCAGCCTAAGAGCTAGAAGGAAACCGCCATGATCAAACTGACCGATACTATTCAAAACTTACCGCATTCACCTACGCTTTGGGCCAATGATCTGGTTCATCAAAAGCGGTCCGACGGTGAAACCGTATATCATATGGGGTTTGGGGAATCTCCGTTTCCCGTACCTGCGCGTCTTGAAAAGGCTTTGGCCGACGCCGCACACAGAAAAGAATATCTGAAAGCCGACGGTCTGGATGATTTGTGCGAAGCGGTTCGCGAGTATTACAGACCCATATATGGTGATGACTATATCAACGCGACGGAGATCATCATCGCACCGGGCAGCAAGCTGATTTTATACGCTCTGCAAATGGCGATCGAAGGTGACTTGTTGATGCCCGTGCCGAGCTGGGTGAGCTACGACCCGCAAGCCAAGATGCTTCATGCCGACGTGATCAAAGTGCCGACAACACTGGATGATGACGGGTATCACATTGATCCCGAAGAATTGCGTAATGTGATTAAGCAGGCACGTGAGAATGGCCAGAACCCGTCCAAGATTATCCTGAACGCCCCGAGCAACCCGACAGGTTTGACGATCCCGAGTGATGAGTTGGAACCGATTGCGAAGGTTTGTGAAGAAGAGGGCGTATTGATCATTTCCGACGAGATTTACGGTCTGGTCAGTTTTGATGGTGAATACCGCAGTTGTGCGCCTTACGCACCTGCCGTGACCGCCGTTACAACCGGACTTTCTAAGCATTTGTCCTTGGGTGGATGGCGCATCGGTGTCGGGTTTATTCCGAAGGATATCGAGGGTCTGCATAATGCGTTGCGCTGTATCGTTAGCGAGACATGGTCTTGTGTGTCTTCACCGATCCAGCAGGCTTGTGTTGAAGCCTATAAAGGCCACAAGGATATCGAAGATCATATTCAGGCCTGTACGGACATTCATGCATTGATGAATAAAACGATTGCGCACGGCTTGCGCGAAGTCGGTATCATTGCGCCGGAACCGCAAGGCGCGTTTTACAACTATCCGAACTTCGAACCGTTCCGTGAGGGGTTGGCCGCTAACGGCATTACAACTTCGCAAGATGTGCATGAGGTTCTGCTGAAAGAATACAATCTGGCGACATTGCCGGGTAAAGCATTCGGTGCCGAAGCCGATGTGCTGACTTTGCGTCTTTCGGGGTGTGACTATGACGGTGCAACGGCGTTGAAGGCGTATCAGGACGGTGAAACACTGGATCGTGCCTTTATCGAAAAGTATGCGCCACGTGTATTGAAGGCGATCGAGATTTTCGGTCAATTTGTCGCTGAGTATGGCAGCGCCGAAGTCAAAAAAGTCGGAACCTAGATATAATCTTCCCGCGATTTTCAATGTAACACTGCCTGTGGATAAAACCGTGGGTAGTGCTCTTAATCCGTATGTTTTTCATGCATAATTAAAGGGTCTTGCTGCGGAAATTCTTTCGCAGATTAATTTACTTTTGGATGGCCCCGTGCGTCGCACATTCTCTTTTAAGGGAGCTTTTGGGCTCGTTTCCGTTTGCCTGTTGGCCCTTTACGGTGTTCATGCTGTAAGGGGCAATAGCACGTGGGATGGTATTCCGCGTATCAGCGAGTTGCCGCAGCAAGATGTAGAAACCCTCGAAGCCGCTGAAACCGCAGAGATATATGGGCCGTTTGAAACGTCGGATATGCTTCAACCTGCGGCGAGTATGCGTTTGTTGTCAGCATCAGAAGGTGACGGTTTTCTGCCTGATGACTTAAAGGCTTTGTATCTCTCTGATTACGACAACGACCGCGCCGCCATGACTGCATGGGAAGCCTATCAGGTAGACTTTCCCGTTCTACATTTTTTCCAACCGTTTGCGTTATCCCAATCGCAGCAAGACAAAACGGATGAGAAAAATGTCAGTCTGATCGCCATTTTGCGAAAGATGAATATGCCCGAAGAGGCCGCGCAGACATTGTCGGAAGATGCCTGTTCCGCGTTGCGTTGGCATGGGCATATCTGTGCGCCGATGTCACTGGAGCTGAAGATAGAGGGGCTGTCGGCGAGTGTCGAACCGGTCATAGAACGCATGGAAGCAGGTCCGCAATATCCGCAAACTATGGCGTATAACGATTTGTCCGAGCGGGACATGCGGGATGCCGTTACGCGACAGCATATGATGAAGCGTTTATCCGTCGCGCCGATAGATGAAGACAACGAAGATGTGTTTGCCGATATTCCTGCGATCGAACCTGCGGCGGGTATGTACGACATTGCCGAAGAAGACGCGGCGGCAGGGAACACTCCATATCCGCTCCATCAACCCGCCTATGAAGGTGCTGTGGATTTTGAACACGGTGGGGATGACACGGTGGCGCAAGCGGCAATGCGTGCGGCGTATGATCTGGTTCGTAACCGTTATGAGGGAGCTATCCAGCAGGCCCGAATGAATAACGGCGAAGTTGATATGAACGGGGAGGATGTTCAGGAGTTGTCGCAGGAAGCTCTAAATTTCGCGGCGGAACGCGCCTTCGAACAGTTTATGAGCGAGAGTTTCGGCAAGCGTGATTTCGAGGGGCGGACGTATGACGGATTGCGCGGTTATTTTATGGCGTCCTTTAAACATGCGGCGGCGACTTCGATTAAATCTGTAGGACGCCGTTTTGTGAAGGACGTCACGGCGGGCCGTGATTTCAAATCCTTCGCTATTCGCAGTGAGTTGCTGGACGGTCTGGATCAACAGGTTGCCAAAGCCTTTATCGAAACAGGTCTGGCAGCGGCGAAGAATTCACAATATGCATTTTTGCGTAATCTCGAAGTTAGTTACAAAATCCGCGAGAACAACGGTCCTGAATACAGTGTGTTGACCCTGCAGCCGCTTTATAGTTCCGAGGGGCGTAAGCACAATTTGTTCGCGCAGGCTTCATTCGCATATGAAGATTCACGGAGCAATATTTCAGCCGGACTGGGGTACCGTTTCTTGCCCGAAAGCGAGGATTACGTCGTCGGCAGTAACGTGTTCCTCGATTATCAGCGCCCTTATAATCATTTACGCGCCAGTGCGGGGGTCGACTTGCAGACCAGTTTCTGGGGGGCGTCGGCCAATTATTATAAAGGTTTGTCGGATTGGAAGAATACGACAGGGGTGTTTCAGGAGCGCGCACAAGACGGCATGGATTTCGAACTGGCAGGACGTATGCCGTTCCTGCCTGCGCTTGAGGTGTTCGGGCGCGGATACCGCTGGCAAGGGTTTGACGGTGTGAGCGATACGGACGGTAAGGAATTTCGCGTTGAATATTCTCCTGTACCCGCGTTTACCCTTGAAGGGCTTGTGAATGATGAAGAGGGGCGCGCAACAGAGCTTGGTCTGGGGTTGCGTTACAACTACACATTCGGTGCGCCACAAGAATATCTGTATGATTGGGATGAGCAGTTCCGTAAAAAATCCCCGTCCGAATATATCTTCAGGAAAGTCAGTCGTGAGAATACCATTCGTGTTCAAAAGCGTGTTGACCCGAACGCGGCACCGAGTTTCATTCCTGCCGGATTATTGGCGTTTAGTCCGACGAATGCCGCTACGGATGTGTCTGTCGGAACGGATATCAGCTTTACGTTTGATCAGGACGTGCAGGCGGGCACAGGCAATATCGTTATTACGGACCTCACGGATGGCAGCGGAACATTTAATATTCCCGCCGGTGATGCGCGTGTGATGATCGTGAACGACACGGTTACACTGGATCTGTCGGCGCAGCTTCTGGAATTTTCAACGAATTACGAAGTGACGTTCACGTCCGGCGTGTTTCAGGATCTGAACGGCAACCCCGCCGCATCTTTGGGTGGTGGCGATTACGGCTTTACCACGATTGTTGATCCGACGGCGGGCTTCCCCGCACCGACCACGTCCGTTGCGCCGAATACGACAGTTTCAAATTTCGAAGACGCACAGCAGGTAGGTACATGGCAGACAACGGTCAATGTCGGTGCTGTTCCCGACGGTGTTATTTTTGAATCCGGTGCGACGGGGCAAGGTATTGCGGCGAGCTTTGGCGGAGGCAATCTTGTGTTCGCGGCGGGTGACGGTTCGGCGACAGGCACAATTTCCGATGCGATATTCGGTTCTTACCCGATTGCCTCTATCTCGCAAGGGCTTCACCATTTCGTATTTGTCGCCGACCCTGATGCGCCCGCGGAAATCGGCTT
>JAESRE010000035.1 GCA_016764775.1 Alphaproteobacteria bacterium
AGGCGCGTCAGAGCGGCGCAGGATCAACGCCCCGAGACCTTTGAGCGACTCGCTGATCACTTCTACGGCACGTTCCCGCAGCTGTCCGGCATCCGGTTCTCGCACAAGTGGGGTGGTGCGATCGACATGTCCACCCAGCTCGTCGCGTTCCACGGGTCGGCTCGCGGCGGGCGCGTCGCCTATAGCGCCGGGTACACGGGGCTCGGTGTCGGAGCAACGCGGTTCGGTGCAGAGGTCATGCTCGACCTGCTCGCCGTAAATCGGCTTTGGTGGCTTTGTTTCGCCCGCGCCGGCTTGACCGACAGGAGAAGACGCCTGTGCATCCGCTTTGCTTTGTTGTGCCTGCTTTTTCTTATCAGCCATAGCTACTACGCCTTCGTATTCTCGGCCTCTGAGCCGTATTGGCGGGCCTGTAACTTACGGATTACTTCATCTTTCGGCCCGTACGCCACCAAACGGCCACGGTCGATCAAAATCAGCTTATCAACGATATCCAGCATCGCGCCCTTATGCGTAATCAGGATGGTGGTCTTATCCTGGCATACATCTTTCAAACGCTTGCGCAGACGGTTTTCGGACGCCGGGTCCATGGACGCTGTTGGCTCGTCCAATACAAGGATCGGCGGATCATAGAGCAATGAACGTGCAATTGCGACGGCCTGACGCTGTCCGCCCGATAAGGCTTCACCACGCTCTCCGACTTGCGTATCAAGCCCTGCGGCTGAATCTTTGAGGAATTCCATCACACCCGACAATTCGGCTGCACGGAGCACCGCACGGTCAGGGGCAGTCTCGTGACCCATAGTGATATTCTGACGTACAGAACCGAAAAACAGCTGCGGGCTTTGCTGAACGGAGCCGACATTGCGGCGCAGATCACCCGGGTCGATTTGGCGGACATCCGTTCCGTCGATCTGGACAGAACCATTGGAGGGTTCGTACAAATTGATCAACAAACGCTCCAATGTTGTCTTACCCGAACCGACGGCACCGATAACGCCAACCTTTTCACCGGGTTCAATCGTGAAACTCAAATGGTTCACCGCAGGTGTGCTTTGACCGGGATAATGGAACACAACGTCTCGAAATTCTACGCGGCCCGCAATATGCGGCAACGTAATGAAATGCTTACCTTCCGGACGCTCGACAGGTTTCTTCATCAAATCATCAAGCTGATCCAGAGCCTCGCGGGATTGGCTTAGTCGGGTCATCAGACCCGCAACCTGTGCCAGAGGACCCATCGCGCGACCCGACAAAATCACACAAGCAATCAAGCCACCCATAGACAACGTACCGTCATTAATGAGGTATACACCGACAATGACAATGACGGCACTTACAGCTTGCTGCATGAACAATGCCCAGTTTTGCGCAAAGGCGGCAATCTGGCGCGATTTAACAGACGTACGGGAGGCTTTATCGGTCAACTCTTCCCAACTACGCTGTGTGTGGCCTTCAGCGGCCTGCACTTTAATGGTTTCAAGCCCGATAATGGTCTCGAACAGCAAAGCGTTCTTCAACGCACTTTCATGCAAGGATTCTTTGATCACCTTTTGCAGCGGGCCTTGCAGGAAAAATCCCATACCGACAATTAAAGGAATCGCCGCTAGGGGTACAAAGGCAATAGGACCGCCGATAATGGAAATAATAGCGATAAACAGGAACACGAACGGCAAATCGATCAACGCCACCATCGTCGCGGAGGTAAAGAAATCCCGTAAGGTTTCGAATTCTTTCATGTTCGCGGCCAATACGCCTGCACTGGCCGGGCGGTGAGCCATACTCATACCCATCATCTGCTCGAACAAGGCCGCAGAAATCACGATATCCGCCTTACGCCCCGCATAATCAAGGAAATGCGCCCGCAAGTTCCGAAGCATGAAATCAAAGAAATAAACAATCAGAATACCCGCAGCGAGTACCCATAGCGTATCCAGCGCGCCTTCACCGTTCGGGACCACACGGTCGTACACGCTCATAATAAATATGGAGCCCGCAATACCGAACAGGTTGATGAAAATAGCTGCGATGGCAACTTCCGTGTATAGCGTTTTGTTCTTCCAGAACGCCGCCCAGAACCAGCTACGTCCTGTATCAATTTCAGCCGGACCGGCACGGTCATCAACACGCGCAACAGGGCGAACAAAGAACGCATAGCCTGTGTAGAGGTTTTTCAACTCTTCCAGACTGATAAAGCTTTTTTCATCGGGTGTTTCGGGGAATTGGACCAGAAAACGAGTTTTCGGGTGAATCTCGACAGGGCCTTGCGTACCGCCTTCGCCGACTGTCTTTTTCGGTGGCGCCCTTTTGGGGTATTTAATCTCCCACAATATACAGGCCTGCCCCTCTTCCAATGTCAGGATACAAGGCAAATTCGGCGCGATCGCCAGAGATTCCAAAGAGCGCTCGGCCAGATGGGCCTGCATATCGGCCCGCTCGGCGGCGCGTATGAATAATGAAGGTGTAATACCGTTTTTAGGGATCGGCAAACCAGATGTCAGTGCGGCATTGCTTGTCCGGCGGCCAAAGTGACCCGCCATCATACGCAGACAATCGACCAGTGGCAGGCGTATAGCCATACGGTCAGCCTGCAAAGGCCACGGATCACCATCTTGAGCGGATTTCTCTTCCTGAGTATTCTCTTCAGGATTTGCAGAAGGATAAGCGGCCTCTTTTTGAGGCGCACTTTGTTCGGAAGTCTGTTCTGGCTTGGATTTGCCCGTCTCGTTCTTTTTCGGTTTCTCTTGGGTCACCGGTGTTTAAAGCCTTTCATCCTGAAAAGAGCGTGAAAGGAGGCCTTAAACTATCGGGCCTCCATCTTGCGGTCATGGTCCCAAGTTTCATCGGAAGCCAAAACACTCTCTCTAGGATACTCGAGACCGAGGGTCGGGAGCAAGCTCCCTTTAAGAGCAAGAATCTGATAAACGGCAAACATTTCAAGGAATTCGGAGTTGATCGCATTGGAGCGGGAAACGAACAATTCGTTTTGTGCGTCCAACACATCAAGCAGCGTACGACGGTCCAGTGTGAACTGGTCTTTGTATGCTTTTACAACTTCGACGTTGGCTTCGGCCTGAGAAGCAAATTCACGGGCCTGCTCACCGGCAGCAATCATAGCAGCCCAGCTTTGACGGACTTCGTTAGTCACTGCACGTGCAGCTTCCGTACGGGCTTCTTTGGCTTGCTGGTGTCTGTGAAGGAATTCACGGGCACGGGCAATATCGCCGCCACCGCGGTACAGGTTCCAGTTTACAACCACGAGAGCAGATGCGGAACGGTCCACGCCTTCAACGCCGTTGATGTCGTTACCGACACGGCCGTTAACCTGGAAGTCAACTTGCGGATACTGTGTAGAACGTGTCTGGATCGCTTCGGCATAGGCAACTTCGATGTCGGAAGCAAAGATGTCCAGTGTCGGGCTGTATGACAGTACTTTTTCAACTTCTTCGTCAACACCGGCGGCCAATGCATCGTAAGGAATAACCGGCATAGTCAATTGACCGGCTTCATCGCCTACTTCTTCGATGTATGTGGCTTCTGCATTACGCAGGGCCTGGCGTGTATTGGATTCTGTCGCTTTCGCAGCGGCCACACGGGCACGAACCTGCTCAAGGTCGGCTTGAGTTGTACGACCGGCATTCACGCCGTCTTCAACCTGCTCGAGAATAGAAAGGTGATCTGCAACGTTTTGTCTTGCAATAACAAGCAGTTGACGTTGGCGCATAACTTCGAGGTAAGACTGGACAATTGCCAGACCGACAAGCTCGGATGTTTCACGAACGCGGTGAGCGGCAGAGTTCACGCGTGCTTTCTGACGCAGAACTTCGAATTTTGATTCAAAACCGTCAAACAACAGCTGTGTCAGTGTCAAACCGGCTTCAGAGCGGAAAAGATCTTCTTCGTCATCGCCCGGGCCCGCACGAGTCGCAGGGTCGTCACTATGTTCGAAACCGAAATCACCGGCAAAATCGATAGAGGGCAGGAACAACGCTTCACCTTGGTTCAGCTCTTCGTCCGTCGCGCGACGGCTTGCAGCAACAGTACCGTATTCCGGGTTAGTTGCGAGACCGCTCCTTACAGCATCCTGCATAGTAATGCTCAGGGATTTATGAAGCGCGGCGTCTTGTGCGTGCAGTTGCGCACTTCCAATTGTCATGGCGGCTACAGATGATAGCGCTACGACCGATACAGTCAGGCAAAGTTTGCGTACTGTGCGTGTTCTCGTAATCACGGTGTCTTCCTCTCACTCAAATAACTATATGATTATGCTCTGTTTCGGATGGACTATCCACAGGGTTCATACTCCACCCTTTATGCCTGTTTTTGATTCGGCATGCAAGAGATTTGCATAATTTTTCAATGCCCTGAATTCTATCCAAAATCTTTTAATTCTAGGAAGTTAAAGCATAGAAAAACCCGGCTTTCAAATGAAAACCGGGTTCCCCAAAAAACTTTTATGTCATTAAACGGTTGTCTGACTATTATCGTCGCCGATGATGTCATCTGCACTCAAACCGGTAACCGCTTCAAGCACGGCAACCTGTGTAGAGTTCGCAGCATTACCGCTACCTGTCGGATCAACAGAAACAACTGTGTCGCCACCTTGCTCGGTCGTAAAGACGAAGTCGTCAATGCTGTCTTGCAGGGCGTCGTAACCTTGCAACAGAGCGGAAACGTCCAGATTGTCACCTTCGGCAACATCGAAGTCCTTAATGGTGTCTGTGCCCTCGTTAATCGCGTTGAAGAGGAACGTATCCGCGCCTTCACCGCCATACAGAGTATCTTCGCCCAGACCGCCGATGATAACATCGCCTTCGTCTGTGCCTTCAATAACATCGTTTGCATCGCTGCCCACGAAGACTGAAGAGTTGGCCACTGTAGACTTCAGCGTCAAGGAAGCTGTGTCTGTGTCACCGTCACCATCGGTCAGAACATAATCGAACTCGTCGATTGTCTGGCCTTCGGCTGTCACATGCTTGACCGTATTCTGGTTCGATGTGTCGTAGTAACCGTTTGAGCCACCCCAGTTAGACAGGAACCCGTCGGAATTGTAATCCGCGTCCAGATTCTTGACCGGGTGCAACCAGATACCGACAGATTCGTCGAAGGCTACGCCTGTCCAATCACCATTCGGACCGTGGATCGGGTCGTGGGACTGGATAGAGCTCGCATCCATCTCGAAGCTGAAGACCTTGTTACCGTTGGCATCGGTTGTAACCGTAATGTCAAAGGCATCAGGATCGTTCAGAGAACTGAGGATCTTGTCTGGTGTTTGCGTACCACCGGCAGCAGAACCGTCTTTGTAACTGGTCTGCGTATTCGCACCATTGTATGCGTACACTGTGATGACCGGCTCGGCACCGCTTGCATCGAAGTAGATCAATGCCAGCTCACCGCCATGACCTTTCGGGTTAGGACCGTTGTTAAGAGCCAGTGTGAAACCTTGTGAAACAGGGTCTACCACCATCTCGAAACTCAGAGACTCTGTTGTCTCGTTGTAATCGGCCTGAACCTTCTTGATGTCGCCACCATTGTCTGAACCCGGAGGGTTGAACTTCGTGAAGACATAAGATGTCTCGGTTGTGTATGCCGCATCGAACAACTCGTAGCTGTAAGCACCTGTGTTGTTGATGGTCAGCGTACCGTAGTCACCGTCGATCGTTGTGTTTGTACCGTTTGAAGGAACAGTCACAATGTTTCCACCGAAGCTGATCTGCGTCACTGTGTTGTCTACATCGGCACTCAAGCTGTCAGCAGCACCCGGGCCACCATGTTCACCGGTAATCACGTTACCGCTTGTCTGGCCTTTGATCGGGCTTGTTGCCTGCAACATCGCTTCCAGATCCGTCGGGTCCTGAACATCAAGTGCAGTACCGTCAGAGTCGATCTGGCCAAGACGTGCCAGCGTTGTACCGTTAACACCGATACCGACACCAATCACTTCCGTGCTCAAACCTTGCAGGGTGTCGATCTCGTTCGTACCGTCAGTACCGGAGATTTCGCCCATAACAACATTGGCAGAACCGGATGTGGATGAACCACTGTTGTTCAGGTAACGGTTTGGCTCGCCATCGCTGACAAAGTACGTATATGTCTCTGCACCTGCGATAGGATCGTTACTGCTTGCGCCTTGCAGCCACTCGATAGCGGATTGCAGAGGTGCTTCGTAGTTCGTTGTACCGTTTGCATTCAAGCTGTTGATGTAATCGATAGCAGCAGCATAACCGGCAGCATCGGTGATTGTGAATGTCTCGCCCGCACCCGCATTTGTCGCGAATGGTACGAGGTGAACCTTAATCTCACCGGACTGGTAATTGTTGAAGTCAGTCAACAGGTTGTTCACTGAGGATTTCAGCAACGCAATCTTGTCGCCGCCCATAGAACCGGACACATCCAGAGCCATCACAACGTTGAAGTCCTTGTTTACAACTTCGACTTCAAATTCGTTACAGTCATCTTTCGCATTTGGTGCGTGGTCGCGGATATCAACCTGGATCATCGTGCTGTCACGGTCACCGTCCGCATCGACAATATCAACACCGAACTTGGCCCAAACCACGTCCTGTGCGCCGGAGGCGTCAGGTTTACCGTGATCCAGAGGCTCGAACAATGTAAATGTATGCTCGCCTGTAGACGGGTCGAGTTCCATCGTGAACACAACTGTGCCACCTGTTGTCGTACCTGTCGCAACGTTACCGTTGAATGTCACTTCGACTTTCTCGCCACCGGAGGTCAACTCATCGGTCGCTGTACTGCTGTTACCCAGCAACATGAACGTACCGTTATATTCGAACTGGCCTTCGCCATCGGCGTGGAAATCACCATCCAGATCACGTGTCACTTCTACAGGGCCGTTTACAAGGCCTGCTTCGCTGACAGGGAATACGGAGTTTGCACCGGCTTCAGGGGCATCATCACGGATATCAACCTGAATCATCGCGCTGTCACGGTCACCGTCGGCATCCACAATATCAACACCGAACTTGGCCCAAACCACGTCCTGTGCGCCGGAGGCGTCAGGTTTACCGTGATCCAGAGGCTGGAACAGTGTGAATGTGTGCTTACCGGTCGTCGGATCAAGTTCCATCGTGAAGACGACTGTACCGCCCGCAGTTGCACCTGTCGCAACATTACCGTTGAATGTGACTTCGACTTTCTCGCCGCCGGAGGTCAACTCATCGGTCGCTGTACTGCTGTTACCCAGCAACATGAATGTACCGTTGTACTCGTACTGGCCTTCACCGTCGCCACCGAAGTCGCCACCGTTGAAGTTACGCATAACAACAACCGGACCGTTTTCCAGACCATGCTCGGCCACAGGGAATACGGAGTTATTCGGCGCTGTCGGCGCTGAGTCATGAACATCGACTGTAATTGTCGCTGGCGCTGTATCACCGTCGTAATCGACAATTTCAACACCGAACTTCAACCACATAACGTCGTCGTCATTGTTCGTGTCAGGGTGATCAAGGCCCGCATATTGCGTGTATGTGTATTGACCGTTGGTCTGCACTTCCAATGTGAAGACTGTCTGACCGTTTGCCTTACCGACATACCCGTTGGCAGTTGTTTCGATATCAACCGGAACACCGTCGGAGGTAATTGTCTGTGCATTGCCACCCATGGAGTATGTCGCCATGAAAGTGTCAGTCGGACGAATCTCGCCTGCACCGTCTTCACCATAGTCATGGTTCAGAGTACGTGTGTAGCTGATCGGACCGTTAACCAGACCGTCTTCGTCGATAGGCGCGGCTTTACCACTAATGGATGGGCCATCATCCTTAACTTCTACAACGATACTGCCTGTATCGGTATCACCATCACTGTCAACGGCGGTTACACCGAAGCTCAGCTCGATAACATCGTCAGGATTTGTTTCATCCGCATGATCCAGCGTACCGGACAGGATGAATTCGTATTCGCCTGTATTCTCGTTCAGGGACAGACGGAAGATTTCCGCACCGTTCGCTTTACCGACGTAATCGTTGCCTTCAACGCTGACATCGACCGGAACACCGTTGGATGTCAGTTGGTTGTTTTCCGCACCGTTGAAGCTGAATGTGCCTGTACCTGTGACAACGAACGTACCCGGCGCATCATCGCCAAAGTCGGCGGTAATGGTGTTGGAGTCATCATCTGTCGGGTTCAGGTCTGTTTCATCAACAACCAATGGCTGAACATCGGCAAGAATCGGATTGTCATCGATATCCTGTATCGTGATCGTCAATGTCGCATCATCATGATCGCCATCGAAGTCCGTCAACGTATATGTGAAGACATCCTGAACAACAGCGGTGTTTGTACCGAATGATGTGTAGGTGTAGCTACCGTCGGAATTGATCGTCAAAGTACCGTATTGCCCGTCGATTGTTGTCGGTGTGCCCGCAACAACTGTCTTGCTTGTACCGTTAAAGGTGATCTCTGTAACCGTATTCGGCTCATCAGCACTCAGATCATCGTTCGGAATAACGTTACCGGACGTTGATGTCTCATTGTCAGCAAGAGTGTCTGTGTCATCAACGGCATCAGGTGCATCGTCACGGATATCAACCTGGATCATTGCAGGTTTGCTGTCACCGTCCGCATCGACGATATTAACGCCGAATTTGGCCCATACAACATCCTGAGCACCGGATTTATCGGTCTTACCGTGATCCAGAGATTCGAACAATGTGAATGTGTGTTGGCCTGTTGCAGGGTCCAGTTCCATCGTGAAGATGACCGTACCGTCAGCCAATTGGCCTGTCGCTACATTGCCGTTAAAGACAACATCGACCTTTTCGCCGTTGGATGTCAGCTCGTCACCGGCTGTGCTGGAGTTACCCAGCAACATGAATGTACCGTCGAATTCGTACTGACCTTCACCGTCGCCACCGAAGTCGCCACCGTTGAAGTTTTTCGTCACAACAACCGGACCGTTTTCCAGACCGTGTTCGGCCACAGGGAATACGGAGTTGTTTGGCGCTGTCGGCATGGCGTCATGCACGTCGACTGTAATTGTCGCTGGCGCTGTATCACCATCGTAGTCAACGATTTCGACACCGAATTTCAGCCAGATCACGTCATCACCGTCATTCGGATCCGGGTGATCGATACCGGCAAACTGGGTGTATGTATATTCGCCGTTATTCTGGACTTCCAGAGTAAAGATCGTCTCGCCGCCTGCTGTCTGGCCGATATAGCCGTTGGCAGTTTGCGTTACGATGATGTCTTCACCACCGGATGTCAGCGTCTGTGCGTTGCCACCCATTTCGAAAGTCGCCATGAAGTTGTCTGTCGGACGAATCTCGCCTGCACCGTCTTCACCATAGTCATGGTTCAGAGTACGTGTGTAGCTGATCGGGCCGTTAACCAGACCGTCTTCGTCGATAGGTGCAGCCTTACCACTGATGGATGGGCCGTCATCTTTAACATTTACAGTGATTGTGCCTGTGTCAGTGTCGCCATCGCTATCTGTTGCTGTCACGCCGAATGTCAATTCGATGACATCATCAGGATTGGTTTCATCCGCATGGTCCAGCGTACCGTACAGTGTGAACGTGTAATCACCTGTGTCCTGATCCAGAACCAGAGTGAAGACCGTTTCGCCACCGGCTGTACCAACGTAAGAGTTACCCTGCGTCGTGATTGTCACAGGCGTACCGTTCGAAGTCAGTTGGTTATTCTCTGCACCGTTGAATGTGACTGTATTCGCACCGGAAACTGTAACCGTGCCCGGGCCGTCAACGCCGAAGTTGGCTGTCACGGTGTTCGAAGCATCGTCAGTCGGATTCAGGTCTGTTTCATCAACCGTTACTTCGGAACCGACAAGATCAGGGTCAACATCGATGTCCTGAAGGTCGATCGTCAGTTCGGCTGTGTCTGTGTCACCGTCGAAGTCTGTCAGGCTGTATGTGAAGACATCCTGTTCGACATTCGCGTTCGTACCGAATGATGTGTAGGTGTATGTACCGTCAGCATTGATTACCAACGTACCGTGGTCACCGTCGATTGTTGTCGGCGTGCCTTGAGCAACGGCCAAAGTCGTACCGTTGAAGGTAATGCTTGTAACCTGTGAAGGCGCATCTTCGCCGTTAACATCATTGTCTGTGACGTTACCGTTGGCTGTCAGCTGGTTTTGCGGAACAGTATTAAAGTCATCCAATGCGACAGGCGCATCATCAAGAACATTAATTGTAATCGTACCGTCGGCTGTATCACCGTCAGAGTCGGCAATTGTCATACCGAAGTTCAGAACGATTGTGTCATTCGGGTCTGTCGCATCTGCATGGTCCAGCGTGTTGAACAGTTGGAATGAGTAATCACCGTTATCCTGAACAATCAGTTCGAAAACCTTTGTGGTTGTACCGGCAATAACACCGACATAACCATCAGCTGTCTGTTGAACTTCAACCGGTTGGCCACCTGATGTAAGATCGCCGCCGGCAGCAGAACCACCGAAGTTAAAGTCACCGTTAGGATCGAATGAACCCTGACCGTCCAGACCGAAATCGATATCAACAGATTCGTTGATAACCAATGGACCCGGTGTCAGGTTAGTTTCATCAACCGTCATTTCTTCTGTAACGGCGATTGGCTCACCATCCGGTGTTACGCGGATAGACAGTTGTGCTGTATCGCTGTCGGCATCGTGGTCAGTCAATGTGTATGTGAACACATCCGTACCGTCAGGATCGCCGATATCTGTCGCTGTGTATGTGTAAGTACCATCATGATTGAAGGTCATTTCACCCAGCGTCGTCGTAAATGTGACGGAGCCGAACGGAGGAATAGTGTAAACCGTACCGTCATGCTCGACTTGGGTAACCGTGTTGGCGGCGTCTTCACTGAGGTCGTCGTTAACAACAACATTACCTGTGATGGACTGGCCTTCTTCGGCGCCACTGACATCGTCATTGGCGATAGGACCGTCGTCACCGACAGAAATCGTGATTGAACCTGTATCACTGTCACCATCCGTGCTTGTTACAGCCACACCGAATGTCAGTTCGATTGTGTCATTCGGGTCTGTACCGTCAGGATGATCCAGAGTTGCAAACTGCGTATATGTGTACTGGCCTGTCTGGGAATCAACAGTAATCGAGAACACTGTGTCCGCACCGCCATTGATTGTACCGACGTAACCGTCAGCTGTTTGCGTAACTGTGATTGCATTACCATTGGATGTCAGCGCAACCGGATTACCGCCGGCTTCCGCATCAACGGAACCGTTAGGTGCGATAGAACCGACTTCCGTACCGAAATCTGTAAAGATCGTGTCGGATGTGCTGATCGGACCGCCATCAAGATTTGTTTCATCAACATCGCCTGTTGAATCGCCGATCACAGGAACATCGTCCTTCACTTTAACAATGATCGTCGTGGAATCTGTATCGCCGTCAGCATCTGTCGCTGTAACGCCGAAATTCAGGTCGATAATGTCGTTCGGGTCATTCGGATCTGCGTGATCCAGTGTACCCAACAATTCAAATGTGTAGGAACCGTCTGTGTTCACTTGCAGCGTGAAGATCGTCGTTCCGTTTGCTGAACCTGTGTAAGTGTCACCACTCAGTGCCACTGTTACAGGAACACCGTTGGATGTCAGCGTACCGCCGAGCTGTGAACCGCCGGATGAGAACGTATCATTGGCTGTCACTGCACCCGGTGTGTCGCCACCGAAATCAACAGTCAACTGACCGGATGTAACAACACCCGGCAAGTCTGTTTCGTCAACAACTTCAAGACCATCACCCAGTTTAGGGTTGTCATTGATCTCGGGAACACTGTCCGTGATGTTGATCGTGATTGTTGTAGATGTGCTGTCTGTATCGAAGTCCGTAACATCCACACCGAAATCAAGTGAGATTGTGTCTGTCGGGATATCGTGGTCGATACCGACATTTTGTGTGTATGTGTAAGAACCGTTTGCGGCATCAATCACCAATTCAAACGCAACGCCACCACCAGGCAACGTACCGACATAGCCGTCAGCTGTTTGCGTAATTGTGATTGGCTGGCCGTTGGATGTCAGTGTGGTCACACCTGTTACATCTGTTGTGCCGTTTGGTGAAACCGCACCCGGGCCGTCTTGACCGAAGTCGACAACCAATGAGTCGTTTACGACAATTGGACCGCCTGTCAGCGCGCCTTCGTCAACTGTATTTTCATCCGGTGCCGTCTGTGCAGGGGCATCATCGGCAATATTAACAACGATCTCTGTATTGGCAGCATCACCGTCAGCATCCGTCGCAACCACACCGAAATTCAGTGTAATAACGTCGTTTGCGTCTGTACCGTCTGCATGGTCAATCGCCAGGAATTGTGTGAACTCAAAGGCGCCTGTCGCAGGGTTGATCGTCAATGTAAAGACTGTGTCCGCACCGCCGTTGATTGTACCGACGTAACCGTCAGCTGTCGGTGTGACATCAATAATCTGGCCGTTGGATGACAATGTACCGCCGGTTTGTGAACCGCCGGATGTGAATGAACCGTCAGGGGCAATTGTACCCGGGCCGTCACCGCCGAAATCGACATTAACGTTACCGTTTTGGGAAATCGGACCACCATCCAGATTCGTTTCATCCAGATTCAACGCGGCCGGGCTAAGAGCTTCCGGCGCATCATCAACTTCCAACCCGAAAATGTCTTCACGGAATTGCGGTATACGGTATTGCAGCAATGTCGGACCAATCGGGCCGATATCTTCAATAGGAATAACACCTTGTGGTGTGAAACTGCTCTGGAAACCGGCACCACCGGCATCCGCGCCACCTGTTGCTCCGCCAGTATCACCGGCAGCAGGTTCGATCTGTGCGAGTTCTTCTTGTATTTGCGCCAATTCTTCCGGCGTAATCTCTTCTTCTTCACCGGCCGCTGGCTCGATATTGGCTACATCGGAACCATCTTCGCCTTCTGTATCACCGGCATCGGCTTGCTCTTCGCCGCGTACTTCGGCTTGAGGCTCTTCTTCGATAACTTCCAGCTCTTCTACTGCAGGCTGGGCTTCAACGACTTTAATAAGGCCTTGCAGCTCGGACGGTGTCATTTCACCTGTGAAAGCCAGTGTTGTCGGAACGGTACCTGAGGAGGCTGTACCAAAACCGATAAGCTGGATTGTGCTGCCGTCATTAAAGCTAAGCGTCAGGTCGTCGCCTTCCTGAACAAAACTCTCGACATTATTTTCGCTGAAATCAAAAACGTATTTCTGTCCGCCTACAACCTCGATCTCGGTTGCCTGTCCGGCGGCAGGTTTCTCTATAACAATAGGACTAGCCAAAGTAGAGCTAACATCGTTCGTTGTGACGACGCAGACCCCGTCTATAAGTTGGACCTGAACTTCCTGTGATCCGGCTGTATCAGCATCCGTTGGATTAATATTGTCGGCTTTTTCCTGTGCCATGTTACTCTCTCCTCAATCTCAGACTCTATATATAAGTGTCTCTTATATATGTCTGTGTGTGTACTCATGTTCCGAACGACTATCATTAATCTGTCGTCGTTCGCAAACAAACATTAACGCCTTCTGTAAAGAATGGAACAATTTTTAACGAATTGTTAACCTTATGTCAACAATTATGTCAAAAAACATGGAGTCGAATTCGCTCCTGTTCCGTCAGTGCGAAACGTCATTTTGTCTGGATGATTACTGTCGTGTTGCCCTCTACTTGATCAAATGCCGAATTTATTGAATTCACGGCGAAAAATTTAAAAAGAATCGTTGGACACGAATCGTAAGAATCGTTACCAAGCCCTATAAATTTTTACCTGTGATTCGTTAAAATTGGATGAAATTTTCACTTTAAGCCCCCTAATTTTCGTCTCTCCAACAAAAAAATTGAACTTTTTTCAACGGTGCAAAACCTGTGCATAAAATTGTGCATATCCCCGTTTTTGAAAATAGAGTCAAATACGACATCGCCATAATAATGTTTCAACATGTTGCGGTGCATTGAAAATAAGTTACAAAAACGTTCAAAAAAGACTCGACAGTTTCGAGAATCAAGTTACATTGGAATCATCTTCTGAGGGCAAACGCCCTTGTAGATCAGACACTTAGTCAGTGTCTAGGGTTTTTAAGGTCCCTACTCTTTCTTCGGAAAGTTTTATACCTTCTAAGCTCAAAGGGATTTAAAGAGTTTACGCTCACCTGGACAACCGAGACTTGTGGTAAGTGCACATAAAAACACTCTAACCCGGTTGCCCTTGAAAAAGTAGAGCGTACGCGTTTGGATTTGTCTCTGAATTGTTGGTAACGATGCATACGTGCCAATGCGTGGGTTGATCACCACGATAAATACCGAGTGGATGGGGGTTCATCCACGGACGTTAAGACCAAGCATAAAGCTAATGCCTAAGTCTCTATACGTAACCGATCTGAGCGACACCTGTGTCTATTACCTAGTAATATTGACGACAGGACTATGCTTCCCAAAAGCCCCGGTACTCGATTTGTTCGTAGTTTACTATGACTGTTGGGTGCCGGGGTTTCTTTTTGTGCATCATCCATTGCTGCTTCCCCGCTAAACCGATATAAACCTTTATGTTTTGCTTGTGCCGCGCCGTTTTTAAAGCAAAAGAACTATTGTCTTTTTACGGCAAATACGCACATATTAAAAACAGCCTGTTCGTTACGGCGCACCTTAAACGATTAATTATTTTGCCCCAGAAGTTTTAAATGGCGTTTCAGTTTGAAAAATTATCCGTCTTGATCGTTGAAGACACCATCCCGATGCTAAAGCTTGTTTCCTCGGTGCTCGACGCGCTGGGTGTCGGTACAATCCATACAGCCGCCGAAGGCGCGGAAGGGTTTGAGATTTTCTGCCGCGACCATCCGGATATCGTGATTACCGACTGGCATATGAAGCCGACAAGCGGGATCGAGCTTGTGAAACAAATCCGCCTGAGTAAAAAATCACCGAACCGCACGACCCCGATCATTATGATGACCGGATTCAGTGCTCTACCAAGAGTAGCGGAAGCCCGCGATTCCGGCGTGACCGAGTTTCTGGTTAAACCGTTTTCGGCCAACGATCTCGCCCGCAGATTGGCGTATGTTATTAATAAACCTAGAGATTTTATTGAAACGCGTGATTATTTCGGACCGGATCGCCGTCGCCGCAGGGTTGAAGGCTATAAGGGCCCGTATAGGAGAAATAGCGACCTCAAAGCTTAACGCCTTCATTTTAAGACTTTTTCAAGTAAATATAGCTTAATATTAAGGATAACGAATATAAGGGGGCGTTTAGGGACAAATGCAAACAAATATGTCGGATTCAGAGCAAAAAGTTAAAGTTTATCAAGCAAATAAGACGCTGCAGGCGCGCATCGGGACGGGCAGTCTGGATGAAAAAGCCGTGGAGCGCTCTCAACAGGTTATGGACACCAATAAGGTGGATTTCGAACCGATCGCCAATCAGTTTCTGAAAGAGCTGGGCGAGGCCGTCAAAAAAGCCCGCGCCAACCCCGAAGCCCCGAATACGGTCCATGATATGGCCACACCCGTGATGCAACTGAAAGCGAATGCGTCAACATTCCGCTACACACTCGTCACCAATCTTGCCAATATCATGCTGAACTTCCTTGAAGCGGTTCGAAAAGTTGATCAGGACGTTGTATCCATCGTCGAAGCACACCAGCAAACCCTGTCCCTGATTGTCGCCAAGAAAATCACAGGAGACGGCGGTCCCGTCGGCAAACAAATGCAGGAAGAGCTACAAAGCGCCTGCCAGCGGTATTTCGCCAAGAAAAAATAACAGGATTGCGCCTTTGCAAACAAAAAAACCCGCCTTCTGCAGGCGGGTTTTGTAATTGCGGTAGGGTAAAATTTTAGAACTTCAAACGCATCGCGCTTGTAATGCTCTTCTGAGACTGGATTTTCGCGAAAATTTCATCGTTCACGGGTGCATCCAGAGCCACCAGACAGATCGCGCCGGATTTTTCATCCTTACGGCCCAGACGGAAGTCGGCAATGTTAAGGCCTTCTTTACCCAACAATGTACCCAGATCCCCGATCATACCGGGTTGGTCATCATTACGGATGAATACCATGTTCGGCTGTAACGCCACCTCGATCGGCACGCCTTCGATATTCACAATACGTGGCTCCTTGCCGGTAAACAACGTACCGGTCACATTGCGCTCACGCTTGTCTGTCGTCACGATCACATTGATCATGGAACGCCAGTTCTTGCTTTCATCGTTATAGCTCTGCTTCAGCTCGATACCGCGGGATTGCGCAACCTGCATGGCGTTAACCATGTTGACGCTCTCGATCTGTGAACCCAGCAACGTGGCCAGCAATGTCGATGTAATCGGATCGGTGTTAATGTCGGTAATCGTACCTTCATATTCGATCTCGATCTTCTTGATCGTGCTTTCCGTGATCTGCCCGGCGAAGCTGCCCAGCTGCTCGGCCAGTTTCAGGTATGGCTTGAGCTTCGGCGCGTCTTCGGCGGAGATAGAGGCCATATTCAGCGCATTCGTCACCGCACCGTTCATCAGGTAATCGGACATTTGCTCGGCAACCTGCAAGGCCACATTGACCTGCGCTTCCGTCGTGGCCGCACCAAGGTGAGGCGTACACACAACATTCGGATGACCGAACAACACATTGTCTTTGGCAGGCTCGACCTCGAACACATCCAGCGCCGCACCGGCAACCTTGCCGCCATCCAGCGCTTCTTTCAGGTCGGCTTCGTTAACGATACCGCCGCGCGCGCAGTTGATAATACGTACACCGTCCTTCATCTTCGCGATCGTGTCCTTGTTAATCAGGTTCGATGTGTGCTCGTTCTTCGGCACATGGATCGTGATGAAGTCGGAACGCTCGAACAATTCGTCCAGCTCGACTTTCTGTACGCCCAGATCAGCCGCACGGTCTTCGCTTAAGAACGGGTCATAGGCAATAACCTGCATCTTCAGCCCGACGCCGCGGCTGGCGGCGATACCACCGATGTTACCGCAACCGATAACACCCAGAACTTTGTTATACAGCTCCGTACCCATGAATTTCTTCTTTTCCCACTTGCCGGCATGAGTCGACTCATTAGCTTGTGGAATTTGACGGGCCAGCGCGAACATCATCGCAATTGCGTGCTCGGCCGTTGTGATCGAATTCCCGAACGGGGTGTTCATCACCACAACGCCTTGCTCGGTCGCTGTCGGGATGTCGATATTGTCGACGCCGATACCGGCACGGCCGATAACTTTCAACTTTTTACCGGCTTTAATCAGCTCGGGCGTTGCAGTCGTCGCCGAACGCACGGCCAAGCCGTCATATTCGCCGATAATCTCTAGAATTTCTTCGGGGGAAAGGCCGGGTTTGAAATCAACGTCTACGCCGTTTTTCTCAAAAATCTCCACAGCCAAGGGATCCAGCTTATCGCTGATCAGTACTTTGGGTGCCATTATGTAACTCCTAATTTTGTCTTGTTTAGGCAAACAGGCCTATAGGAGTAACAGTTACGCGGCGCATGTAAAGTAAATAATGCGGTGCAAAATGAGAATTATGCAGCCTTGGCTTGTTCCTGCGACTTACAGGCAGCGTAGGCCCATTCCAGCCACGGCATCAACGCTTCGACATCATCGCCCGATACGGTCGCACCGCACCAGATACGAAGACCCGCAGGTGCCGTACGGTAACAAGCAATATCGTGCGCGACATTCTCATCGGCCAGCAACTTCGTCATCGTTTTGATGAACGGCATTTTCTCGTCTTCCGGCAATCCGGCAAACCAGTCATCCGTAATTTTCAAGCACACGGAAGTTGTTGATCGGGTTGCAGGATCTTCCGCAAGAAAATCGATCCATTGCGTTTTGTTAACCCAGTTTTCGATCGCTTTGAAGTTTTCTTCGGAGCGCGCAATCGTCGTGCGCAAACCACCGATATTCTCGATCCAGCCCAGCGCATCCAGACAATCGGCAACAGCCAGCATGGATGGTGTATTGATCGTGGAGCCCTCGAAGATGCCTTCGTTAAGCTTGCCCTTTTTGGTCATGCGGAAAATCTTCGGCAAAGGACGGTCCGGTGTATAGCTTTCTAGGCGCTCAACCGCACGCGGGCTCAAAACCAGCATACCATGTGCCGCTTCACCACCCAGAACCTTCTGCCAGCTCCATGTCGTCACATCCAGCTTGTCCCACGGCATATCGTAGGCAAACACGGCCGATGTCGCATCACAGAAAGTCAAACCTTCGCGGTCGGCGGCGATCCAGTCACCATTGGGAACACGTACACCACTGGTCGTACCGTTCCATGGGAACACAATGTCGTTTTCAGGATTCGCCTGAGACATATCCGGAAGCTGACCGTATTCAGCTTCGTAATAATTCGTATTTTCGAGCTTTAATTGTGTTTTCGCGTCTGTCAGCCAGTCATTGGAGAAATTCTCCCATGCAAACACATCCAGTCCGCGCGCACCCAGCATGGACCACATCGCCATCTCGAACGCACCTGTGTCGGATGCAGGCACGATACCGATTTTGTAATCTGCGGGAATACCCAGAATAGCGCGGTGCTTTTCAATCACGTCCTTGAGTTGCGCCTTCGGCCCGGAAGCACGGTGAGAGCGCCCCAACATGGCATGGCCGAGATTTTCGAAGCTCCATCCGGGACGTTTCGAACACGGACCTGATGAAAAATTAGGATTTCTGGGTTTGGCGGATGGCTTTTCCATTGTGCTATATAACCTTTCTTTATACGGTAGCTGATAGCTGCTTAAGCGATAAAAAATTCTTTATCGCCTGTCCAGCGTTTTATGTGTTTAACCCTGATAATCTTTGAAATATGAGCTTTGTACTAACCTTTGTGGCCTCTTCCCCTGAATTTCCGCTTACCGAGCGTCACATTGATGATGTCATCGACGTTATCATGCCGTCTGACATCACACCAACCTGCAAACCTGTATGGATACACCCCGAACGCGTAGCCGAATTGGGCATTACAAAAAAATGTGATCTGGAGTTAATGCAGCAGTTACGCGACGTTCTTGAAAAAGCCAAGGTCGATATTTTCATTATGCCGATCGAAAAACGCCGCAAAAAAGTACTGGTCGCGGATATGGACTCGACAATCGTAACGGGGGAAACACTCGACGATCTGGCCGAACATGCAGGGATAAAAGACCAGATTGCCGAAATCACAGCCCGTGCCATGAACGGCGAACTGGATTTCCACGCCGCCATCGAAGAACGTGTCGGGCTTTTACGGGATCTTCCCAAAAGCGCTGTCGATAAAACCGTCGCAGCCATGCGCTACAATAAAGGCGCCGCAACCATGGTGAAGACCATGAAGGAATACGGCACACATTGTGTGCTGGTTTCCGGTGGTTTTACGGTTTTTACACGTGTCGTGGCGAGCCAGCTGGAATTTATGAACCATCACGGCAATGAATTGGTCGTGAACGCCGACGGGTCGCTGGCGGGCAAGGTCAAACACCCTATTCTGGACAAAAACGCCAAAGTTGCCTTCCTCAAACAATATGCCCACATGTATGACCTCAAACCCGAGCAATGCATGACCATAGGCGACGGTGCCAACGACCTCCCCATGCTCAAAATGGCCGGTCTGGGCGTAGGATACAAAGCCAAACCCAATGTTGCCGAACAGCTCGAAAACCTGATCATTCATGGCGATATGACGGCTGCGCTTTACGCACAAGGCTACACTGACGCCGACATCTTATTTACGTAATCAACAAACACCTTCTTAAGACTCTGTTGCTACACTTGATATTGAGGTAAGGTAATAACTCATCTGCTTAACTTGCGTTCGCAAGATCAAAATAACCAATAGGGCATTCAAAACTACGGATAGAGCATCATGTCTGAGCAATGGTCATATAGCGTCACCAATGAAGAGCTGGAAGAACTGTTCCGGCTCTATTGTACGGATTTTACATCACTCGCACGTATGGGGCGTTACGGCCCGATCACGGGACGGGACAAGGAGGTTGACGAAACCATCCTGATCCTGCTGCAAAAAGGCCGTAAAAACGCCTGTCTGCTCGCCCCTGCCGGTGTGGGTAAAACAGCTATGGTGGTTGCGCTCGCGCAAAAAATCGCCGCTGACGATGTCCCTGATTATCTTCTGGATGCCCGTGTGATCGAACTGGATATGGCCCGTATGGCGGCCGGTACATCCGGTCCTGCTGAATTCCAGGAACGTTTTATTCCGATTTGTAAAGGTATCGCCGAGCGTTACCACAACCCTGAAAACCCCAGAATCATTATGTTTCTGGACGAAATTCACCAGATTATGCCGAACTGTGTGGGGTCATCCTATGCCGGTCTTTCCGACGTGATGAAACCGTATCTGACGGCCGGTGACTTGATGGTTATCGGTGCGACGACACTGGACGAATTCCGTATGTATGTGGCCGAAGACCCTGCTATGGACCGTCGTTTCCAAAAAGTGTTCCTGAGCATTCCAAACCAGGTCGAAACTTACGCAATTTTGAAAGCACTGCGCCCCAGTCATGAAAAGCACCACGGCGTAACAATTTCCAACAACAACCTGATGACCATCGTCGAATTGACCGATGAGCACATGCGGAAACGGAACCAGCCGGATAAATCCATTATTACAATGGACTCCGCCATGGCCTATCACGTGAAAACGCATGGTAAGGATCAGGAAGTCTCTCTGGAATCGATCTATTACATGGTCGGTCGTGAAACCGGTTTGAACAAACAAGCCCTTCACGATGAGAAGAAAATCCAGCGAACGATGAAAAAAGTACGTCAGCTCGAAGGTGAAGGCTACACCTATCACATCTAGCGGGTGAAAACCGACACGTACACCCTATTTCACACAGCGATAGACTTTAAAACCCTGCTCTTCCGCACGTTTTTCAACCTGCCTGAATTCAGCTTTCAGCACCCGTTCATACGGCAGATGATTATTCGCCACCATCCATAATTCGCCTTTATTTTTCAATGCATTGGATGCATTACGTATAAAGGCATTGCCGATTTCCGGGTCCCCTTTTTGGCCCTCATGAAACGGCGGATTCATTACAATAACGTCCAGACCCGAGAAAGGCAGCTTTTGCGTACAATCAATCCAATGCGGATGCGTGCCGCTGTTGAGAGAATGCTTCTCCAGGTTTTGGCCGCAAATCTCAACCGCCCTGAAATCCGCATCTGCATAATGCCATGACGTACAGCCCCATTTTTGCAACGCCTCCACCGACAAATACCCGTATCCGCAGCCAATATCCGCCCCGTTTGCAAACGGGCCTTCGGGCAAACACGCAGCCAACAACGCCGAACCCTTATCAATCTTGTTCCATCCATAAATACCGGGCTGACTGACAAACTGCCCGTCCGCAATGCTTTGTATACCGGATTCCTCTAACGCATCTTTCACGGCTTCTTCGTCATAGTCTCCGCGGGTAAACCACACAACACGGCATCTATTCGCCGTTTCTTGCTGTACGTCTTCTATACCAAAGCGTTTCAGGTTTTTTACAATCCTGTTACCGCCGCCCTTGCTGCCCGCCGCGATGCAAACATGGCCGCCCGCTTTTGTCTTTAAAAGCCCGTGCGCAATCAGGCCGACAGCCTCAATCTGGTTTTTGGGCAGCGCTATCAGCGTCACATCGGCTTCGTATCGGGTGTTGTCGATATCGGGCTGTATGTCCCAGCCCATTTCTTTGGAGGATGTGTAGAGCGGTTTGAAAGCCTGCACAGCCTCGAACGACCCGCATGCGATATCGGGATAAGCGGGGAAATAGCTGCCATTGATGAAAAGTGCGTGCTGTTGTGAATCAACTGCGATCAGCCCTTTTTCCAAGGGCATCGCAATAACTTTAAGAACATCTGAGGAGGCATTGTGCATTAAAGCGTAAAATAACGCTTTATCGCTTAAACAACAATGCTTTGATCCGCAACCAGATTACCGTTAGCAATCATATCGGCCAGCGTATCGTCCGTGCCGCCAACCAGAATAGCCACAGCGGCAAAATCATTGCCTGCACCATCCGCATTAACGTGCACTTCGGTATCACCATTGCCGTTATCCACCAGCTGTACAAAATCGCTGATCATGTCATCAGCCGCATTATAGCCGGATAGAATGTCTGTGATATTGAGAACGTCACCATCAACACCTGTCTCGAAATCATGTATTTTATCAGCCAGATCATCAGGACTGCGCACGAGGAATGTATCGCTTCCTGTGCCGCCGAAAGCCTGATCAAACCCGTCGCCGATGACCAGAATGTCGTCCCCGCCTTCGCCGTACAGAATGTCGTTACCTGCACCACCGATCAGGATATCATCGCCCTGTTCGCTGGCATCCACATGAACCTGATCGATATCCAGATCAAACAGGACATCTTCGTAATCCGCATCACCAAGGTTAGGGAGATCTTCGAAACCGATACGCAACACGTCCTGATTGGCCATGTCCAAAAGGCCTGAAACAGCATGTGTATCGTGGTCCCAGTTAATGTCCGGTGTCTCGCCGCGCGGCGTTGTATGATAGTGGTAACCGTCCAGAACAACTTCGGTCGTGCCGTCATTGTAAACAACGGACACCAGATTGCCGTCATCATTGATAGTAGCCGCACGCTCGCCTGCTCCGCCGTAATCGTAAACGAAGCTGATTACGCCGTCGGCAGTAATATCAAGGCCGTCATAACCGCCATTTTCACGATCGCCGTCAGCAATAATGAAAAAGCCGAACTGACCGCCATTCTCACCGACAGGAAGATCAATACTGTGTTCTGTATCAATGCCCGCGTCCTTGACGTTTTCCCAAAGCACGGACGCCATGGAAATCGTGCCGTCTTCGCCGATGCTGTAAATACCCAGCGTGTTGTTATAGCCGGCAAAACCGTCACGGAATGTCACTGTGGCTGTCGCACCATAATCAACGGTCAGATTATCGCTGTTAATACCCAGCGCAGGACTGCCCGGTGGGATCAGATTTTGAATGTTTGTGCCTTCAACCAGATCGGGGAAGGTAATATTGTCGACAAAGTCTTTATCAAGCTCGCGCAAGCCCAGATCGGTACCGCCATAAAGAATGTCGTCACCTGCACCGCCATCGAGGCGGTCATCGCCTTCACCGCCGAAAATCTGGTCATTGCCGTTCTGTCCCAAAAGGATGTCATCGCCCGGACCGCCATCAATAATGTCGTTACCCAGACCGCCTTGAATATTATCGTCGCCTATATTCGCCCACAGGATGTCGTCACCGTCACCACCGACGATCTGCACATTGCCGTAGGTTTCCGTCTCATCCGCAAGATTGATAACGTCACCGCCGTTACCCGCGATAAAGCTTTCGATATTTTTAACGTAGATTATGCCCGTATTGTCCGTCAGCGTCAGAAAATCGCCGTGAGGTGTAAATCTGAGAAAGTCATAACCACCCTGACCGTCGTAAGAAGAGGAATTCACATTGAATTCGTCATCAACGTCATACTCTTTCGAGCTGTACGGATTGACGAGCGTGATTGTTACTTGTTGAAGTGTTCCGACAAAGTCGATGGAATCAGTGCCGTTAGTGGCCATACCCTGTTACCCCGTTTTTATTATTATTGCCCCAAAATGTGCTTGATGCCGCGTTGTTTAACGCTCTCCCGGCTTGTACCAAGCAACATATTAATGTTATCCCCATATGGTTAATTTTTTATGTAAATTTAAGACAAGTTATTAACCATTAGAAAATATCTTTTTCTATCAATAATTTAAGGCTGTCCCGCTCCCCACTCAGCTCCTTCTTCAACCAGGCTTTTTCCTGACGCTCAAGCGAATTCTTAACGGTTTTTGATGAAGTCGTATTTTTCGCAAACCAGACTTTGGGCAACACCGCCTGCCAGTCAAAACTTGGCTTCGGCTTTTGAAACGGCAACTCCAGATAGGCACATAACTGTTCCAAAGCCTGATCTTGATTCCTCTCAAGCTGCTCATAGCTGAGGAAATAGATCTCCTCGAAATATTTCAGCCAGTTATTAATATGGTCGGTATAACGGCTGGAATAGAGTATCTGCGGCGCCTGCTCACAGGCCTTTTCTATATCCCCCTTAACAATGCTGTAATTCAAATATTGCTGATAAACCGCGTAAGAGCGCTCCACAGGGTCCCGAAGAAGACAGAAAATCTTGGTATCCCGCCCCAATAATTCGGCGGCCCGTTCCGGCGCCTGCGGGTGATCAAACGCCGTCGTGGTCAGCTCCATAACAAGCTGCGACGCCATCACATTGTCAAAATGCTCCTTATAGAATAAGGGTCCGCGCTGTACATGCCTGTCGAAATAAAAGATTTCCTGAACCTTCGGCAAGGCTACATCTTCGCGGCCTTTAAAATAATAACGCAGCTTCTCCGTCCCGCATGTTTGCGGTCCGATCCCCAAAGCAAAAGGTTTGGCAAATAAATTCCCCATAGTCCAATCCCGTAAACCACCATCACAGATTTATATTAGCATAATTTCATGCCATGCGTATTTAAGCTTGCACGAGCCTTAAGAGGACGATAAGCATAGCCACATGCAAAAAGACAGTGAGCGCATCCCCTATAGCTATCGCCAGAAAGGGGATTTAACCACCGGACCTATCCAAAGCCATCTTATCCGCATGACCATCCCGATGATCTGGGGACTGCTGGCCGTGATTTCCGTACAGCTTGCTGACACCTATTTCATTGCCCTGTTAGGGGACACGGACATTCTGGCGGGCATCAGCTTCACCTTTCCTGTCACCATGCTGATCAGCCACATGGTTTTCGGCATCAATATCGCCCTCTCCTCTGTGACAGCCAGACTGATCGGCGAGAAAAAGACCGATGACATGCGCCGCGTCGTTCTGCACGGCCTTATGCTGGCCTTCACCGCTGCCGGTACGATCGCGCTGGTAACCTATATCTTTCTCAAACCTCTCTTTTTCATGATGGGTGCGGATGATAATACCTTCCCTGTTATTCTGGATTACATGCCGCTGTGGCTGGCCGCATCGCTGGTTCTGGCGTTACCTGTAAACTCCAATTCAGCCATGCGGGCAAATGGCGATACAACGATGCCCGCGATCATAATGTGTTCGATCGCCGCGATTAACTTCGTCCTCGACCCGATATTGATTTTCGGCCTTTTCGGTTTTCCTGCGTTGGGGGTAACGGGTGCAGCGTTGGCAACATTCATTGCCTATCTCTGCGGTACGTTTCTGGCCCTTTATATCCTGATAGTGCGTAAAAATCTGATCGCTACTGACGGCTTGCATCTCGATAAATTCAAAGACTCCATGAAGCGCCTGCTGGTGATTGCCATCCCCGCAGGCATCGCCAATGTCATTAACCCCGCCGCGTCGGTCGTTGCCGTCGCCATTCTGGCAGCATACGGTCCGGAGGCCGTTGCTGCGTTTGGCGTCGCCAGCCGTGTCGAAGCCTTTGCCCTCTTGGTCGCTATCGCCATTGCTTTGGGTATGGCCCCCATCATCGGCCAGAACTGGGGCGCAGGTTTTTACAAACGCGTACGCGAAACCATTGATCATGCGATTGTGTGGAATTTGGTCTGGTCAGCTTGTGTCGCGCTATTTCTGGCGATCGCAGCAACACCCATCGCCTCTTTGTTTTCCGATGATCCGGCCGTCATTCATTACACAGTGCTGTTCTTCTGGATCGTGCCTATATCCTACGGCATCGGCAATCTGGTCTTCGGCTGGTCCGCAGCATTCAATGCCATCGGCCGTCCACAAATTGCCTTCGTCATGATTTTTGTGAAATCCTTCATCATCACCATCCCCGCCCTGTTCATTGGCGGCTGGCTGTATGATGCGCATGGCGTATTTATCGCATTATGTATCAGCAATATTGTATCGGGCCTGCTCTTTCACATCTTCAGCAGCCGTTACTGCGAGCAACGCGCGCATGAAAATGAAGAAATGCTGCACACTGATGATGCAAACGCAAAGACCGTTTAAGCCTACTCGAACATGCCTTTCAGCCTGTCGACTTCTTCGTTGATCTGCGTTTTGATCTGGTCGAACTCACTCAAGCCCATTTCTTTAAGCGCTTCAGGCGAAAGCCCTTCGTAATAACCCGCATCGCCGGCCTGCTCGATAACTCTTCTCAGGATCGGCTGCATGATTTGCGCCACCGCATCTCGCGCCTGAACGCCGTTTTCTTTCGTACCGATACCGGTCAGCACAATCGGCGGCAAATTCAGCGGTTTGACATCGCGGCTTGAAACCAGAGTAACGGACGGATGCACTGTCGCGTTGTTCAGGGCAAACCGTTTAACAATCACACGGATCGCATCCTCGACAGGTCCCTCGCCTTTGGATTCCTGAATGTTTTTCTGCAATCGGCTCAAATTCGTACCTTGCGGCGTCACTTCCAGATAAATATCCGAACCCTGTACAGTGACATCATTAATATCAACACTGTCCTGCGCAATAGCATCCAGCGAAACAGTCACATCTTCAATGGTCATAACATGGGGCTTGGAAAACCCGGCCGGATTATCGATTTCGATATTACGGACAAAAACCTTACGCTCCTTCAGGCGGGTATCCATTTCCCCGATCGCAACATCAACCCCCAAAACATCGGAAGCGATATCTTCGACCAAGGGTTTAGCTAAGGCATTGATTTGCGTCAGAACATAAATGCCGCCGCCCAGAATTAGAATGAAAGCCAGTGATAAAACAGCCAGAACAGGTTTTTTAATGCTCACGTCGATATCCCCTTATTAAAAATACGTATACGACTCCATGTGTAGGCTTTTTTTGCTAAAATGTCGAACGGCAAAAAGAAACCCGCCCCAAACCGATCTGGCACGACGGAATGAGGCGGGCCGTATGAACGCTAAGCCCTCACGTTTGGGTACGGGGCGCTAACAAGGGGGAGAGAGGAAGACAACCCCGCGTATTTAAGGACTCGCGTTACTATTGATATAGTGCGTTTTATTTCTTTTTGGACTTGCCCAGCAATCCGGCTGATTTTCCGTTAATCGGAACCAGTCGCGGCTTTTTCTCTTCGGGCACTTCGCGCGTCATCGAAATGGTCAAAAGACCGTTCTCAAGTTTCGCTTCTCCGACCTGAATATAGTCGGCAAGACGGAATGTACGCTCGAATGCACGCGTGGCAATACCACGGTGGAGCCAGTTTTGACTGTTCTCGTCCTCGGTTTCCTGTTTACGGCCGGAGACTTTCAATGTGTCGTCATGGACCGTGATATCGAGATCGGCTTCGGTAAAACCGGCCACAGCCAACGTAATGCGGTATGCATTCTCGCCCAGTTTCTCGATGTTATAAGGGGGATAAGAGTCAAAGCGCTCATCAGCATTGTCGAGCATGGTTTCAAACAGATCGTTAAATCTGTCAAAGCCAACAGTTTGACGCATTAAAGGTGTAAATACAGATAGGTTTGTCATTTCGACCTCCTTCATGTTTAAGCAAGGTTGAGTTGTATGAAGACCCAATATTAGGCATCTTCATAAATAATTATGGTTCGGATTTTGAAATAGTCAAGAACCGCACATACACTTTTTGATGCGCTCGGAAAGCGCTCTCACACTAAGTGTTTAGCGGATGCACGTTGTCGCCGGAGCCGCTTTTTTGCGCCTGTCTTGTGCCCGTTGACCTTGCCCCCTAAAATCGGTCCATTTTTTGAGTTAGGAATTGGTTTATAAAAGTCTTTATGAAAGGAGACAGATTATGAGCCGAGGCAAGAGATAC
>JAESRE010000036.1 GCA_016764775.1 Alphaproteobacteria bacterium
ATCCATACAGCATGGTTTGAGCATAAACCCGAATTACAGGTCGGTTCACCTACATATGGATGGCTGCATAACGCTCTGAAAGCCTGCGCACAGGTAAATAAGCAGGAATTTCTGGAAAGTCTGGATAAAACCTTCCTGTTCGCCGTGGCCGAGGACGAGCACCTTGTCGATAACGACCGCATATACGAGGCCGCCAAACACCTCAAGAACTGCACCGTTAAGACATTCAAGGGTGCGCATCATGAAATCCTGATGGAACGGGATGAAATTCGTGACGAGTTTTACAAGGCGTTTTATACGATGATTAAAGAAACCATTATTGAACGGCCCGAGACCTTGAAACCGTTCTAATAAACAGGCACATTAATAGCTGGAATTTAATGGAGAGACATCCTGATGGAAAACCAAGAAAAAGATTTTATCCGCTTAAGTGACCGCATTCTTTCCGCGCTCGAATTGTCTTTGGATCAAGGCGACCTCAAGATTTCCGAGTTGTTGACGAAAGCGCTTGAGCAATCCATGACACGAAACACAGGTGGTGGTGAGTTTATTGAACGCCGCGACTATCCGCCCGAGATTGAACGCGCGATGGATAAGCTTTACGCGTTACGCGATCAGAACGACGCCGTTTAAGAATCAATCAGACTATTCCAGTCTTCTTCCGAAAGGGCCTCCACGCCGAGGTCCTTTGCTTTTTTAAGCTTCGACCCCGCATCCGCACCCGCTACGACATAATCCGTTTTCTTTGAAACCGATCCGGCGACTTTGGCGCCGAGGGTCTCCGCACGCGCTTTGGCTTCGGCACGGGTCATGGTTTCTAATGTGCCTGTGAACACAACCGTTTTGCCGCTGACAGGACTGTCCGCACTTTGCGGCATATCATAAGGCTTGATCGTGAGCAGGCTTTCAAGGTCGTTTAAAACCTCCTGATTATGCTCTTCAGCAAAGAAAGCAATCAGGTCTTCGGCAACGGACGGGCCGATATCTTCGATATTCAATAAATCCTCGAACGCGCTGTTTTCCTGATCCTGCGCGTCTTTCATTGCGCTTTTTAATGTCGGTAAATCGGTATATGTGGCGGCCAACCGTTTTGCCGTTGCCTCACCGACCTGTCGTATACCGAGCGCATAGATAAAGCGGTTAAATTGAATCGTTCGCCGTTCCTCGATGGCATCAAACAGGTTAGCGACCGACTTCTCGCCCCACCCTTCCCATGTCTGCAAAGGCGGTTCGATCTCTCCATTATCGTTCTTGTCCTTAAGGCGGAAAATATCAGCGGGGGTTTTGAGGATTTCTTTTTCCCAGAACAATTCGATGATCTTGCTGCCCAGCCCTTCGATGTCGAAGGCAAGACGGGAGACAAAATGCTTCAAGCGCTCCACAACCTGCGCATCACAGATCAGACCGCCTGTGCATCTTCGGACCACATCATCGCCTTCACGAACAGCTGCGGAGCCACATACGGGGCATGTATGCGGGAACTCGAATTTCTGCGCATGCTTCGGACGCTTGTCTTTCAATGCTTCAACGACTTGTGGGATCACATCGCCTGCACGCTGGATCACGACCGTATCGCCGATATGGATATCTTTGCGCTCGATCTCGTCTTCGTTGTGAAGCGTGGCGTTGGAGACCACCACACCGCCGACCGTAATCGGTTCCAGCCGCGCAACGGGGGTCAGCGCCCCTGTGCGCCCGACCTGAATATCGATGGCGTTGAGTTTCGTAATGGCTTGTTCAGCAGGGAATTTATGCGCCGTCGCCCAGCGCGGAGCGCGGGAGACAAAACCGAGGCGTTCCTGATAATCGAGGCGGTTGACCTTGTAGACTACGCCGTCGATCTCGTAATCCATATCGGCACGGTTTTCGAGAATATCCTGATAATGCTGCATGATATCCGCTAGCGAGGCACAGAGTTGGAACCCTGTTTCGGGAAGGCCCCATTTGGAGAGTTTTTCACGAATTTCATAATGGGTTTCGGCAAAGCTTTCGCTCACCTGCCCCAACGCATAGCCGAAAAAGCGGATCGGACGGTTGGCGGTCACAGCAGGGTCGAGCTGGCGCACACTGCCCGCAGCAGCATTACGCGGATTGGCGAAGATTTGCTTTCCCGCCTCTTCCTGCGCATCATTCAACGCCTTGAAAGCCTTGCGCGACATATAGATCTCACCGCGCACTTCCAGAATATCGGGTGCGTCATCCGGCAAAGTCTTCGGGATTTCGTCAATCGTCATGACATTGGCGGTAATATCTTCACCTTCTGCGCCATCGCCACGCGTCGCCGCCAGCACGAGTTTTCGGTTCTCATACCTGAGAGAACAAGACAGACCATCGATTTTCGGTTCGGCCACGATGTCGATCGCCTCGCCTTCCGTCAATCCTAAAAACCTGCGGATACGGGTGAGGAAGTCATCAACATCTTCTTCGCTGAATACGTTGGAAAGCGACAGCATCGGCACGGCGTGCTGCACCTTTTTAAACCCTTTACTGGGTGCTGCGCCGACGCTTTGGGTCGGGCTGTCCTTGGTGATCAGTTCAGGATATTCGGCTTCGATCTGCTCCAGCTCTTTACGAAGCTTGTCGTAGTCTGCATCGGAGATTTCGGGATTATCATCCGCATAATATTTCTCATCATGCTTTTTGATATCGCGCACCAACTCGGCGTGGCGTACCTGCGCATCCAGCAAGGCTAGCTTTTGCTCTGGGTTATTCCGGGCACTCATGCCGCGACACCTAATTCGAGGAGCTTATTCGCCGCCGCACGGGCTTCTTCGGTAATCGTTGCCCCCGCCAGCATACGGGCAATTTCCTCGCGACGCGCTTGCGGATCTTCGAGCGGGATAATGCTGGTACGAATAACGTCATCGCCGTCTTTTTGCACAATCCAGTGATAACCAGCACGTGCGGCCACTTGTGGTGCATGCGTAACCACAAGGATTTGTTTATCGGACGCAAGGCGCCCCAGGCGTTCACCAACCGCATCCGCTGTGCCGCCGCCTATGCCTGCATCGACTTCGTCAAAAATCAACGTATCAGCCGTGCCGACCTCGGCCATTACGACCTTGAGCGCGAGCATGAAGCGGGACATCTCACCGCCCGATGCGATCTTGTTCAGCGGGCCTGCTTCAGCACCGGGGTTTGTGGCCACGAGGAAACGCACACGATCCATGCCATGCGGTCCCCAATCATCCTCGGGCAGAATTTCGATATGGGTTTCGAAGCGCGCCTTTTCGAGCTTGAGCGGCGGTAATTCCTGCGCCACCAGCCCGTCGAGTTTCATGGCGGCGGCTTTGCGTTTTTCATGAACGCTTTGCGCTTCTTTCTCATAGGCCGCTTTGGCCTGCTCAACCTTTTTGATTGCATCAGCGAGCGCATCATCGGCGTGTTCGATATCGTTAAGTTGTTGCGCTAATTGTTCACGAATTTGCGGCAGTTCATCGACTTCGCAATTATGTTTGCGGGCCTGTCCACGCAGACCGAAAAGGCGGTCATCGATGCTTTCGAGGTCATGTTCGGTTTCGGTTAAATCGGCAGAGAGGCTTTGAATATTGGCAACCGCATCCTGAATTTCGGATGACGCGCGGTCGAGTGCATCGATGATCGGATCGGCCTGCGGGCCTATCTTGTCGCTGATACGTTCCAGTGTGCCCCACGCACTGCGCACGGGGTCATGCTCGCCGTTAAGTGCGTTGTATGCCGCATTCAGCCCTTCCAGAACCTGTTCGCGATTCATCAACCGTTCACGCAAGCCCGCCAGTTCTTCTTCCTCCCCAGCTTGGGGGTCGAGCTTATCAAGATCTTCCAAGGCTTCGCGTAAATAGGCTTCTTCAGTTTTGGATGCGCTTGTGCGTTGCTTCAATGCTTCCATCTCACGCACCGCGTCCTGCCATGCATCCCATGACTTTAACGGCGATGCAGGAATGCCCGCATATTCATCGAGCATGTGACGGTGAGTAGACGGGTTGAGTAAACCTTGCGTGTCGAACTGCCCGTGGATTTCAATCAGGGTGTCACCGACACTGCGCATCAGCCCAGCGCTCACGCTCTGGTCATTGATATAGGCTTTGGAGCGACCATCGGGTGTGAGAGAACGACGTAAGATTAAATCCTCCCCCTGCTCCACCGTGATATCGGCGTCAGTCAGAATTTCATAGGCGGGATGTTCGGGAGAGATTTCAAATGTTGCGCTGACTTGTGCTTGCTCCGCACCTTTACGCACCAAGGCGCTGTCGGCGCGTGCGCCTATCGCTAGTCCTAAAGAATCAAGAAGAATGGATTTACCCGCGCCCGTTTCACCCGTCAAAGCGCACAGCCCTTTTCGAAAATCAATTTCAAGAGCTTCAATCAAAACCACATTGTGTATACGCAGAGCGGTCAGCATGCAGGCGACCTCAACGGGTTAAGGTTTGAATAAAGTATCGACCGTCCGTTCAACATAACCACGGTCTTCAATCAATTTCCGGCGAGCCTGATCGTCCAGCAAGTCAAAGCTACGCTTGTACCATTTGCTGCCCGGATAGTTATGCCCCAATACGGCAGCAACCTGTGTCGCTTCGTTTTTCAAACCAAGCGTCAAATAAGCTTCGACCAGACGGTGCAGAGCTTCGGCTGTATGGGTTGTTGTCTGGTAATTCTGGATAACAACACGGAAACGGTTGATGGCCGCATTAACCTGATTACGGCGCAAGTAATAACGGCCGATTTCCATTTCTTTACCGGCCAAGTGGTCGAAAGCCAGGTCACGTTTCAGTGACGCGTCACGGGCATATTTGCTATCGGGGAAACGGCGGATAAGTGTATCCAGAGACCGCAGAGCCTGCTCCGTCATATCCTGATCGCGGGCTACATCGGAAATTTGCTCGTAGTAGCATAACGCTTTCAGGTAGTGCGCGTAGTCGATGTCATCGTTACCGGGGTGCAGCTCAATGAAGCGATCGAGTGCGATGATCGCCTCAGCATACCGTTGATCCTGATAAGAGGAGAACGCGGCCATTAATTGTGCTTGTGTCGCCCATTGAGAATACGGGTGTTGGCGCTCCACCTCTTCAAACAGACGTGTGGCTTCTCTGTAATTTTCATCGTCTAGGGCGGCGGCGGCTTTGTTATAGAGAACATCCACTGATTCTTCGATTTGCGCCTGTTCCGCCTCCTTGGTCGATGAACAGGCAGAAACGCCCACGACCACAGGCAGCAGGATAAAAACGGACAATAAACGCAAAGAAGAGATTCGGAAATTTCGCATGCCTAAAAATAGCCTGCCTCGCAGGAGATTTAAAGCCTGCAATGCGTCCTATATCGCTTTATAAAGGGGAAAATTAAGCGGAAACGGCTTCTACTTGTGCCTGTGCCTTGGCTTGCGGCATGAAATCATGCAATTCGACGATTTCATAAGCGCTTTCATCAGCAAACAAAGCATGCAGAATTAGATTGTTCATCTCGTGACCGGCTTTATATCCGTCATACGCACCCATGATCGGCGCGCCGGCAAGATACAAATCACCGATAGCATCCAGTAATTTGTGACGGATGAATTCATCATCAAAACGAAGGCCGTTAGGATTCATAACGCCGTCATCGTTCAAAACGATCGCGTTATCCAGAGAACCGCCAAGAGCCAGACCTTGAGAGCGCATCCATTCAACTTCCTTCAGGAAACCGAATGTGCGGGCTTCTGCAATGTCGTGACGGAAATTGCCGTTCAGAAGCTGAACCTCATAACCCTGATTACCGATATTCGGGTGATCATAGACAATCATACCGCCGAAGACGTAGCCATCAGCAGGGGAAAGCGTTACGCGCTTGCCGTCTTTTTCAACAGTGACGTCTTTCAAAATACGGATAATTTTGCGGGGAGCGGCTTGCGCTTCGACACCGGCATTTTCAATCAATTCAACAAACGGCATGGCGCTGCCGTCCATAACAGGGACTTCGGCACCGTCCAGTTCAATACGGACATTGTCGACATTCAAACCGCGCAAAGCAGACATCAAATGTTCGATTGTACCGACGCTAACACCGTCTTCATTGGCAATCACAGAACAGAGCTGCGTATCGGCAACCTTGTTCCAAAGCGCAGGAATCACATTGTTCTTGTCCGTCACATCAGTGCGGATAAACACGATGCCTGTGTTTTCTTCAGCCGGATACAAAGACAACTGGATGTCCTTACCAGAATGTAGGCCGACGCCGTTCAAAGAAACGCTTGTTTTGATTGTGTTTTGCATGAATATCCTAAACCCGTTTATTTCTACAATTATATAGGGAAATGGCGGTTTTATCTCAAATCACGCTTTATTGCGCTTTGTTACAGTGCACAAAAAACGGCCCAACCTTTAAAAGGCCGGGCCAGTTTACGATCTTGGAGAGATCAGATTAAACCGAGGTTTATCAGGGATTTAGTTAGCCTGACGGCGAAGGAATGCCGGAATATCAAGGTCATCTGAACCGCCGGATGACGGTTTGGACGGTGAATCAATATTCAAGCTGCCTTGCGCAGGCGCAGAATCTTTTCCTGCCATAGGCTTCATACCACCGGTTGCGGCTGTAGGTGCCATTCTCTGACGCTGAACGTCGTGGCCGCTACCTGTCAGACCATCAATATGTTCCTGAACAGAGCCTGTGATCCGCTCGAAAAGCGAAGGCGAACGCTTTTTCTGTGTCGGTGTCGGCACTTTCGGTGGGTTAAGCTTTAAACCGCTTGCTGGCTGGGCTTGTGCTTGTTGTTGGGTTTGCTGAGGCTGTTCCGCAACATCCTGTGGCACATGCTCGCCATGGAAACTGGAAATATAGGACGCGGTTCCGGCCTGTTCTGACTGCTCGACCTCTACAGGCTTAGGCGGAATAAAAGAGTCCTTGTACAAGGTTCCGCGCAAGGCTGTGTTTTGCGCCATATCATCGGTTTCGCCGGTGCTTTCGGCAAACTCACGCTGCTCGAACATGTCGATTTCGGTTTCACGCAAAGGCTTTGTGGCTCCGGCCGTAATTTTCTGCGCAGGGGTCATCGGTGCAGGCGCTTTAATCTCCTGTACGCTCTGCGCGGACATAAAAGCCGGTGGTTTTTGCTGCTGCTGCGCCCCCGGTATACCGGAAACATCCGGCGTGCTGGCCGCATTCGGCGTTGCACGCTCCAGCTTGGTGCGGGAATTTACATCATTGTTACTGCTGATGCTCGGGCCTGAACTCGTGTTGCCACCGCGACGCTGACCCTCTGATTCTTTATCAATACCCGTCGCCACAATGGAGACGCGCATCTTGCCTTCGCAGGATTCATCGAATGTAGCACCGAAGATGATATTCGCTTCCGGATCCACTTCGTCGCGGATGCGGTTACACGCCTCGTCAGCTTCGAACAATGTCATATCGTAACCACCGGTTACGTTGATGATCACGCCATGCGCGCCCTTCATTGATACATCGTCCAGCAACGGATTGTTGATGGCGGCTTCTGCGGCTTCGATTGCCCGCTTGTCGCCTTCGGCTTCGCCTGTACCCATCATTGCCTTGCCCATCTCCAGCATCGCTGTGCGGATATCGGCGAAGTCGAGGTTTACAAGACCAGGACGAACCATCAAATCGGTAACCCCACGCACGCCTGCTTGAAGTACACTGTCTGCCATTTGGAACGCATCGGCGAATGTTGTTTTCTCATTCGCGACACGGAATAAATTCTGATTAGGGATCACAATCAGCGTATCAACGTAATCCTGAATCTCTTCGATCCCGGACTCGGCTGATTTCATACGGTGTGATCCTTCGAAGTGGAACGGCTTGGTTACAACACCAACCGTCAGGATACCCTGCTCGCGACAGGCTTTGGCGATTACAGGTGCAGCACCCGTACCCGTACCGCCACCCATACCGGCAGTGATGAACGCCATGTTGGCGCCTTCGAAATGCTGTAAAACCTCTTCCAAGGATTCTTCGGCTGCGGCGCGCCCGACTTCGGGCTTCGAACCGGCACCGAGACCACCCGTTACACCGACACCAAGCTGCACCTTTCGCTCGCACAATGAATTTTCAAGCGCTTGCGCGTCTGTGTTGCAAACGAGAAACTCGCACCCTTCCAGTCCCGAAGAAATCATGTTGTTGACGGCATTACCGCCCGCGCCACCGACACCGGCCACGATGATTTTGGGAGAAAGTTTGTTCACGTCCGTAGGCTGTTGCTGCATCTTAATGTTGATCATAGCTGTTGGTCCCCGAAGAAAGTTGCAAATCTCAAATTGAAACAAGAAATGCGGTAGGTTTAGGTAAGTGTAGGAAAGAAAATTCCGTACGAAAAGCGAAAAATGGTAAGGATTCACAGGGTTTTCGCCCAAAACCCTTAAAATGAGTCTAGCACCGCTTCAGACGTTTTTGCAAAGAATCGCGCTAAGTGACTCATCCGATTCAATTTTTAGGATAAAACCACAAGACCTTGAGCCTGTGCACAAATGACACACACCATCTTGTGGATAACTTTCTATTGCGCCGCTTCTAATGTAGCATTTGCTTTTTCGACTTCTGCGGCGTTTCTTTGCGCTTTATACACAACGTCCGGATTGGCCGATGAGCGCAAACCTTCTTTCTCTGTCACGCGCCACCATGTCAGCATCAGGTCTCTGTGGATCGGCCCCAGTGAAAAGGCATGTTCGCGGTATTCGTTGCGCAAATCATCAATCGTGTCGCGCAGGCTTTGAGGGTAAGCATCATATGAGATCACATGCGGGTTTTGCTTGTTCGCCGCTACAAACTCTCTTATCTCGCGCTGCAACTCTCCCTGTTCATCATAAAGAGCACCACGTTCGTCCAATCGGCACAGAACTATATTCGGAGCAACGATCCCGGTATCGATTTCATGCTCAAGATCGATAAAGACATCCCGCATATCATCAATATATTCAGCCATACGGCTCAGCTTTGCCGCTTTCGGAAAGTGCTTGCAGATGTCGCCGTAGAGCAGACCGCGCTCTTTTGCGAGATCGCGCACCGCTTCCGTTGCCACGCAGTGCTGCAAGATATGCACACCGAGCACTTCGGCTAAACGGTGATTGGCCTCGGTAATACGTCGGCGCGCCTGCGCATCGCCTGTTTGCTGATACAGCTTCGAAGCCCGTGCACCTTCACGGATCAAAACAGCATATACGTTGCTGAATGCCACCTCTTCTTCGTAACTCAAAACTCCCGCCTGCGAGATTTTTCGCATAGCGATGTCATATTGCGGCATACAGACTTCACCGTTGCTTATGAACTCGCAAGGTGTGTTGCCCTCTCGCGCCTCGCCCAAACCAAGCCTGCGGTCCGGGTCCATTTCATCAACGATGTCATCAATTTTTTTAACCAGATGAAACAGCGAGAACATCAGGTCCTTATTGGAGTGAAGTTTACGCATTTGGCTGAGTATATGAATGGGGGAAGTGCCGTTTGCACCGGCATCGTTCGCTGTCACAAGGGCGGCTACGAAAATATTCTTCGAGCGTTTGTTGAACTGCAAATGCTCGGAGAGCGTTGCATCAAAAGCCCTTTGCCAGAATGTCCGTTGTATGTCATGTGCGTGCGCGTTCATGCCCGCTACCTTTATATTACGCAGAATAAGCGGGGAATTTAGGCTGATTTTAAAATTATGTCAATTTTACCAGTTTTCGCGGAGCCACATGCGGACCCGTTCGAAAAGGCTGCCTTGATCGGCCGTCGCCATAATCTGTGCCGGCATCTCATCACTCCGTTGCGCGATGTAGGTAAACAAGCCCGCCGTGGTCGCAAAGGCGGGGCCGCTGACCGCATCAGGAAGGCCCGTGAGGCGGATGGGCTTACCCAAACGGACCTGCTTATCCAACACGTGCTGGGCGAGGTCTTTCAATCCCGGTATCTGGCTGGAACCACCTGTTAAAACGACACGGCGCCCGATTGAATTGCCGAGCCCGCTGTCATTGAGTTTTGCGCGAACAAGTTCGAAGATTTCCTCAACACGCGGCTGCAGGATACCGATCAACAAGGAGCGCGGCACGTGGTTATAGCTGTGCCCCTCTTCGCCCAGTTTCGGCACATCGATCAGCTCATTCTCATCAAGGTCGGAGGCCATGGCATGACCGTAAAGATGTTTGAGGCGTTCCGCATCCTGCATCGATGTGGTCAGACCCTTGGCGATGTCATTGGTGATGTTGATACCACCGAGCGGTACGGCATCGCTGTAAATCATTTGCCCGTTCTGGAACACCGCGAAGGATGTAACACCACCGCCGATATCAATCACCGTACAGCCCAGATCCATTTCATCTTCGACCAGACAGGCCAGCCCCGCCGAGTATGCAGAAACACATAACGCGGTGATGTCGAGGTGTGAGCGTTCGATCGCCGTGGCCATATTTTGCAGTGGCCCCATATCGCCCGTAATCATGTGAATATCGACGGACATTTCCTGCCCGTGCATACCGCGCGGGTCCTGAATACCGCTGCTGCCGTCAATGCGGAAATCAACGGGAATGGTATGAATTAATTCGTATTCATCGCTGATGACTTGCTCTTGTGCCTTGGCAAGGACGCGGCGGATATCATTATCCGTTATCTCGTGTCCGGCGATTTGCACATCGGATGTGTAACCGTGGCTGGCCGCGTGCACACCGGGCAAATTCACGATGACTTCGCGCAACGGATAGCCCTTCATAATGTCCGCCGCCATGTTTTCAGCCGCGTGCACCGTCTGACGGATCACAGCCTCAGCGGCCTCAAGGTCGACAATTGCGCCGTTCTTTATGCCTTTCGACGCATAATGCCCGACCCCGAGCACTTCATATGTGCCGTCATCATCCACCATGCGGCCGATAAAGCACGCAATCTTGCTCGATCCGATATCGAGCGCAGCCAAAAGGGAGCCTTTAAGTTTGGAGGACGCTTTATGTTTCATAGACGCACTAGTAAATAAGGAATGGGTGAACTTAAATGTTTTCTGATTTTTTGGAAGAGTCGTTTGCAGGTTTATTCATATTGGCTTTGTAGTCCTGAATTTTTCCGGGGGCGGTGCGGATACTGATCCTGTCTTGTTCGCGCATGTCGATTTCCGTGATGTCCTGATCGAGCAATGCATCCTCCTCCTGTGCCCTGGCCAGACGTTCCAACGCATTTTGCTGGCCGTCTTCGGGCATTTTGATTTTTACACCGTTATCCGTGCCGAGGTCCCAACGACGCTCGCCTATGCGCAAAGCTACAGAAACGCGCTCGCGGATATTTTTATGTGCGGACAGGTCGCTTAACAAATCACCAACCGTATCGCGCGAGCCGTCCCCCGAAACCGCAATCAGGTTTTTAAATTTACTGATCTTGCCTTTTTCGGCCACGATGACTTCGCCGCTCTGATCAAGCAATTTAACCTGATCTCCGTTCTTCCACAGCGCCACGGGTGTCTTTTCCTGTAGACCGATATAAATCGTATCGGGCCAGCGGCGCTCAACCTGCGCCGTTTTAATCCAACTGACTTGTTCGATGAGGTGCTGTGCTTCGTGCGGATCGAAAGACAGCAACGGGTCACCTTTCTGGATATTGATAATCGCCATGATGACATTAGCGTCGGATTCCGCCCGCCCTTCGACCAGAACATTTTCAACTGCCAGCCCCATATCGGCGGATGCCATGAGGAATGAATTTTCGACCCAGTTTCCTGCACGTTCGACCGTACCGCTCAGGACCAGCCAAGACCCGATCCAGATCACGGCCACAGCCACACCAAGCACGGCGCCGAAACGCTTCATCCACGGGATAACGACGGACAGCGCGCCCTTGCGGCGTTTGTTCATTGTGCTTTGGCGGGTTCCTCTGGACTTTTTCTTCGCGGCCATTATGACGCCCTCTTGAACAGGCGCGCATCTTTAGGCACAGGGTCTTTGGGCATCTTGCGTTTTTTGGCTTCCACAAACGCTTCTTCGATTAAAGCGGTCATGAGGTCAGTGAAGAGAACAGCGTTTTCCGCCGCCTCCCACAAGAAGTAGCCAATTGAACCGGGCCACGGATTGACCTCGTTTAGCCACAGTTCCCCCGTTTCCGAATTGCCGATAAAGTCGATGCGCGGTGCGCCCGAACCCTCGACAGCTTTAAACATATCGACAGCCCATTTCTTTATATTGTCGGCCAGCTCAGGCGGCAGTTCCGGATTCAACTCACGAGTCAGGGAAAGCATGCCTTCGCTGATCGTGCCCATATCTTTTGTGCCGCCGGTTTTGTCGCCCGTCTTGCCGTCACCGCCCGAGAGATATTTCTGCTTAAAGTCGAGCAGTTCCTCGGTTGCTTTCGGACGCTCAATAGCCGAGAGCCTGAGTTGTTCGAATGCTTTTGAAACCGCAACATTATATTCAACGAGATTTTCAACAAACGGTTCGACAATCGCCGCATCATCAAATTCGAAAATCGTCGGCAGGGCCGCGCGTAATTCCTGCACGTCATCACATTTAGCTACACCGATAGAGCTGCCCAAATGGGACGGCTTGGCTATCAGCGGAAATCCGATTTCCTTGACCTCTTCGGCCAGAATATTTTCATCAATCATGAAGCCCTGATCGGGGCGGTAAATCATGGTGTATGGAAGGACGGGAATGCCCGCGCCTTGAAGAACTTTTTTAGTAGCGCCCTTATCCATCAACACGGATGAGGCCATCGTGCGCATACCCGCATAGGGCACGCCCGCAAATTCAAAAAGACCCTGAATATTACCGTCTTCGCCGAATGACCCGTGAAAACTCGGCACGGCGACGTCGAATTCGATCACCTTACCGCCGCCGAACAGGCCTTTTTTCAACGGCACAAGACGGCCGCAGGGTCCGGGCTTCAGATCAAGCGTTACACGGTCGGTCGATTTTTTGGCTTCCTCGCTCAACAAGTAAGAACCACGGTCCTTCAGGATATCCCCGACTAACCACTCCCCTTCTGTCGTGATGTACACGGGAAATGCTTCATATGATGAACGGTCAATTGCATTCAAAATTTGCAGGCCTGAAACCACGCTCACGTCATGTTCGGGTGAGCGACCGCCAAAAAACACTGCGACTGTTTTCTTATTACTCATTTAAATTCGAAACCTTTTACGGTTGTGTTGCGGCAAGGGCTCTTGGTTTTACGCAAGAAGCTTGATAGACATCTATTTGAACACATATTTTAACCATCTGAACCACCGATGTCACAGGATATTTATTGCCATCATATCAAAAAGCAGGATGCGCCGGCCGAGCGCTTGCTGTTTTGGGGGCATGGCTGGGGTCAATCGCACCGCTCACTGTTGCCGCTAGCGGAATCGCTTTCGCAAACGGGCGACCATATTCTCGTCGATTTTCAGGGATTCGGACAAAGCCCTGCCCCTGAAGAGGCATGGGATAGCGGTGATTATGCCGAGGCGATGGCAAAATTTATCCGCGCACAGACGGATAAACCTATTTTCTGGGTCGGGCATTCTTTCGGCTGCCGTGTGGGGCTGGAACTGGCGGCCCGTCACCCTGATCTGATTGCCGGACTGTGCCTGATTGCCGCAGCCGGGTTAAAGCGCAAACGTTCGCCTTTCAAGAAAGCCTATTTCAAGGCGCGCATCATGACATACAAAGCTTTAAAGAAGCTGATCCCGTTCGGTCTGCCGGAAGAATGGTTGATGAAAAAGTTTGCCAGTGCGGATTACAAGAACGCAGGCAATATGCGGCAAATCCTCGTGAAGGTCGTAAACGAGGACCTGTCGGACGTTGCGCAAAAAGTGCAGTGCCCGACCCTGTTGATTTTCGGCGAGAATGACGACGAGACACCGCCGGAATTCGGTGAACGTTATAAATCGTTGATAAAAGACGCAGAGTTGATTGTGATGGACGGGTTTGATCACTACACTATCTTAAGTGACGCGCGGCATCAGGTCGCGCACAAGATCAAAGGTTTCGTCGAACAGAAGGTTCAAACCGCATGATGGATTTAGCCACAACATTGCTGCTGTTTTTTGCATTTGCAGGGTTCGCGCTTCGCCGCGGCCTGACCTACATGCACCTCTATCAGCAGGAAGAATATGACAGCCCGCGCTTTTTCGGCTGGATGATCAAGCACAAGGCGTTCGACAAACGTTTAAGCCTGCTCATTCTTATCATTTCCGGCGCAACGCTGTATTTCCTGTCTACGCGCGGTATCCACGCCGAGGAGAAAGTGTTTTTCTCCAATGCGGCCGTTATTCTGGCGATGGCGTTGATTACGTTTTTAGAAAAAGATCCGCGCAAAAACTCCAAGAAAAAGCTGGTGATGACCAACCGTGCAAAACGGATTTTCATTCCCGCCTATCTTTTAATGATCGTGTCAGCGGCGTGGGTGTTCTTACCCATCTATCCTCCGCAGCATTATATATGGATTGTGAACATCCAGCTTATTCCCGTCATGATCATATTGGTCAATCTGGTACTCAGCCCGTTTGAAGAGAGAACCCAGAAGAAATTCTGGAACGAGGCACATGACAAGGTTCAGGACTATCAGCCCAAAGTGATCGGCATTACGGGCTCGTTCGGCAAAACCTCTGTGAAACATATTCTGGGCCATATTCTCAAAACACAGGCGCCCACACTCATAACACCGGGCAGCGTGAATACCCCCATGGGTATCGCCCGCGTTGTGCGCGAAGAGCTGGAGCCCGAGCATCAATATCTCGTTGTCGAGATGGGCGCCTATGGTCCCGGTTCGATTGAGCGTTTGTGCCGCCTGACCCCGCCTGACATGGGTATTATCACCGCGATCGGCCATGCCCATTATGAGCGTTTTAAATCGCTGGAGACTGTGGCAAAGACCAAATACGAGCTGGCCGAAGCTGCTCTGGAAAAAGGCGGTAGCGTCATTGCGCATGAACGCACATTGCGCTTTGCAGCCAGCCGTGAGATTAAAGAGCAGAACGAAAACCAGTTCGTCATTTGCGGCGAAGGACCGGAAGCCGTCAAAGCCAAAGGGATAGAAGAGCAATCCTATTTGCAAAAGGGTGATCTGGCGATCAACTCCATTATTCAAAAAGACAAAGGTGTAGAAGTCCGCTTCTCGTGGAAAAATGTGCAATACAGTGTCGATGCTCCGATTTTCGGCGTTCACCACGGCCATAACATTGCCCTTGCCTTCGCAGCGGCGTTCGAGCTTGGCATCCCGTCTGCGGACATTCAAAGCGCGTTGCAAAGCCTGCCGCAAATCCAGCACCGTCTGGAAGTCAAACGCCAAGGCGGCGGGATTACGATTATTGATGATGCCTACAACTCCAACCCCGTCGGTTTTCAGGCCGCACTTGGTTTGCTTGAACAAATGCCGACAGGAGGGCGCAAAATTCTGGTCACGCCCGGTATGGTCGAACTCGGTGCCGTTCACAGTGATGCGCATAAAACAATCGGCGAATACGCGGCCAAAGCATGCGACATTGCCATTATCGTACAGGGCAAACGCATTCCGACATTCATCGATGCTTATAAAAACAACGGCGGCAAGGAATTGCATCAGGTCAACACGTTCGCCGAAGCGCAAACATGGATTTCGAAGAATGCGAAAAGCGGTGATGTGATTTTGCTGGAGAACGACCTGCCCGACCTTTATGAACGCGTGCCGAAATTCTAACGACTAAGGCTCTAGGCCTTTTCTCCGATCCGTTTAATTTCCCAGTGTAGCGTCAGGCCGAGATCTTCTTCGGCGCGACGGATGAGCGTATCACCGAGCATTTCCAGTTCACCCGCTGTTGCGTCACCCGTATTGATCATAAAGTTGCAGTGCTTCTCGCTCATTTGCGCACCGCCGACGCGCAAACCACGACCGCCGACTTTCTCGACGACCTGCCATGCACGCATATCTTCAGGCAACCCTGCACGGCGCAGAGCCTTCGGATCAGGGTTGGCGAACGTCGACCCGCCTGTCTTTTCCTTGATCGGCTGGCTTTCATTACGTTTCTTTTTAATTTCGGTAATGCGCGCTTTCACAGTGTCGTAATCTTCATCAACGCCTTTAAAAATTGCGCCCGTAAAAATTACATCTTCGGGTGGTTCGGTGTGACGGTACGTCATTTTCAAATCTTCGGCTGTATATCTTCGCTCCTCACCGATGAGTGTCACCGCCCGCGCGCCGACCAAAACATCTTTGATCTCTGCTCCGTAGGCGCCCGCGTTCATACGCAATGCGCCACCGACAGAACCGGGAATACCGGAAAGAAACTCCAACCCGCCGATGCCCGCCTTTACGGCGGAAGCCGCCACGTTTCCGTTCAATGCACCACAGCCCGCTTCGACATAGACATCGTCCAGAACACCCACATTCGCAAAGCTTTTACCAAGTTGAATGCAGTGTCCGCGAATACCGCCATCACGCACAATCGTATTGGCCAAGCCACCGATGACGGTGAGCGGCACGGTCTGGTCGCGTGTTTTTAGAAAAGCAATGAGGTCGTCCTGATCGGCAGGTTTAAAAAGAAGGTCGGCCGTTCCGCCGCAGCGAAACCAGCTTTGCGCCCCTAACGGTGCGTTTTCAATGATGTCACCGCGCATTTTTTCCATGGCGGAAAAACTCACGCAGCGTGTCCTTTGGCTTTTTCAATCTCAGTTTCGAGTTGATCGGGCAACTCATACGCCCAGCCCGTAATGTCACCTGCGCCCATGCAGATGACAAAGTCATTTGGCTTCACGTATTTGGCCACGCAGTGCGCCAGCTCCTTGCGTTCAGGCAAGGCAATGACTTCGCGGTGACCGTGGTTTTTAATGCCTTCGACAAGGCTGTTTTTATTTACGCCCTCGATCGGGTCTTCACCGGCTTCATAGACATCGGCGATGATCACAGTGTCGGCGTCGTTAAAGCATTTGCAGAAATCTTCAAACAAATCATGCAGACGGGAATATCTGTGCGGCTGCATCACGGCGACGACGCGGCCTTCATTTGCTTTCACAGCCGTGCGTGCGGTTTTCAAAACCGTTTCAATCTCGATCGGATGATGTGCGTAATCATCAATGATCGTGACGCCATTCGCTTCGCCTGTTTTGGTAAAGCGTCGTTTTACGCCTGTGAAATTCTCCAGCGCCTTTTTCATGATCGGCGGTTTCACGCCCATTTCCTGTGCGATTGCAAGTGCGACGAGCGAGTTCTGCACGTTATGACGGCCCAGCATCGGCAGGAACACATCACGCAAAGTTAGTTCTTCACCATCATTCAGATGATCGGCAAAGGTAACATCAAAACGGCTGCCTTCGGCATCCATATCCAGATTGCTGACCTGCACATCCGCTTGCGGGTTGAAACCATATGTAATGATTTTGCGATCCTTCACGGACGGGATCATGGCCTGCACTTCAGGGTGGTCAAGGCATAGAACAGCAAAGCCGTAAAACGGAACATTGGTGATAAACTGACGGTAGGCGTCCTTCACTTGTTCGAAGGAGCCATAGTGATCCATGTGCTCTTCATCGATATTTGTTACAACGGCAACGGAAGCAGGCAGGCGGGTAAAAGTACCATCGCTCTCATCGGCTTCGGCGACCATGACATCGCTTTGACCAAGGCGTGTGTTGGAACCGTAAGCATTGACGATACCGCCATTGATAATGGTGGGGTCGAAGTCAGCGGTTTCCAGCATTTGCCCGACCATGGATGTCGTTGTGGTTTTGCCGTGCGTGCCGCCAATCGCAATCGCCCATTTCAGACGCATTAACTCGGCTAGCATTTCGGCACGGCGGACAATCGGCACGCCTTCGTTTCGGGCGGCCTGTAATTCAACATTGTCATTTTTGATCGCGGAAGACACCACAACAGCCGCAGGCAGATTGCCCTCGGTATCCTTGATGTTCTCGGCCTCATGCCCAATGCTGATACGGATATCTTTTTCTTCGCGCAGGCGTTTCACGTTCGAGCCTTCGGCTTGATCTGACCCTTGCACCGAATAGCCAAGATTATGCAGAATTTCGGCAATACCGCTCATGCCGATACCGCCGATGCCGATAAAGTGCAATGCGCCTGTGTCTTTTGGTAATCCGTATTGAACGCTCATAGTGTACTCGCTTTTAAATCTCGTCGTCGCCTGTCCAGCCACTTATAACAGCCGTGACCAGATTTCCAAGCTTTCTTGCGGCATCGGGGCGGCTGCAGGCACGGGCTTTTTCAGCCGCGCGGAACAGAATTTCCGAATTCTGCAGGAATGTTTCAATGCGCGCAAGTACCGCATCGGGCGTAAATCCGTCTTGCGTCATCAGCCATGCGCCACCGCGATCGGATACAACATCGGCGTTCATTTTTTGCTGCTGGTCTTTGTGATGCGGATACGGCACATAAATCGCAGGACGTCCGGCGGTGGACACTTCCGCAACGGTGCTGGCGCCCGAACGTGCGATAACAAGATGCGACGTTTTCAAATGCTCGGCCACATCACGGATAAACATATGCAGATCGGCTTCTATACCGGCCTTGGCATATGCTTCTTTCGTAGGGGTCATATCTTCTTCGCGACATTGCTGCGTAATACGAAGACGTGCGCGTTGGTCTTGCGGTAAGCGTGAAAGTGCCTCGGGCAGTACTTCGCTAAAAATATGTGCGCCGAGCGAACCACCCATCACCAGAATATTGAGTTGTCCGTCATCACTTAGAACAGGATAGGGCTGCGTATACAGTGCGGAGATTTCGGCGCGAACGGGATTGCCCGTAAACACTGTGCGCACGCAGTCTATTTCATCAACGCCCCGTAACTCGGGCGTGGAGGATGCAATGCGTTCGGCCTTGTGCGCGAGCATCGCATTGGCCTTGCCGATAATGGCGTTTTGTTCATGAAGAATCGTCGGGATGCCGTTGCGCTGCGCTGCGTATACAGCAGGGAATGACGGATAGCCGCCAAAACCGACGACAGCTGCAGGCTTGATTTTGGAGATGATTTTTCCGGCCTGAAGAATGCCGATACCCAGATCTGCAACCCCTCTTACCTTTCCGATTACGCCTGCACCCAATGTGCCCGCACGGATTTCATGGATGGGAATATCCTGAAAGTTTCCGGCATACTTCATGCCGCGTTTATCGGTTACCCATTCGACATCGTACCCGCGTGATTTCAAATCAAGCGCCAAGGCTTGAGCGGGCATAACGTGCCCGCCGGTTCCGCCAGCACTTAACAAGATCGGTCCCGTCATGAAGCCGCCTTTGCTTGCGCTGTTTTGTATTGCGAGGAAGGTGTCAGTGATAAGCCGCCTTTGGAAATGCCCGTGCGGCTTTTATATCGCGTGAGGGCTAACACTACGCCCATCGAAAATCCGATCGAGAGCAATGAAGATCCCCCGTAACTGATGAACGGCAAGGTCATCCCCTTGGTCGGCAAGAGATGCAGGCTGGAGCCCATGTGAATGAGCGCCTGCAAACCGAACATCGTAAGTAATCCGCCGACAGCCAGAACCGTAAACATATCGTTAGAATGCATCAGTCGGTTGTACCCACGCAACAATATAAAACCATAAAGCCCCAACAGCACGAGCACGGCCATCAACCCCATTTCTTCGGCAGCTACGGCAAAAATGAAGTCGGCATGCGCATCGGGTAAATCCATCTTGATGATGCCCTGCCCCGGCCCTGTGCCGAGCATACCGCCATTCTGGAATGATTGAACGGACAGATCGACCTGAAACGTATCGCCTTTTTCAGGATACAGATACCGGTCGATACGGCTTTGCACATGATCAAAGCCCATATAGGCCGCGCCCATTCCGACAGCGCCGAGAACGAGCAGCACGACAAGCAATCTGAACGGGAAGCCTGCGAGAAATATTTGCGCCGCCCAGATGGAAGTGACGATGACGGTCATGCCTAAGTCAGGCTGCATAAGCAACAACGTCACGGTCAGAACGTATAAACCTGCCGTTACCGCGTTGCCCGGAAAACCCTGTTTCTCTTTTTGCATAGACATCATCCAGGCAGACAGAATTGCAAATGCGGGTTTAACGAATTCACTGGGTTGCAATGAGAAGCCGAGTATATGTATCCAGCGTTGCGCGCCTTTGATCTCCATACCTGTAATAAGGGCGAGAACCATCGCCACCAAACTGCCGACAAACACAACCGTCGCCAATCGGCGTATATTTTTCTGGCTAAGAAATGATAGCCCGACCAGCAATGTCAGTGCAGGACCGAGAATGATTACGTGGCGGATCAGGAAGTGGTAAGAACCAAGCCCGATACGTTCGGCAACGGGTGGACTTGCTGTGGCGACGAGCAATACGCCGAGAACGGCGAGCACAAAAAACGCCACCATCATGCCTTTATCAACGGTCCACCACCACTGCGCCAGAAGGGATTTATCGGTACGGGATAAACGGCTCATGCCTTACCTCCGGCTTCCGACTTTTCGCCATCATCAAGCGCCATGACCAGTTCTTCGAAGTGACGGCCACGGTGTTCAAACGATTCATACTGATCCCATGACGCGCACGCCGGAGACAACAACACAACGCCGCCACCGCCGGGTTGGCCGCGCTCGTTCTGCGCATCTTCATGGGCTTCTTGTACGGCTTTTTGCATGTCACCGCACAGGGAATATGGCGTCGAATATTGGTCCAGCCAGACTGCGAATTCTTCCATCGCCTCACCGATCAGATAGGCGTGATGAATTCTCGGCAACAAAGATTGAAGCCCTTCCAGCCCATCGCTTTTGGCCCGTCCGCCCGCGATCCAGTAGATACGGTCATAGGACGAAACGGCTTTGCTCGCAGCCTCGGCGTTTGTGGCTTTACTGTCATCAATATAGGGAATGCCGTTGATCACGCGGATTTGTTTTTGCCTGTGCGGCAATCCGGGATAGCTGTTCAAGCCTTCGAATACTTCTTCAACGCTCAACCCGATATCCTTGGAAATACACACCGCGTAAGCAGCGGCAGCGTTTTGATGGTTGTGAAGCCCGCGCAGAGCCGTCAGTCCTTTTAAGGATTGGCGCTCTTCGTGCAAACCGTTTCGGGTGTCGTATAAAACGCTCTCTTCGATATAGATTCCGTCTTCCGTTTGTGACTTGGAAGAGATCGGACGGGTGCGGCGTTTACCGAGTTCAAACGCAATCAAACGTTCATAAATTTTTTGGCACGGCTCGTCATCGGTACCGATAACGGCTAGCCCTTCCTCGGACCCGTCATTTTCAAAAATGCGTGTTTTGGACTCGATGTAGTTTTCAAATGTCCCGTGACGGTCAAGATGGTCGGGAGTGATGTTCAAAAGCACGGCAATATCCGGACGGAATGTCGGGCATAAATCCATCTGGTATGATGAAATTTCGAGCACGATAATGCCGTCTTTCTTTTTCGGCAGTTTCATATCCAGAGCAGGTTCGCCGATATTGCCGCCCATCACGACATCACGCCCTGCATTTTGCAGGATATGTGTGATGAGTGCCGTGGTTGTTGATTTGCCGTTTGTACCGGTGATGCCGATGGTTTTTCGTCCATGACCGCAACGGTGCAAAACTTCAAGATCGCAGATGATCTCTACATCGGCCGCACGAGCGGCTTCGACGACGGGATGCGGTTCGGGAAAGTGTAACGGCACGCCCGGCGCCAGCACCAGACAAGCACAGTCTTTCAGTTCATTTTCGTCGAGCTTTACGCATTGTGCGCCGTGCTTTTCGGCCTCTTTACATTGGGCATCGTTATCATCCCATGCTTTAACCGTGACGCCCGCCTTACATAGTGCTTTGACAGTCGACATGCCCGAACGCCCCAGACCGAATACGGCGACCGGTTTTCCATCTACTGTTTGTGCAAAGCGGGTACAATCAATCATCGTTTAGCGCAGCTTTAGCGTCCCCAAACCAATCAGTGCCAAAATGACAGCGATGATCCAAAATCGTATTACGATTGTCGGTTCCGACCAACCTTTTTTCTCAAAATGGTGATGCAACGGGGCCATGGCGAAAACACGTTTGCCCGTCAACTTGAACGACACGACCTGCACGATCACCGAAACGGTTTCCAACACGAACAAGCCACCGACAATAGCGAGCACCAGTTCATGCTTGACGATAACGGCGATGGCGCCGAGCACGCCACCCATTGCGAGTGACCCCGTATCGCCCATAAAAATGGCAGCAGGCGGTGCGTTATACCAAAGGAAGCCCATAGCGCCGCCGATCAAAGCGCCGCAAAGAATCGCCAGTTCACCGGTCCCAACCACATACGGAATATTCAGGTATTCGGCATAAATCTCGTTACCGACAAGATAGCTGATAAAGCCGAAACAGGCGGCCGCGATCGCCACGGGCACAATGGCCAGACCATCCAGACCGTCGGTCAGGTTCACCGCATTCGACGCACCGACCATGACCAGCAACGCCCACGGAATAAAGAAGAGGCCGATATAAATATAAACGTCTTTGAGAATAGGAATAGCGACATGCTGACTGAGGTGACCGGGTAACAAGCCCATAACCCAGACAGCCGCTACGCCACCGATCAAAAGCTGGGCAAGCAGCTTTAATTTACCGGGAAGACCTTTTGTATTTTTCTTCGTTAATTTCAGATAATCATCCCCGAACCCGATCAGTCCGTAACCAACCATAACCAGCAAAGCAATCCATACATACTGGTTGGATAAGTCAGACCACAACAGAGTAGAGATCGAGACGGAGATCAGGATCATCAAGCCCCCCATGGTCGGCGTCCCCGCTTTCGCGAAATGGGTTTCGGGGCCGTCATCACGAATAGGCTGCCCTTCCTTTTGTTTCTTTTTCAACCAACGGATCATCGGCGGAGCAATGAAAAAACAAATAAGCAGCGCGGTCATAATCGCAGCGCCTGTACGGAAAGTCAGATAACGGAAGAGGTTAAAGACAATGAATTCTTCGGAGAGAGGAACAAGGAGATGATAGAGCATACTGTTTCTTTACCGGTCGGCCTTCTTTTCGGTTGCTGGAGCGCGGGCAAGCGGCACCGCGCGGATGACACCCGCAAACCGGATTCGCATTTTTGAGCCTTCATGTTTGAATAACATAAAATCACCGGGCGCAATAACGTCGGGAACAATCGGTGCGAGTTTTACATGGCCGCTGACAGCCTTAACGGCTTCAAGAACATCCGTAACCACGCCGAATGACCGTCCGGTGTATACACAATTCAAGTTCGCGATTCTGCGCGGAAGCGTTAAGCCACGGTTTGATTTTTCTTTCGTCACCGGCAAGTCAGCCAGATCAATTTCCCATACCGACGGCAAAGCATTTTTCAGCATAATCGTTTGCTGGCCATTGCCTGTGTCGATCAACCCACTGACCTTGAGCACCGTATACGGCGTCCTCGGTTTAGGCTGAACATTCACAGTGACGCCGCCCAGCTTCACGGTCCGTGAGTTCATGTAGTTACTTCCCAACATGGTTAAAGTGCTCCTTTTTCATCGGTGTCGGATTGTTGTAATTCTTCAATAATTTCTTTCGCGACCTGCACGTCATCAAAATCTTCGGTGTGGTCGGCAAAAACTTGGCCCTGCTCATGGCCCTTGCCCGCGATCACGAGCGTGTCGCCATTTTCAAGAGTATGCAGGGCATGTCTTATGGCCTCTCTGCGCCCTGCGATTTCCTGCGCACCGGATGCGCCGGCCATAATATCTTTTCGGATTTCTGCGGGGTTTTCGCTGCGCGGATTGTCGTCAGTGACGATGACGTGATCGGCAAGCACACGGGCAATGGTGCCCATTTCAGGTCTTTTCGTCCGGTCGCGGTCACCACCGCATCCAAACACACAGACAAGGCGGCTCTTGGTGTGGGGACGTACCGCCCGTAAAACATTTTCAAGCGCATCGGGCGTGTGGGCGTAATCAACAAACACGCCTGCTTTATGTGGGTGCCCCTGAACAGGCTCCAGCCTGCCGCGCACACCTTTGAGCTTTTCAAGCGCTGTGAGGTATTTGGTTTTGTTTGTCGGATCGACGGCGATCGCCAAACCAAGCGCACACAAAACATTCATGACCTGAAACTCGCCAACCAACGGCAGATGCACATCCTTATGCAACCCCATCACTCCAAGCTCCAGATTTTGCCCGTCTGATACAGCAGACAGAGAGAGGATTTTGATGTCTTTGCCCTGACGTCCGTACGAGATAATTTCGTGCCCCTTGTCGAGGCAGATTTCGCGTAACTTTGAATATTCGGGCACGTCAGCATTCAAAACAGCAACGCCCGGCTTGACCAGAACGTCCGAGAAAAGGCGGCTTTTTGCGGTGAAATATGAATCGAGATCACCGTGATAATCGAGGTGATCATGACTGAGATTCGTGAAGCCTGCCGCTTTGACCTTCACGCCGTCCAGACGGTATTGGTCCAAGCCGTGGGATGACGCTTCCATCGCCAGATGTGTTGTTCCGTCATGCGCCAACTGCGCGAGCGTCGAATGCAGGTATGCAGCGTCGGGAGTGGTCATCGATCCTTTCAACGTGCCGAGGCTCGTGCCGCTCAATCCTGCGTAAGCCCAGATCTGTTCCATGAAAGAAACGACCGATGTTTTTCCGTTCGTCCCCGTAACGGCAACGATCTTTTCAGGCTGGTCTTTATAAAACGCGGCCGCCGTATATGCGTAGAGTTTTCGCGGATTAGCATCCGTGTACAGCGTCACATCCTCACGGTTTAATGCAGTACCTTCGGGTGCAAGCACAGCCGTCGCACCCTTTTCGATTGCGGTCTCAATATAATCGCGGCCATCGACCTTCGTTCCGGGCAAAGCCGCGAACAAGTACCCCCGTTCGATTGTCCGGCTGTCTTGGGACAAACCACTTATTGATTGGGCAATTGTTTGGGGGTCAGTCATCGGCCACCCTCCTTCGCACTTACGAATTGCCGCAAGCTGTCACCAAAGTGATTGGGTGCGGAACCTTCGGGTGCGGGCGGAATGCCGAGCACAGCCGCCATAGATGAAATCACGCGGGCCACTGCCGGTGCCGCAACCCAACCTCCAGTCGCATAACCCCATGTGTCCTTTTGCCCTTTCGGCTCATCCACCATGATGTAAACCGCGTATTTGGGCGCATCCATCGGGAAGACACCAATAAAGGATGATATCTTTTTCTTATTGTCGTATTTACCGTTGACGATTTTCTCCGCCGTCCCCGTCTTGCCGCCGACACGGTAGCCTTTAACCTCCGCCTTCGAGCCTGTACCCTCCGTCACAACAAGCCTTAGCAACTGACGAATACGCTGCGCAGTTTCAGCGGAAACAACACGCACATCTGTTGATGTTTTAGACACGGTTTCATCAAGCACCAATTTCGGTTTCACCGCATAGCCGCCATTGACGATGGACGACACGCCCGTAACCAGATGCAACGGCGTTGTCGAAACACCGTGCCCATATGATGCCGTGAGTGTATTGATCTCGCGCCATGGCTGGGGCACTAACGGCGTCGCCACTTCACGGACCTCAAAATCAACAGGATCAAGCAAACCAAGGTCCTTATAAAATGCGCGCAGTTTTTCCGTGCCGACCGCCTGCCCCATGAGAGCAGAGCCGATGTTGGACGAATGCATAAAGACCTCGGGTGCGCTCAACACACGGTTTTCGGCATGGTAATCACGAATGGTATGACGCCCGACCTTGATCGGTTCACTGGCATCAAACGTCACGCTCATCGGCACGTCTTTATTTTCAAAAAATGCCGCCGTCGAAAAGATTTTGAACACCGAGCCCAACTCGTAAACGCCGAGCGTGAGCATGTTAAATATCTCATCCTTTTCAGCATGACCGGGATCGTGCGGGTCAAAGTCAGGCAAAGATACGCCGGCCAGAACCTCGCCCGTCGTCACATCCATAATCACGCCCGCGCCTGCTTTGGCTTCGAATTTCCGGATAGAACTTTCCAGCTCGCGGCGCAGAATGTGCTGCAAACGCACATCTACAGTCAGATGCAACTCACGGCCTTCATTCAGGTAATTGTTAAAGCTACGCTCTATACCGGCAAGACCCTGCGCATCAATATCTCCGTAACCGACCAGATGCACGGTGGACTCCCCTTGCGGGTAAAAGCGACGATAGGACTCTTTAAAATCCAACCCCGGCTCGCCGATACGCAAAACCTGATCGATTTTTTCAGGGTGAATATTACGTTCGATCCATTCAAAACGGCGGCCACTTTGCAATTTATGCAGCACCTTCCCGTAAGAGAGCTTCGGAAAAATTTCCACCAGTTCACGGGCCGTTTTTTCAGGGTCAGAGATGAGATGCGTATCCGCATATAAAGACGAGGTTTTCAGCGTTGTCGCAAGCAACTCGCCATTTCTGTCATAAATGTCCGCGCGCCCCTTCGCGACAACCGAGAGCTCTCGCGTCTCCGTCCGCTCCTCAACTTCGACGACATCAACAGCTTCGGATTCATACGGCATCTCGAACGCCTGAATAACCGCCAGATCAAACGCACGGATTGCAAACACCAGATACACCAAGCCGAAGAAGGCACTGATCAGCACCAAACGACCACGCGCCAGATCGAGAGCCGAGCTGCGCTCCCCCTCCAGCTTGATCGCATTGCGGCGCAATCTGTGCATCGCCATCATGGCTGCCCCCCGATCTCGCCGATAAGCTTGTTAAAGTCTTTAGATTCTTTCTTTTCCTGCTCGCGAAACTCGCGCGAAGGTGCAGGCGGTTTCGTTTTCGGCGCAGGCGGCGCAGCATGGGACTTTACCTCCCCACCAGCAGAGACAGGCTGCAATACCGGTTCAAAATCACGCTCGACCTCAAACTCAACCGCAGGCTGGATTTCGAAATTCGCTGCATCACGATCCACCATTTGATCGGGCGCGGGCGGCAACACATCAAGAAACTCATTCGCCAGACGCTCCAGACGCTCTGGACGATTAAGAGACGCCCACTCTGCGCGCAGGAGACGGATTTTTTCCTTTTCGCTTTCGATCGACCTTTCATAGCCTTCGAGACGACTTTGGGCATCCTGTACATTTTGCGACGTGTACAACAACAGCGCGCCGGACAAGGCCGCAAAAGCAAAGACAATAAATGTACGGGGCTTCAAAACCTTCATGAGACACCCCCGACATACTTAGCCGCACGCAAACGAGCCGAGCGCGAGCGCGCATTCTCGGACAATTCTTTTTCGGAGGGCTTGAGCGCCTTTCGGGTCAACAGCTCAAAAGAAACATCTTGCCGCACATCAGGCTGATAACGGGAGACAGACTCTCCGCCCGATTGCTTACGGAAGAAGCGCTTCACAGCCGCGTCCTCCAGCGAATGGAATGACACCACAATCATACGACCATCGGGCGCGAGAATGTTTTCCGCCGACTCCAGAGCACGACGCAACTCGCCCAACTCATCATTCACCGCGATGCGGATTGCCTGAAACGTGCGGGTTGCCGGATCGATATCGCCAGGCTTCCCTTTCGGCAAACATGAACGCACAATTTCCGCCAATTGCGCTGTCGTTTCAATCGGCGCCTCTTTGCGTACCTCAACAATTTTGCGCGCAATCCTGCGGGATTTCCGCTCCTCGCCATACTGATAGATAATATCCGCCAGATCTTTTTCACTGCGGCCCGCAACCAGTTCCGCAGCACTCTCGCCGATGTCGGGACCCATCCGCATATCCAGCGGCCCGTCTTTTTGAAATGAAAACCCGCGCCCTGC
>JAESRE010000037.1 GCA_016764775.1 Alphaproteobacteria bacterium
AAAGCCTTTGTCATGTCATGCTTGTCGTTATTCGGATCAGCATATTCACGGGCCAGGTTGTATTGCGTGACAGGGTCGCTCGGGTCTAGCGGCCTGTCGGCATAGGCAGCACCTGTAAGGCTGATGCAGATCAATATGATCAGTACAAAGATGTATTTCATATCCAACTCTCCTACTTATTATTCTGTTTGTCCCAAACGCGTTTTCAGTACTTCAATGGCACGGCTGTATCTTTTAGACAGCGATGCAGCCTTTTCTTCAGGTAATATTTTCAGGCGTTCAGGATCGCTATTATCCATGAGGTCACAAAGCTTTACCTTAACAGCCCCCAACGGGCCGCGTTGCGCGAGACTTTCTATACGCTCCGCATATGTTAAGCCGTCATCAGGGTTCTTTGTCACGGCTTCAACGATTTCAATCGTTTCTTCTGAGTAATACTTTTGGCGCAAATCATCCGCCGTTATGTCGCAATCCTCGATTACATCATGTAACAAGGCCGCGTGCAGAGTGTCCTCACTCGCTTCAGGAAAGGTTTCACGTACATGTTCATAAACACGAAGGACGTGCTCAACATACGGTCGTCCGGCCTTGTCGACTTGCCCGTCATGTAACTTACAAACCCAAGAGGACGTCTTTTCAAGCCTGCCCTCTTTCGCCCATTCGTCGCATTGCTCGTCTGTAAGATTGTCATCATCAAAGATATCGTATACATCCAAGTTGTAAAATTGTTCCGCCAGACCCGCGATAACCTTCTCATCTATGTCAGAAACATCTTTACCATCAAGATCAGTGACACAATTTTTAATAAGAAAAATTTGCTCCCTCGGCATTGTTTCGATAGGCGGTTCACCCCAGACAGAGTCCATTATTTCACTTAAACTCTCGACTTTGCCGTGTCTGTGTTCCTCGGGACCCGGGATGCTATAGAGCAACTCCGTTGCACGATAATTATTGGCGCAATAACGCACGATGGTTTTAATGGCTTCCCACTCTTCGGGGGAGCAATTAAATGTTCCGAATGCATATTCAGTGCGCTCTACTGTGATCATGTTTTCCCCCTAAGGACAGCGAAAACCTTACTATAAGTATGGGTACATTACCATGTACGGGGCGGTTTTAACGCACTTCTTGATTTTATTGAATAAAATCCACATTCGCCATTGCCTTTAAAGGATTGCGTGCGAATATATTTTTATGGCGGTTGGACGAAGACACCTCGAATTCCTACTTTTGTGCATTGTATTCCCGAGTATCATCATTTTCGGGCAATACGGCTTCTTCATGTTCTATTTCCTGTGGGCCGCGACGGTGTACTGCCTCGCGGTGTTTTATTTCTCGGACCGGGAATTTCTGCATCATATGTGGCGGTTTGACCAGCTTACATGGGAAAACATGAAGCCCATTTTGGTGCGCTGGATACTGGCCAGTATCGCCATGGTCATCTTTATCTATTTTTACAACCGTGCCGAGATGTTCAGCATTATCCTGAATCGGCCGCAGGTCATTCCGTTTATATTGATCCTGTATCCTATTCTGTCTGCGATTCCGCAGGAGTTCATATTCTGTACGTTTTTCTTCAAGCGCTTTCATTCAATCTTCCCGACGGAGCGCGCCAAGATTATCGCGAGTAGTGTCGTGTTCGCATACGCCCATATACTGTACTTAAATCCTGTCAGCCCCGTCTTGAGCATCTTTGCAGGCCTGATCTTCGCGCAGACATACAGCAAAAGCCGTTCATTGGCTCTCGTCTCTGTAGAGCACGCGCTTTATGGGGCAACCTTGTTCCTTTCCGGCCTCGGAACATACTTTTACAGCGGCAATGTCCCCCCGCCTTAAACGCCGCTTGATTTATAGCCAAACCACAGCTATCCGTTAGACCTAAGAAAGGTATTCATGGAACACGCGTTATTTTCACCGGCGGTGATTACCGCTTTGCTCGTTTGTCTGGCAGCGGCTATGGCGACCACTCTGGGCGCCTTAACGGTGTTTACAAGCCGTGATTCAAACCCGCGTGTTCTCGCGATCGGCTTAGCCTTTGCTGGCGGTGCGATGGTTTACATCTCTCTTGTGGAGATATTCTGGAAGGCACACACCTCTTTTTCGGATATCTATCCTGATAAAGAAGCCTATACAGCGGCAACGCTGGCTTTTTTCGCCGGTATCCTTCTCCTAGTATTAATTGATACATTAATACCCAACCCGCATAACGAGCTGACCTCTCCTGACAAGACAGACAAGAGCAAGCTTGGCCGTCTCGGGTTTTTGGCCGCTTTCGCCATTACGGCGCATAACTTTCCCGAAGGTATGGCGACATTCTTTGCCACACTGGAAGATCCGGTTGTCGGGACATCTCTGGCTGTGGCGATTGGTGTTCACAACGTGCCCGAAGGTATTTCCATTGCCATACCCGTCTATTATGCGACCAATGATAAAAAAATCACCTTTATTGCCTGTTTGTTTTCAGGGCTGGCGGAGCCTGTGGGGGCTTTGATCGGGTATCTTATATTGTCGCAATTCCTGACGCCGTTTGTCTTTGGTTCAGTGTTTGGTGTGATCGCCGGCGCGATGGTCTTTCTGGCTATGGATGAACTGCTGCCCACGGCCAAGCGTTATTCGTCAGGGCATGACACCGTATACGGCATGGTTATCGGTATGGCCGTAATCGCTTTGAGCCTCGTGCTATTCCGCTAAGATACGTTGGCTTTTTCCTGCAGTCGCTTGATGATTTGCTCAAGTCCCTGAGCCCGCTCTACGTAAGGTGTAATATTGTGAGTGGTCACGATCGTCCCTCTGCCACTGGCGAGAGGAACAGCGCGTGAATGATACGTTTGGCGGTTTTCGAGAGTGAACTCGATATCCCCCGACAGGGAATACCAAAACCTCTTCATTTCTTCCAATTCTTCAGGATCATTGGAGAGCAGGCGCTCTTCTTCACGCATCATCTCAAATGTTTCATAAACACTGAGCCCCCTTATAAGGCGTGGGGCGCTTTTCGGGTAAGCGCGGTAATAATGCTCGCTGACGAATACGATGCGCTTGTCACTATCAAAAACGATGATTGAAATCGGTGCATTGGACAACGCTTCGCTGAATTGTCTGAATTCCTCTTCGATCAGCATACTACCCAGTCTTTTTCCGCCATCGCGCAATCTGTGCTTTATGATTTTCTCGAATTCCGGGGTTTCCGCCTGTTGTAATTGTAAACACAAGGAAAACCCTTTTGAGACCAGATTCAGGCATTCATCAGGTCCGCCATTGCGTAAAATGGCTATAATTTCCGCTACAACCATACGATCATCTTTGAGAATACGGGCTAAACGGCTGTTCTTATGATTAACCTCATCAATGCATACGATAATCAGGCTGCTATTGCGTGCGGCCTGTATGAGTGACTCCTCGGAATTCGGGCATAACACGCGTGTATCCTTTTCAGGCGTAAAACGGCTGACAATCTTCTGGAGTACGCCCTCTTCACAATCACCATAGACGGTGATGAGGTGGTGATCGCTCTGATCCACTTTTTGCATGTATCCCCCGTAAATTCTATTCACTCACGCGCGCAGATTTTCTTGACACCTCTGATCTTATGTGTATATTTCCCAAATTCAAAGTTAATTAACACAACTTTAGAGAACAAAAGCGTTCTGCACCGTTGTGTTCCACGATGATTTGGTGAGAAAGATGTTTGCAATTGTACGTACAGGCGGAAAACAATACCGCGTCCAAAAAGATGACAAAATCGAAGTTGAAAAACTCGATACAGAAGCCGGTAAAACCGTAGAGCTAGACGAAGTATTGTTCGTTGACGGCAAAATCGGTGAGCCTCTTGTTAAGGGCGCTTCCGTTAAGGCTAAAGTGGTTGAACAGACACGTGGCGAGAAGGTTACGATCTTCAAGAAGAAACGTCGTCAGAACTACCGCCGTAAAAAAGGTCACCGTCAAGATATGACTGTGTTGCAAATTACTGATATTAAAGCAGCTTAATCAATAATAAGGATATAGGAGAGTCAGATGGCCCATAAAAAAGCAGGTGGTAGTTCCAAGAACGGACGCGATTCAGAAGGCCGCCGTTTAGGCGTCAAAAAGTCCGGTGGTCAGGAAGTTCTGGCAGGCAACATCATTATCCGTCAACGCGGTACAAAATACCGTCCGGGTAAGAATGTAGGCCTTGGTAAAGATCACACAATCTACTCATTGATCAACGGACAGGTTCTGTTCACACGTGGTCAAGGCGACCGCGCTATCGTGAATGTTGTTCCGGCTAACGATGGACAAGCTCCACAAGCCGCCGAATAACCCGAAGCGATAAATACATTGAAGATTAAGGGAAAGGCTGGCCTTTCCCTTTTTTAATGCCGAAAAACAGGGTAAGTATTCACCATGAAATTCTTAGACGAAGCAAAGATCTATCTGCAGAGCGGCCACGGCGGACCGGGCTGTGTTTCGTTTCGTCGCGAGAAATACGTCGAATTCGGCGGTCCCGACGGTGGTAATGGCGGTAAAGGCGGCGATGTTATCTTTGAAGTCGTTGATACGCTCAATACCCTGATCGATTTTCGTTATCAGCAGCATTTTCGCGGTAAACCGGGTGAAAACGGTAAAGGCGCAAACCGCACGGGCGCGCATGGAGATGACTGCATTATCAAGGTTCCGGTCGGAACACAGATTATCGACGAAGATAAAACAACTGTTCTGGCTGACCTAACGCAGCCCGGTGAACGCATCACCTTCCTTAAAGGCGGTGACGGTGGCTTCGGGAATGCGCATTACAAAAGCTCGACGAACCAGGCCCCTCGTAAATCCACACCCGGCTGGGAAGGTCAGGAAATGGCGGTATGGCTGCGCCTGAAGCTGATTGCGGATGTGGGGCTTGTGGGGTTGCCGAATGCAGGTAAATCCACCTTCCTTGCCGCATGCAGCAACGCTAAGCCCAAAATTGCGGACTACCCCTTTACGACCCTGCACCCCAACCTTGGTGTAGTTCGCAAAGGTCAGTATGACTATGTCATTGCCGATATTCCGGGATTGATTGAAGGCGCACATGAAGGACAAGGTCTCGGGCACCGTTTTCTCGGTCATGTCGAACGCACGTCCGTAATTCTGCATCTTATTGATTGCACGCAAGACGATGTCGCAGAGGCGTACACCACGATCAGAAATGAGTTGAAGGAATACGGATACAAGCTTGATCAAAAACAGGAAATCGTCGCTTTAAACAAGGTCGATGCTTTGGGTGAAGAGCTGGCGGAAGAGCAAGCAAAAGCCTTACGCAAGGTTGTGGATAGCGATGTGTATAAAATATCTGCTGTATCGGGCGAAGGTGTTGATGCTGTCCTGTACGCGTTGGGCAAAGCCATTACGGAGCACAAAAACGCCCCGCAAGATGACGAGGATGAGGTTTTCGCCCCATGACAACCTCGATTACCACGCAAAAATGCCTTAAAGACGCCAAAACCATCATTATCAAGATCGGTACGGCGCTTATTGTCGATAAATCGGGCGATCACGTGCGTCAGGAATGGCTGGATGCCCTTGCCGAAGACGTGAAAGCCTTACGAGAGGCCGGAAAGAACATCGTGATTGTTTCCTCAGGCGCGGTGGCTTTGGGGCGCACATCTCTAGGCATTCCTCTCGACAAACCTCCTATGGCGATTGCCCTGCAAAAGAAACAAGCGTCTTCTGCGATTGGCCAGTTTCATGTGTTTAACGGCTTTTTCAACGCCTTTACCCCGCACAATATCAAGATTGCGCAAGTGTTGCTGACAATGTCGGAAACGGAAAACCGCCGTATGCACCTGAATGCGCGGGCGACCATGAATGAACTGATTGAAAATGGTGTTATTCCGATCATCAACGAGAATGACACAATTTCCACGGGTGAGATCCGTTTCGGTGATAATGACCGCCTCGCCGCCCGTGTGGCGCAGATGATCGAGGCGGATGTTGTTGTTTTACTGTCCACGACTGACGGGCTGTACACCGCCAACCCTGATAAAGACGACAGTGCCGAGCACATCCCCGTCGTAGAAGATATCACGCAAGATCATATCGATATGGCCGGTGAAGCCATTCCGGGTATGAGCACAGGCGGCATGAAAAGCAAACTGGAAGCGGCACAGAATGCCACAACGAGCGGTATTGACCTGATTATTTCCAATGGGCGGGGCAATCATATTCTCGATCAGCTGGTTAATGATGAAAACATCAGATCCACCCTCTTCGTTGGTGATCACACCACACATAACGCCAAAAAACGCTGGATCGGCGCTCATATGCGCCCCAAAGGTAAAGTTTTCATCGATGACGGGGCGATACAGGCCCTTAAAAAAGGCGGAAGCCTCCTTCCCGTGGGTGTGAAGAAGATCGAAGGCCGCTTTGAGCGCGGGGATATCCTCGAGATATGTACGGAGTCCGGGCATAAGCTGGGCATGGGTATTACCGCATTTAATAAAAATGACGCAGATCACGTCATCGGTAAAAACAGCGAGCAGATTGCAGAAGTCATGGGCTTTATGGGTAGAAGCGAGCTTATTCACCGCAATGATATGGTCTTGCAGGCTTAAGCGACTCATGCGTATCATTCGTCTATGCGAACAGATACCCCAAAAACGATTTACCTTAAAGATTACACCCCTTACCCGTTCAAAATTGAAGCGTTAGAGCTGAATTTCGACATTCGGGACGGTCACACGATTGTTACCGCCACAAGCGAAGTCGAGCGTGTAGACAAGCGGGCGAAGGAAATCTTCCTGAATGGTGAAGATATGGAGCTTTTGTCCGTTAAAATCGGCGGGCAAGCTATCAATGATTATGAACAGAGTGATGAATCCTTACGCATTCCGTGCGCGGCCGATAAATTCACACTGCAAATCCAGACCAAGATTGTTCCGGAAGAAAACACACGACTGGAAGGACTTTATAAGTCAGGTGATACTTACTGCACTCAATGTGAGGCCGAAGGCTTTCGCCGCATAACATATTACCCAGACCGTCCCGATGTTCTGACCGTTTTCACAGTACGTGTGGAGGCTGATAAATCCCTGCCTGTGCTGCTTTCCAACGGTAATAAGGTAGATGATGGCGATGCCGGAAACGGGCGGCACTTTGTAAAATGGCACGACCCCTATCCCAAGCCCTGCTATCTTTTTGCGCTTGTTGCGGGTGAACTGAACCATATCCACGATACATTTACGACCAAGTCAGGCCGTAAGGTCGATCTCTACATCTATGTCCGACCGGGCGATGAAGAGCAATGTGATCATGCTATGCGTTCTCTCCAGAATGCGATGAAATGGGATGAGGATACGTATGGTCTTGAATACGAACTGGATATCTTCAACATCGTGGCCGTGAGTGACTTCAACATGGGCGCGATGGAAAACACATCGCTGAATATCTTTAACACCGCGCTCGTGCTTGCCCATCAGGATACCGCGACCGACAGCGACTTCGGACGCGTAGAGAGCGTCATCGCGCATGAGTATTTCCACAACTGGAGCGGTAACCGCGTAACGTGCCGTGACTGGTTCCAGCTTTCGTTGAAAGAAGGCCTGACCGTTTTCAGGGATCAGGAGTTTTCCGCCGATCTGAATTCGCGTGATGTACAGCGCATCGATGATGTCACGCATTTGCGGCGTTTCCAGTTCCCCGAGGATGCGGGGCCGTTGGCGCACCCTATTCGTCCCGATCAATACATCGAGATCAATAACTTCTATACTATGACGGTCTATGAGAAAGGTGCCGAGGTTATCCGCATGATGCGCACCATTCTGGGCCCTGAAAATTACCGCAAAGGGACCGACCTGTATTTCAGCCGTCATGACGGCGATGCCGCGACATGTGACGACTTCGTAAAATGTATGGAAGAAGCAAGCGGTATCGACCTTTCACAGTTCAAACTCTGGTATAAGCAAGCCGGCACGCCCGAAATCAGTTTTAGCGCGCGCTATAGTGCCAAAACGAACACGTACACCATGAAATTGGGGCAAAAAATCCCCGATACCCCTAACCAAAGTAATAAAAAGCCGATGCATATTCCGGTTTCTCTCGGTTTGATTGGCATTAAGAGCAAAAAAGACCTCACTGGCACGCAAGTCTTTGATTTAACAGAGGCCGAGCAGGAATTCGTAATCGAAGATGTAGCGGAAGAGCCCGTGCCCTCAATCCTGCGCAGTTTTTCCGCTCCCGTTAATTTGAGCACCAGTCTTACCGATGACGAATATGTGTTCCTTGCCCAGAATGAAGTCTATGACGGCTTTAACCGCTGGGAAGCCAATCAGTATCTGGACCGCAAGATTATCGGGCAGCTGACCGACAAAGCGGAAAAAGGCGAGAAGCTTGAGGTTTCAACACATTACCTCAACGGCTACGGCAAGATATATGACGATGCCGTGAAAGACGGGCTGAGTGGTGAGGATAAAGCGCTGCTGGCACGCACTATGTCCCTGCCCGACATTTCCACACTGATCCAGACCCGCACGCATGCGAATCCCGAGGCTATATACAAAGCCCGTCAGGCAGTGTTGGCCGCGTTGAAGCGTACGCATAAGTCTGCTTTGGAGGAAATCTATAACGCCAATCAGGAGCCCGACTCATTCGACATTGATATCGAGGCGACGGGCCGGAGAGCGTTGAAAAATGTCGCGTTAGGTGTTTTAACGTCTACGTACGGTACCGGATGTGCCAAACGTGCCCGTGAGCAATATTTTAACGCCAACAACATGACCGACCGCATCGCGGCTTTGGACACTCTTGCGCCCAGTAAACATGAACAGCGTGAAGAGTGTTTTGACGACTTCTATAATCGCTTTAAGAGTTATCCACTGGTTGTGGATAAGTTCTTTGCATTACAAGCCGCAGCGGTTCGGAATGATATAATCCAAAACCTTAAAGACCTTAGGGAACACCCTGATTTTAATATTAAAAACCCTAATCGTGTTCGTTCCTTATATGCAGCCTTTGCTATGCGTAACCCTGTCGCTTTCCACGCTGTGGATGGATCAGGGTATACGTTCCTAACCGATGCCATTCTGGAGCTGAACAGTATCAACCCACAAATCGCGGCCCGTTTGCTTACGCCCATGCGCGAATGGAAACGGTATACCCCCGACAGACAGGAAAAAATGAAAGCCTGTCTGGAAAAGATCGTATCGACCAAGGACCTTTCACCCGATGTCTACGAAATCGCCAGCAAAAGCCTTAAAGCCTAGCTTCGAACTGGAAGATAATCATGACGGTCCCGTTTGCGGGCTGGATGAAGTTGGCCGCGGCCCTCTCGCCGGGCCGGTTGTCGCGGCCTGTGTGATTATTCCCGAGCCTGTACGTGTGATGGATTTCATACCGCATATCCGTGACAGCAAAGCTCTGGGTAAAAAGATGCTGGCGAGCTTGTATGCTGAAATCACGGCTCACTGCCGTTGGAGCGTTGTTGAAATTTCCCCGCAGGAAATCGACAAGATCAATATCTTTCAGGCATCCTTAAAAGCTATGCGCGATGCCCTATATCAGGTCGAAGCACCGGCTGCTGCGCTTGTTGACGGCAAGCATGTGCCCAAAGATATGCCCTGCTCTGCGCAGGCCGTCGTTAAAGGTGACAGTAAATCCGTATCGATTGCGGCAGCTTCGATCATCGCCAAGGTGACACGTGATAAAATCATGCATAACTTACATGCAGAACATCCCCACTACGGGTGGAATACCAACGTCGGCTACCCGTCTCAACAGCATCGGGATGCCATCGACGCACACGGCATTACCATTCACCACAGACGTACATTCGCCCCTGTCAGAAATTTTTTAGAGCATGGAGCGACGAGTCCGAAAGCCAGAGTCACAGCCGCATAGAATCGTTTAAGAGTCATCACTAGAGTCCTGATTCCGTTCATTGAATCCATTTTTATTCTTGACGGCGAATCGGTTTTGACTCACTGTAACGCCTCAACATAAGCGAATAATTACTTGGGCGAGGAAGACTATGGCGCGGGCAAAACGCACCCCTAAAAATGTGGGTAACACGATTGAGTTGTTTCAAAATCAAATTCTAAAAGGTAACTGCGTAGATCACATTCAGGCCCTGCCCGCCGAAAGCGTTGATTGTATTTTTGCCGACCCTCCCTATAACCTTCAGCTTGGCGGTGACCTGCACCGCCCCAATAACTCCAAAGTCGATGCCGTCGATAATGACTGGGATCAGTTTGAATCCCTGAAAGTCTATGACGAGTTTACACGTGAGTGGCTGAGTGCCGCGCATGCCGCTTTGAAGCCGGATGGTTCAATCTGGGTGATCGGCAGCTATCACAATATTTTCCGTCTTGGGTACATTCTACAGGACCTTGGCTTCTGGATTTTGAATGATGTTATCTGGCGCAAATCCAACCCTATGCCGAACTTTCGCGGCCGTCGCTTTACCAATGCGCATGAAACAATGATCTGGGCCGCCAAGTCCAAAGACAGCAAATACACGTTCAACTATGAAAGCATGAAGAACCTGAACGAAGACCTTCAGATGCGCAGCGACTGGTATTTGCCATTATGTACGGGCAAGGAGCGTTTGAAGGACGATGAAGGCAAGAAAGCCCACCCGACGCAGAAGCCTGAATCCCTTCTATACCGCGTTATCATGTCATCAACAAAGCCGGGTGATACCGTTCTCGACCCGTTTTTCGGTACAGGGACGACCGGCGCCGTTGCCAAAGCCACAGGCAGAAACTTCATCGGTATAGAGATGGAAGATACTTACATTGAGCATGCAACAAAGCGTATCGCTGCTGTTGAGCCAATGAATGATAATGTACTGAACATCCAGGCAAAGCGTGAAAAGCCCCGCATTCCATTCGGTACCTTGATCGAGCGCGGACTGTTGAAGCCGGGCGTGATCCTAACGGACGCTAAAAAGCGTCACTCTGCCAAAATTCATAGTGACGGTACCATCATCGCGATGAACCGCATTGAAGATTTAAAGGGTTCAATTCACAAGGTGGGGGCCGCGGTACAGGATGCGCCGTCATGTAACGGTTGGACGTTCTGGCATTATGAGGACGGACGTGACATGAAGCCGATCGACGCATTGCGCGAGCGCGTGCGATCAGAAATAAACACAAATGTCAGTGATTAATTAATTACCGGATTCTTCAGCCTGCGCAGCTTCGCTGGCGTTCTGCTTTTCCTGCATCTTCTGCTTCAAGCGTTCCTGATATTTACGCTTAAGCTCAACTTCCAATGCAGAGCGCTCTTTCTTACGTGTGAAGTCTTCTGCAAACAGAACGTTTTGATGATCGCGGTCACCGTAAATCGAATAGCTTTCCAATACAGCCAGAACCTTGGCCATTTGCCCGAAGTTACGAACCCGCTCTTCTTCCTTGTAGGAGAAGACCCTGAAACGCATTACAAGATAGGCTGAACGTGTTTCATACAAATCCTTCTTGCTGTTCACATTCGAGCTTGTGACTTTTGCAGCTTCAATTCGTTCCTCGATATATTCACGGGCTTTTTCAGGATCGACAGAAATACTGTCCAGAGTGAACGGTCTGTTCAATTCAACCAGTAAGCCTTTTGGATAGTTAGGAATGATCACTTTGGATTTTTTATCACAAACATCCTTAAACAGGTCTTCGGCCAGAACCTCAAAACGACGCACGCTGTTGATCTTGTATGGCTCCCATACATCAAACTCACTCGTCTCCAGATCATATTCGGCAAAACGTAATGGTTGGACAAATTCAAAATGGATCGGGAAGTCTTTACGGTTTTCCAGCAGGAAGGTTCGGGCGGCGTCACGAATGCCAAGCCATTCAAATTCGTTTTGATAGTAATCGCGGTACAAGTCGCATTCATTGATCATCATAAAGTTGTCGACGGCTTCGTCGTCGGCAGGATCAAGTTTCAGCATACGCCAATAAAGCTGGGACAGTGTGCGGATGTTAGGACGTTCATAGATAACGTTCTTTTTTGTGTCTGCAGATACAGTGCTCGTAAGCAAGAGCATCACCGCACACATACATATTCCAATAATTTTTCTCATAAAAATACCGCTCGAGTGAAACTAAGACACTTCTTTAGTATACTTGGCCTGCCTTTATCATTCAACTTATCAAACACAGCTCAGGCGTTCAGATAAGACTTCAGTGCCTTTTTAAATGCTGTGGGCAGGTTCTCTAATTCATTATACGGATCAGCCCAGAAATACCCTTCGGGCGGCTCAGCTTCGGTTAGCGTGCCCTTGCATAACTCCAGCTCGAGATCGAAATGCGTGAATACGTGATAAACATTTAATTTCAGTGATTTGACGGATTTTATCGCATTCGGCGTGTTTAACGTATCTTTTGCACCCCATTCCGTTGTCGGCAGCCCCACCATACCGCCCAGTAGGCCTTTTTCCTCTCTGCGGTGAAACAGCATTTCGTTATTGTCATTGTCTATAAAGTAGACTTTGCCGAAACGCTGTGGCCGTGCTTTTTTAGCAGCTTTGACAGGGAAATCCGTTTGCTGCCCTCTCTTGCGGGCCGTGCACCCGTCCGCAATCGGGCACAGCATGCAGCGTGGAGCTTTAGGGATACAGACATTCGCCCCCAAATCCATGAATGCCTGCGCCAGATGTCCGCACTCATTGCCCAATCCTTCGTAGAATTCGGCTGCGAGTGTTTTTAACGTGCTCTTGGCTTTTGGTAATGCTTCTTCGACTGCATAAAAACGGGCGATGACCCGCTCCACATTACCATCTACAACGACGGTTTCGCGGCCATACGCAATCGCGGCTATCGCGGCGCTGGTGTAATCCCCTATTCCGGGCAGTTCTTTCAAAGCTTCCTGCGTATCGGGAAATTCACCGTTCAAATCGTTGGCCACGACCTGTGCGCATTTATGCAGATTGCGGGCACGGGCGTAATAGCCAAGTCCCGCCCATTGCGCCATGACTTCTTCCTGTTTGGCGCTCGCCAGGTCTTCAACCTTTGGCCAAATCTCCAGAAATTTTGTATAGTACGGAATAACGGCCTGAACCGTTGTTTGCTGGCACATAATTTCAGACAGCCAGACACGGTACGGGTCAGAGGTTTCACCTGCGGGAATGCGCCAAGGCACGTGACGTTCATGCTGATCGTACCAGTCAAGCAGTTGTCCACGATATTCTTCGATGTCTTTTTCGGAAACCTTGTTCGAAACCTGCGTAACTGTCATTCTTTCGTCTTTAAAAAATTGAGTAAAGCACAATGCGCCGTTTATCCGATGCCACCGCCAAAATTGCAGGGAAAAGCTTCGAACGCAAATATATTGCGATCGGACGTATTGTGAACAATTGGAGTGACATTGTCGGCCCGAAACTTGCGGATAAAGCTCAGCCCGTCAAAATCCACTACCGCAAACAAAAGAACCAGCCCAAACCATTGGCAACTTTGGAAATCGCGACGAGCAGTGCGGATGCAACCGCCATGCATTACCAAAAGGATCTTATTCTGGAGCGGATCAACCAGCTTTTCGGCGAACAATGGATATCCGCCATTCGCTTTGTGGCTATTCCTTCAAATGCGCCGATAAAACCGATCAAAAAACGTAAAGCCCCCTTGACGTCAGACCAAAAAAAGACTTTATCCGATATGGTATTGTCCGTTGAGGACGAGTATATGAGAGACCGCCTGAAACAATTCGGCGAACACATTATAACAAGCGAGAGACCATGAAGGTTAATGCCATCACACTACGCTCAGGGAATGTCATCGAATATAACGACAAGCTCTGGGTCGTCGTTAAAAACGATATCCAACAACCCGGTAAAGGCGCGTCCGTAGCGCAGGTTGAAATGCGTGACTTACGCACCGGCAACAAAGACAACGTGCGTTTCCGTACGCAGGAAACAGTCGAGCGTGTTCGTCTGGAACAAGATGACTACCAGTATCTTTATGAAGATGGTGACGGCCTCGTATTCATGCACCAAGAAACATTCGAACAGATCACGCTACAAAAAGACATCATCGGTCCACCTGTAGCCTATCTGGTTGAGAACATGATCGTTGAAGTCGAGACATATGAAGGAGAGCCTTTGGGTGTTCGCCTTCCCGACACCGTGACAGTCGAGATTGTCGAAGCCGACCCTGTGGTTAAAGGGCAAACCGCAACCACATCCTACAAACCTGCTGTATTGGCAAATGGCGAACGCATCATGGTGCCGCCGCATATTGAATCCGGTACACGCGTTGTGATCAAAACCGAGGACGGCTCTTACGTCGAACGGGCGAAGGATTAATGGCCACTACATCCCCAATAATGACCATCATGACCCGTGCGGCGGAAAAAGCTGCGCGCTCATTGGTACGTGATTTCGGTGAAGTTGAACAGCTTCAGGTTTCCCAAAAAGGTCCGGGCGATTTCGTCAGTGCTGCCGATCGCCGCGCAGAAGAGCTTATCAAAGAAGAGTTGCAAAAAGGTCAGCCCTCCTACAGCTTCCTCATGGAAGAAAGCGGAAAAACCGAAGGCTCGAATCCTGATTTCCGTTGGATTGTCGACCCGCTCGACGGCACATCCAACTTCCTTCACGGCTTGCCGCATTGGTGCATTTCGATTGCCTTGGAAAGCAAGGGCGAGATTACGCATGGTCTTATCTATGACCCGATCAAAGACGAGATGTTCACGGCTGAAAAAGGAAACGGTGCGTTCTTTGCCCGCCGCAAACGTCTGCGCGTATCCGGCCGCCGCGATTTGATGCAATCCACTGTCGCAGCAGGTGCGCCGCGCCGCGCTGTTGAAACACAGGAGCAGTTCATCAACGAGTATGCAGCCGTGCTTAAGCATTGCCCGGGTGTTCGCCGCTTCGGGGCCGCTGCGCTGGACATGGCCTATGTCGCCGCAGGCCGTTACGAAGCGTTCTGGGAACGCGATTTGAAAATCTGGGACATTGCTGCCGGATACATAATCGTTAAAGAAGCCGGTGGCTTCATTTGCGACCCTGACAGCCATAAGACCTCTCCTTTGGATACCGGTAATATTCTGGTTGCGAACGAGCATCTGTTCAACGACATGAAAAAAATTCTGAAAGACGCTTCAAAAGCCGCCGCATAGGCGTATAAATAATCTTATGCGTGTTCTCGCTTTTTTGACGGCTATCATTCTCCCTACCCTTGCATTCGCACAGGGCATGGACGGTTATGATGCATCAAAAGGCTTAGGCTCTCCCACTTACAAGACAAAGGCTCCACCAGCAGCAGTTGAAGCCGAAACCATTATCGAGAATAGCGATGTGGTTATTAAACATGCTCAGGACGTCTTGAGTCAGCTCGATACCAAAGCAGGCGCACCTCCACCACCACGCAAACCATCATCGAGTGAAGGTCTGCCCCAGACTGCTTCAAACAACGCATCCAGACTTGAACTCAATTTCGAGCCGGAGCAAACCACGCTGGAAGATTTACAAAAGTCTGACATCCTCGAACAAATTTTCGCACCGCTTCAGGAAACAAGTGGTATGCGTGTGTTTATCCTTTCCCATGCCGCCAGTCCTGACAAACAGCAAAGCGCATCACGCCGCACATCCTTAAAGCGTGCTTTGGCCGTTCAGGAGTTTCTGGAATCGAAAGGTATCGAAACGGCAAAGGTGATCGTTATGCCTATGGGTAACACGGTTCAGAATGCTGACCGCATCCATTTGGAGCTTTCCCGACTTTAAGCCTCAAAAGTCATAATCAATGTGGATAAACCCCATCAAAGTCCGCAGAAACATTGACATTGACGCCCATCCGTATTTTCAATAAAAGATACTTACAACCCTGAAACCATAGTCCGAAGGAACACGTGATGTCCGAACAAAAAGGCCTGCTTACCGACAAAAACCTATTTATTGTACTGACGATTCTTTTCGTCATTCTCGGCGTCGGGTATTTCCTGTCCCTTGGACCGCTCAAGCAACCTGAAATCGATATTGATGTCAGCGAGGTTGAAAAAGCCTATAACGCTATGGATGGTGAAGAAGCTGTCGGTGGTGAAGACGGCGAAGAGATGGCTTCGGATGTTGATGAAGAAGCGATGGGTGAAGATACGGCGACAGAAGAAACAGCTGCGTCCGACGTTACACTTCCTTTCGATATGGCTAACGCCAAGAAAGAGCGCATTCTGGGCGACCCGAGCGCACCGATCAAGATTACAGAGCACAGCTCTTTCTCATGCCCACATTGCGCGCATTTCCACCGCGACACATATCCGGCGTTGAAAGAAAACCTGATTGATACAGGCGAAGCGTACCTTGTGTTCTCCGACTTTCCGTTGAATGCTCCGGCGCTGCACGCCTCTCTGGCAGCGCGTTGCGTTGACGAAGACCGTTACTTTGATTTCGTGGACATGCTGTTCAGCCGTCAGGACGACTGGGCCACACAACCGAATTACCTCAGCATTCTAGAAGGCTATGCCGCCGATTTCGGACTGGATAAAGCAACCTTCGCGGCGTGCGTGCAGAACAAGGAATTGCAGGAAACACTCCTGAACAAAATCCGCGCTGTACAACAGCAGTACAACATCAACTCGACACCAAGCTTCGTGATCAACAATCAGGAAGTGATTGGCGGCGCGTTCCAATTCCCTCAATTCGAGGAGGCCCTGGAAGCCGCCCTCAAGAATATTGAGGAAGGCAGCAGTGTTCCCGATGCGGGCGCTGCTCCGGCTGAGGATGAAGGGGCCCAATGATCCAATTCCAAAGACTGCGTATAAATGGCTTTAAATCGTTCGTAGACCGGACCGAACTTGAAATCGGTCCGGGGTTGAACGGCGTAGTCGGACCAAACGGATGCGGTAAATCCAACCTTGTAGAAGCCCTGCGCTGGGTTATGGGCGAGAACTCAGCAAAGCGCATGCGCGGCGGCGGTATGGAAGATGTGATCTTCAACGGCACAGCCAAACGCCCAAAACGGAACATCGCCGATGTTTCCCTTCTTCTCGACAACAGTACACGTTCCGCTCCTGCCGCTTATAACAGCAGCGATGAGTTGGAAGTCACCCGTCGTATCGAACGCGATCACGGCTCTAATTACAAAATCAACGGCAAGAATGTTCGCGCACGTGACGTGCAGATGTTGTTTGCCGATACGGTCACGGGTGCAAACTCCCCCGCGATGGTGTCACAGGGCCGTATTACACAAATCATCAACTCCAAACCTTTGGAACGCCGTCTGGTTCTGGAAGAATCCGCCGGTATCTCCGGTTTGTTTGTCCGCCGCCATGAAGCCGAACTTCGTTTGCGCGCGGCCGACACCAACCTCGCCCGCATTGAAGACCTGCTCGGCAGTATGGAAGGCCGCTTGAACGCCCTTAAACGTCAGGCCAAGCAAGCGACAAGATACAGAAATGTCAGCACGCAAATCCGACAGATGGAAATTCTGATCGCGTATGTTGAATGGCAAACATTGAACGAACGCATGTCAGGCACAAAAGCCAAGTTCGAGGAATTCGAGAGTCAGGTCGCCGAACGTTTGAGCGTTGTGACGGCTTTGACGAAAACACAGACGACACAGGCACAGGACCTGCCCGCTCTGCGCCAGAAAGAGGCCGAACTGGCCGCTGCCCTGCAAAAGCAAAAGATCGAACTGCAACGTATTGAGGATGAAAGCGCCCGTCTGGGTCAAATCCTGAGTGAAACGGCAGAGCAGTTGGAACAAGCCAAGCATGATTTCGAGCATGAGCAAAAGACACTGACGGAAAGCTCCGAATTGCTCGAAAAACTTGAGCAAGAACATAAGGTTATTGCCGAAGAGCAAAAGGCCGAAGACGGCAAACTGGAAGCCAAGGATGAGGCCCGCACGAAGCTCGAGGAACAGGTCGACACTCTGGAAGCGCAGTACAATGCGTTAATGCAAGGGGCAGCCGAAGCCAAAGCGCGCAAAGATGCCTTGGAGCAACGTATTGCCACTAATACATCCCGCCTGAATACCCTGGTTGACCGCGAAAGCATTGCCAAAACAGATTTGGAAGCAACCAAAGACAAGGAAAACCCTGAAAACGCAGCCCTGGAACAGACAATCGCTGACCTCGAAACCCGTATCAAAACGATGGTTGAGCGTATTGAAGCCACTCGTAACGACCTTAAAGGGCAAAGCGAGAGCATTGAAGCCGCCCGCACAGCCAAACAGGAAGCGGAAAAGCGTGAATCTGAATTTGAGACTGAAATCAGTATTTTAGAAGAAATTCTTAAAGCAGATAATGAGGAAACTTCAGCGCCCGTACTCCATGAAGTAAAGGCCGATTCCGGCTTTGAAAAGGCCCTGTCCCGTGCTTTGGGCGATTCCCTGATGGCGTCTTTGGAAGAAACGGCGCAGACGACATGGCTAACCAAGTCCAAAAATACCGACTTCCCTGCTTTGCCTGCCAGCATAGAGCCGATCAGCCCACATATTAAAGCCCCGAAAGCATTACAAGCCGCATTGAGCCAGATCGGTCTTGTTGAAAATGACGAAGACGGGTTCAAGCTATGGGAAGATCTGGGACCAGGTCAGGCCCTCGTTTCCAAAAACGGTACATACTGGCGCTGGGACGGTTACTGCGTAAAGGCAGATGCCCCCGATCGTCATGCCCAACAACTCGAACAGCAGAACAAGCTTGCGGCCCTTAAGGCGCAATTACCGAAGATCGAAAAGGTCGCACAGGCCGCACGAGATGCACTTGAAAAACAACTGTCCAAGCAGTCCGAACTGGAAGAAACACTGGAATCACTTAACGCAGAGCGTAAGACTGCGGAAAGCGATCTCAGCGATTCCCGCAAGCAATGGTCAGACATTCGCGATGAACAGGCCCGTATCTCAAGTGAGATCACCCGCTTGGAAAACCTTATTACGCTGACAGCGCAGGACCGTGAAGAGGTTGAAAAGTCCCTGAAACAGGACAAGACCGACCTTCAGGCCTATGAAGACGTGGCCGACCAAGACAAGGAAGAGCAGCTCGAAGAAGTCCGTTCCACCCTGCTTGATGCCCGTAAAGCCCACACAGAAGCCGTTCGCGCGTATGATTTATACGTTCAGCAGCAAAACACCCGTAACGCCCGCATGCAGGCCATTGGGGATGAGCGCATCAATCTACAGAACCGCTGTATTCGTGCCAAGGAACGTATCAAGGAGTTGGAAGAGCGAATTGAGACGCTGACGGAAAAGCATGCAACGCTTAAAGCCCGCCCTGATGATTTCGCGGATGATAAGGCAAACCGTCTTTCGGCGATCTCCGAGTTGGAAGAACAACGTTCCGCAGCCGCTGACAAGCTGGCCGAAGTTGAAAACGAAGTCACAGAAACCGGACGCGCCCTGAAAGATGCAGAGCGTGTACTAGGCGAAGCCCGCGAAAGCCGCGCAGGATCACAAGCCTTGCTCTCCTCCCTTATTGAGCAACAAGAAGCTTTGCGCGAATCTATAGAAGAACAATTCCAGATGGCGCCGGAAGCCCTGCCCGAGCATTCCGCTATCGATATGGATAAAGATTTCGGCGATCTCGAATCACTTAAAGGTAAAAAAGAGAAGCTTGTACGTGAGCGCGACGGCATCGGTGCCGTAAACTTGCGCGCTGAAGAAGAAGCGTTAGAGCTGGAAAAAGAAGTCGGCGGCATGCTGCACGAACGTAACGACCTCGTTCAGGCGATCGACGAACTCCGCACAGGTATCCAGAAGATCAATAACGAAGCCCGTGAGCGTCTTCTTGTTGCGTTTGACCACGTCAACGCGCACTTCCAGAACCTGTTTGTGCGCTTGTTTGGCGGTGGTAAAGCCCATTTGGCCCTGATCGAATCGGATGACCCGCTGAACTCCGGCCTCGAGATTTTCGCCCAGCCACCCGGTAAAACATTGCAATCGCTTTCATTGCTGTCCGGTGGCGAGCAAACAATGGCGTCCATTGCCCTTATTTTCGCGATGTTCCTGACCAATCCGTCACCTATATGTGTATTGGACGAGATTGATGCGCCGCTTGATGATGCGAACGTAGACCGTGTATGCGACTTGCTTGAAGAGATTGCAGAGCGCGGCGAAACACGTTTTCTGGTTATCACCCACCACCGCCTGACCATGGCCCGTATGGACCGCCTTTACGGCGTTACAATGGCCGAAAAAGGCGTCTCACAGCTTGTCAGCGTAGACTTGCAGCAAAGCTTTGAGTTCATCGAAGAGGCTGCATAAACCATGAATAGCGGCTATGAATTCCTTGGCTCTGTTATCGGTGCGGGAATTCTCGGTTTTGCCATCGACCAATATTTCGACACTACGCCTTGGGCGATGATGATATTGCTCGTCGTCGGCTTTGTCGGCGCCACTATAAAAGCCCAAAGAGCGATGAATAAGGACAGCAAAACAGCGGAAAACAGTGACGAGTCTAAAAAAGATTAATTTTTTTAGATTTAGCATTGCCATTATCGTCAAAAATCGCTATCACCTTTGCAAAAGAAAAGCTGAGAGATAAAGAGACCACAGGATTTTTGAATGGCTAGCCCGGTAAAACAATTTGTTATCGAAGAGTACATTGATTTTGAAGCGGCAGGCATGGACCTATCCTTCACAAATTCAGCACTCTGGATGCTGATAGCCATCGTGACTTCTACATTTTTTATGTCCATTGCCATGCGCAAGCGCGAACTCGTTCCAAGCCGCATGCAGATGTTTGCCGAAATGATTTACGAATTTAACGCCAAGATGGTGCGGGAGAATATCGGTAACAAAGGCCGTATCTATTTCCCCTTTATCTTTACCGTCTTCATGTTCGTCTTAATGGGCAATGTTCTTGGCTTGCTGCCCTATTCCTTTACATACACCAGCCACTTGGCCGTTACCGGTGCTTTGGCTTTGGTTGTATTTTTTGCTGTTATCGCTTTCGGTATTATCAATCACGGTTTCAAATTCTTCAGCCTGTTCGTGCCTGACGCACCATGGTGGATTTTGCCGCTGATTATTCCCATCGAACTGATCTCATTCTTCGTGCGCCCCATTACACTGTCTGTGCGTTTATTCGCCAACATGATGGCCGGCCACATTATGCTTAAAATTATCGCCGGTTTTGCCGTAGCTGCATCCGGTATGGCGACCTGGGGCTTCCTTGTCGGATTTGGTCCTGCATTCATCGGTACAATCATGATGATGTTCGAGCTGCTGGTAGCGCTCATCCAGGCTTATGTATTTGCAATTTTGTCATGTGTTTACCTGAAAGATACGGTTGAACTTCACCACTAACTGTGTCATCAAGTTCGCACCTGACGAAATAGCAATAATTGTTGTTAACTGAACGGAAAACTAAAAGAAGGAAAATAAAATGGAATTAGAAGCTGCAAAATTGATTGCCGGTGCTTTGGCTATGTTGCCTGCGTTCGGTGCTGCTATCGGTCTTGGTCTTTACTTTAAAGCCTACGCCGAAGGTGTTGCCCGTAACCCGCAAGCCAAAGAGCTGATGGACAAGAACTTCTTCCTGATCCTCGCCTTTATCGAAGCCTTGGGTATTATTCCTATCGGTCTTGGCGCAGCTATGCTGTTCGGTTAAGCCGATCAAGCAATACTTTGAGTAAGAAGCGCATGCACCTGCATAATGCATATACAAAACAAAGCTTGAGAGCGGCAGCTTTTGCAGCCACCGCTCTTTACAGCTCTGCTGCCGTTGCCGCTGACATTGTTCCCGGCAAGCCTGTGAATGTTGATGTCGCAGAGTATGGTCATGATGATCATGCCGGTGGTCACTATGAAGAGAAAATCGAAGGTCTGCCACAGTTGGACTTTTCGACTTATCCTAGTCAGATATTCTGGCTCTTCATTGCTTTTATCATCCTGTATTTCATTTACTCAAAGAAAACCCTGCCGGAAATTTCAGCGACAATTGAAAACCGTCATAATCAGGTCGATGGCGATCTGGATACGGCGACGAAGCTGAAAGAAGAAGCAGACGGTGTTCAGGCTGCTTATGAAGAGATCTTGAGCAAGGCACGGGCCGATGCTTCGGACATCTTCAAAAAGACAGAAGATAAAATCAAAGATAAAACCGAGAAGAAAATGGCTGACTTCCGTGAGCGTTCCCACACGTTGACGCAAGACACAGAAGCAGAAGTCGCAAAAGCCAAAGACGATGCCATGGGTGACATGCAAAGCATTGCCGCAGAAGTCGCAAGCATCGCCGCCGAGAAAATTGTCGGTATTTCTCCGGACATTGACCAAGCCAAAACTCTGGTCAAAAACATGAATAAGAAGGCTGCTTAAAATGACAGAACTGCTTCTCGATACGAATGTCTGGTATGCAATCTCATTCGCCTTTTTTGCGTTCATTGTTTACAAATACGGCGTGCCTTTATTGTTCGGTATGCTCGACAAGCGTATTGAAGAAATTCGTGACGAGTTGGCCAATGCTGAAAACCTGCGCGTAGAAGCTCAGGAAATGCTGGCCCAGTATCAGCGTAAGCACAAAGATGCTGTTAAAGACGCCGATGCCATCCTCGAAAATGCCAAGGCACAAGCCAAGGAAATGCAAAAAGCGGCCGAGAAAGAACTCGACGAAGTTATCGCCCGCCGTGAAAAGCAACTTGAAGAACGTGTCGACCGCATGAAACAGAATGCGCGTGAAGAGATTCTCGAATACGCATCATCACTGGCCATTGCCGCCACTACCGAGATCATCGCCGACCAGTTGGATAAGAAGTCCAACGAAAAACTGGTTGATGCTGCGATTAAGGATATTTCCAAGAATATCCATTAAGTGATAAGGTAGCGGCCATGTCAGAGGCCCTAAAAAATACATCTCCCGAAGAAATCGTTCATACGCTTGGCCGTGAAGCCAAGACTGCAAGCCGCATCCTTGCGCAAGCAAGTGAGGACAAGATCAACGCTGTTCTGCGCGACATTGCAAAAAAGCTGCGTGAAAACACGGCGTGCATCCTCGAAGGCAATAAGAAAGACCTCGCAGCCGGAGAGCAAAAAGGCTTAAGTGCCGCCCTGCTCGACCGTTTGGCCTTAAACGAAGAGCGGATTGAAGGCATTGCGGCCGGTACGGAAACCGTTGCCGACCTGCCTGATCCTGTCGGTCGTGTTCTGTGGGAAACGGAGCGACCGAACGGTTTACAAATCCAACGCGTAGCCGTGCCGATTGGCGTATTGGGCATGATTTACGAATCCCGCCCCAATGTAACCGTTGATGCGGCGGCCTTATGCTTGAAATCACGTAATGCGGTTATTCTTCGCGGTGGTTCGGAGAGCCTGCACAGCTCACTGGCCTTACACAAAATCATTCAGCAAACACTGAAAGAGCATGACTTACCCGAAGCCTGCGTCTCCATGATCCCGATCGCGGACCGCGAAGCCGTTGGTGCCATGCTGGCGGCGCATCAATATATCGATGTTATGATACCACGCGGTGGTAAAGGTCTCGTCGAGCGTGTGCAGAACGAAGCCAAGATGCCCGTGTTCAGCCATCTGGACGGGCTGTGCCATGTATACATTCACCCAAGCGCGAACAAAGATGTTGCGGTTGAGGTTGCTTATAATGCCAAGCTGCGCCGAACAGGTATTTGCGGCGCGATGGAAACCCTCCTGCTTGACCAAGGTCTTGATCCCGAAATCGGCAAGGCCGTTGTCGCCAAGCTGATCGATGGTGGTTGTGAGCTGGTCGGGGACAAGATGGCGCACGGTCTCGATGACCGTATCGGGTCCGCCACGAGCGAAGACTGGCATACAGAATATCTGGCGCCGAAACTGTCCGTTGCAGTGGTCAATGGCGTTGAGGAAGCCGTAAACCACATCAATACCTACGGGTCACACCACACAGATTCCATTCTTGCCGAAGATGGCGAAGCAGTTGAGTACTTCCTTCATAATGTCGATAGCGGCATCACCATGCATAACGCATCCACCCAGTTCGCCGATGGCGGTGAGTTCGGTATGGGTGCTGAAATCGGTATTGCGACCGGAAAGATGCATGCGCGCGGCCCCGTCGGTCTGGAGCAGCTTTGTACATACAAATACAAAGTCCATGGCTCTGGGCAAACCCGTCCTTAGGCTTTAAAATTACAATCCATGTCGATGTTCACCCAACCTCATCTGCTGAATGGTCCGCGTTGGAAAAACGCCCGTGTCGGCCTGCTTGGTGGTTCGTTTAACCCACCGCATGAAGGTCACCTGCATATCAGTCTCGCGGCTATGAAAGGTTTGCACCTTGATGCTGTCTGGTGGCTGGTCAGCCCGAAGAACCCGATTAAGGAGATTGACCCTTTGCCGTTGCAGGAACGGGTTGCCCTTTGCGAAAAGCTGGTGGACCACCCCAACATCCTGATTTCCGACATCGAGAAAGAGCTGAACACCACTATTACCTATTATTCCATCAAGAAGCTTAGAACCTATTATCCGCACACGCAGTTTGTCTGGATCAGCGGGATGGATAATGCTTTGGGCCTGCACAGATGGCATCACTGGAAAGATCTTTTGGGTGAAATATGCATGGTGCATTTAACCCGTAATCCTGCACGTTCTCTGGTCAGCGCATGCCCCTTGCGTATGTATGAAAAGCAGAAGCATGTCATTATCGACAAAGGTGGCCAATATCCGCTCGATTCGGGCACCACATACTGGATGATGCAGAAAAAAATGGTAAATATTTCAAGTACAGAAATACGCAATAAACGACTGAAAAGCAACAAGAAATAAGAATTTAAGCGTTTTCTAAAGTGCGCAGCAACACGGACTCCTGTTGCCGCATATGCCCAAAAATCCTATAATAGAGGTATGAGCTTAAGAGACTCAGTGAGCGAAAGAGTAAATGATTGGAGGGCGCATGACGCGTAGCCGCATCGTTTATCCTGATGCCAATTATCTTGAGCCAGAGAGTCTGCGCATTAATTGCTGAACACGTGTGTTCGGCTTTTTTTATGGGCAGAAACTAAACGCTAGGAAAGGAGGCTTCGGCCATTTTAACACACACAACAGACGGGGTTTTAACCCCCGACGAACTAAAAAGCCTTATCGAGCAGTCTTTGGACGCAGATAAAGCTGAAGACATAGTGAGTATAGAACTTGATGACCAGACGGGTTTAGCCGACTTCATGGTTATCGCCTCGGGTACGTCTTCCCGACATGTCAGCGCCCTTACGGACAAGCTGGTACATCGCCTCAACCTTAACGGAATTAAGAGTATCAATGTCGAAGGTCAGGCTCGTTCTGACTGGGTCGCGATTGATGCGGGTGATGTCATCATCCATCTGTTCAGGCCTGAAGTGAGAGCATTCTATAACATTGAGAAAATGTGGGGAACGTTCCACCCGTATGAAGTGGTAACCGACCAACTACAAGCGTAATACGCTTAAACTCGTTATATGAATATCGACATCATCGCCATCGGGCGGATGAAAAACACCGCGCATATCGAATTGTTCCAGGATTACCTTCGCCGGATGGACTGGAATGTTCGCGTCAAAGAAATCGAATCCAAGCATAAAGATCAAAAGAAGATGCATGACGATGAGTGCGCACAACTCATCAAAAACCTGTCCGATGGTGCAACAATCATAGCCATGGATGAACGTGGCAACACTCTACCCTCCCGTGATTTCGCGGATAAATTCCAAAACTGGCAGAATGAAGGCCTCAGCCATGTCCAATTTTTCATTGGCGGCGCAGACGGCCTGAACGACCAGATACGTAAGCGTGCGGAGCTTCTCCTCAGCTTTGGTAAACAAACATGGCCGCATATGCTTGCGCGGATCATGCTTTTAGAGCAAATTTATAGGGCACAGCAAATTTTAAAAAATCACCCCTATCATCGGGACTAAATATGCGCCTTCTAGCTTTGCTTTTTACAACCTGCCTGTTGGCCGTGCCCGCAGCCGCGCAAGACGCCCCTATTCCCGAAAAGAAAGTCAGCGCCGAACAGCTTGATAAGAAGCTGAAGTCAGGCAAGGCCGATAAAGCCGAACTGGAACAAAGCCTCAAGCAAATCGATCAGGACCTAAAAAGCACAAAGTCAAAACTGATCGATGCGGCTAAGGCCGTGCAAAACAACGAAAAAGAACTTCAAAAACTCGATAAGCAAATTGCAGAGCTGGAAGAGCGTAAGGACAAGCTTTCCGAGAAATTACAAAAAGATCGCGGCAAGATTGCCGACCTTATACTCGCGCTGGAACGCATCCGCCGTCTTCCGCCCGAAGCGTTGATCGTCAAGCCGGATGCTCCGCTGAAAACAGCGCAAAGCGCAATGTTGCTCAAAGACATTCTGCCGACCATCCACCAACGCGCGGAGGATGTTAAGATTACGCTCAAGGAGTTGGACGAAACCTCATCCACCTTACAGGCACGCCGTGCAGACGCCGCAAGTCGTGGCAAAAAACTGGACGAACAGCATAAAGAGCTTGATAGCCTGGTTAAGAAACGTGCCGAGCTGTACGCAAGCACACAAGAAGACCTCAAAGCGCAGAAAGCCAAGATTGCCCGCATTTCCACACAGGCTAAAAACCTGAGAGATCTGGTTCAACGGCTTGAAGATGAGCGTACACGCAATGCCGCGCGTATAGCCAAAGAACAAGCCGCACAGAAACAACAAAAACCGCAACAGCGCATCGTTTCGAACGAGCCGCCCGGCGACGGAAGAGCCCGCCTGCCCCTGCCCGGCATCCTGAAAACCGCATATAACGAACCCGATAATTTCGGCGCACCTTCACAAGGCATTGATATTGAAGGCCGTGCCGGTGCGCTTGTCGTTGCCCCGATGGGTGGAATTATCCGTTTTGCGGGCTATTTCAAAAATTACGGCAACATGGTCATCATCGAACATGAAAAAGGATGGCACAGCCTTGTTGCAGGTTTGGAAAATATTGATACAGTAGTCGGGCAAGCCGTGAACGCGGGTGAACCGCTCGGTGTTTTACACCAAAGTTCATCCGGCCAAAAACCGGTTCTGTATTATGAATTGCGTCACAACGGTAAAGCCGTCAATCCGGCGCAGAAATTTGGAGATTTAAGTTAATGAAGCCCTTCCTCACATACCTCACACTCATTGCTCTGGTCCTTACGCCGATAAGCGCCGTAGCACAGGAAGAAAACGCGACAGCTGATGACGAGCGAACAGCCGATTACAGCGAAACATACCGACAGCTTGACCTATTCGGTGATGTGTTTGAGCGCGTCAGAGCACAGTATGTAGAAGAAAAGGCCGACCCTGAACTGATCGAAAATGCGATCAACGGCATGCTGACCTCACTCGACCCGCACTCAGCGTACCTTAATAATGAAAAATTCGAAGACATGCAGGTTAATACCAAAGGTGAATTTGGTGGCCTCGGTATCGAAGTCACCATGGAAAACGGCGTGGTTAAAGTTGTTTCCCCGAT
>JAESRE010000038.1 GCA_016764775.1 Alphaproteobacteria bacterium
TTTTTGCCCGCTGTGCCGGCGGCGATATCTTTATATTTGTTCCAGATGGTGACGGTCGGGTCTTCCTTCGGGGCGTCTTCCGTCGTTTCCGTGTCATCACCTTCGGCCACATCTTCGGTCGGTTTGGCGATTTCGGCCTTTTTAGGCTCGATCGTGTTATACAGCTTTGGTTTTTCGGCTCTTTGTGTGCCTGACGCGCTCGTGCCGTCTTCTTTATTCTTGTTCGCGCCCATGGTTGTATAATTCAACCCTGGTGAATATTCGCGTTTTTGAGCGCTCGCGGGATTGGCGACCAGCGCGAGAGAGGCTATACATATACCGGCTAAAAAATGATATCTCATAACCTCTATCTTAGAAGAGCTGTCAGACACGATGCAAACAGAAATCAGACCGGCAACCGATAAAGATCTTAAAGATCTGGACGCGTTTATTGAGGAACACCGTTACAGCAAGTCTGCGGACTATTTCATTCGGCAATATGAAGAACAAACGTCCGAAGGTAACCGTGTTTTGTTGATTGCGCGCGGGGAAGGCCAGCTGCTCGGCTATTGTGTTTTGAACTGGCAGCCCAAATACGCGTTCTTCAAAGCCCATGACATTCCCGAAATACAGGATTTGAATGTGCATAAAGATTTTCGCAAGCAGGGCATTGCGACATTCATGATTCAGGATTGTGAAAAACGGGCGATTGAAAAGGGGTTGAAAACCATGGGGATCAGCTTTGGTTTGACCCCTTCATACGGTGCGGCGCAGAAGCTGTATTTCAAGCTCGGGTACCGTCCGGATGGGCACGGTGCGACGTATGACCGCAAAGTTGTCGTTCACGGGGATATTCGCCCCATTGATGATGACCTGTGTCTAATGCTGATCAAAGATTTGCAAACCCCGTAGAATATGCTAAACCCTGCATGAAACGGGTACTTTAGGAGACTTTTTGAACATGACCAAATGGGTATACAGCTTTGGCAAAGAGAAGAATGACGGCGATTCATCAATGCGTAACCTTCTGGGTGGTAAAGGATGTAATCTGGCAGAGATGGCAGGTTTAGGCCTTCCGGTTCCTCCGGGATTTACGATTACGACAGATGTTTGCACACATTATTACGATAATGATCAGAGCTACCCCGATGAGCTGACAGCGCAAGTTGAAGACGCGCTGGCGACGATTGAAAAGCAGATGGGCGCAAAATTCGGCGACTCATCCAACCCGTTGCTGGTATCTGTCCGCTCCGGTGCCCGCGTTTCCATGCCGGGCATGATGGACACGGTTTTGAACCTCGGTCTGAATGACGACACTGTCAAAGGACTGGAAGAACAATCAGGCGATGCCCGTTTCGCATGGGATTCATACCGCCGCTTTATCCAGATGTACGGTGATGTGGTGCTCGGTGTTGATCACCACGAATTCGAAGAAGTCATTGACCGCTACAAGCGCGACACAGGCTTGCGTCAAGACACAGAAATCACGGCTGAAGGCTGGCAGGAAATTGTCGCCGAGTACAAAAAGGTTGTTGAGCAGGAAACGGGCAACCCGTTCCCGCATGATCCGCAAGAGCAGCTTTGGGGCGCAATCGGCGCGGTTTTCAAAAGCTGGATGGTTCCACGCGCGATTACATACCGTAAGATTCATGAAATTCCTGAAAGCTGGGGCACGGCTGTTAACGTGCAATCCATGGTGTTCGGTAACATGGGCGAAGACTGTTCCACAGGTGTTGCGTTTACACGTGACCCGTCCACAGGTGAAAATTACTTCTACGGTGAATACCTGATCAATGCGCAAGGCGAAGACGTTGTTGCGGGTATCCGCACACCGCAATCCCTGACGAAACAGGGCCGCGAAAAAGAAGGCAGTGATTTGCCGTCCATGGAAGAGTCCATGCCCGAGGTTTTCAAACAGCTTGATGAAGTTCGTTTGAAGTTGGAAAAGCACTACAAAGATGTTCAGGACCTCGAGTTCACTGTTCAAAAAGGCCAGCTCTTCATGCTGCAAACCCGTTCGGGTAAACGCACAGCGAAAGCCGCATTGAAGATTGCCGTTGATATGGTGGAAGAAGGTTTGATTACGCAGGAAGAAGCCTTGTTGCGTATCGACCCGCAAAGTCTTGATCAATTGTTGCACCCGACACTTGACCCGAAAGCACAGAAAGATGTTGTGACCAAAGGTCTGCCTGCGTCTCCCGGTGCGGCGAGTGGTAAGGTTGTTTTCTCTTCCGAAGAAGCGGAAATCCAGACCAATCAAGGCGAGAAAGTTATTCTTTGTCGTCAGGAAACATCACCCGAAGACATTTCCGGTATGCACGCCGCGCAAGGTATTCTGACCTCCCGTGGCGGTATGACATCACACGCTGCTGTTGTTGCGCGCGGCATGGGTACATGCTGCGTTGCCGGTGCGGGTGAATTGCATATCGATGTTGTCGGTAAAACGATTACTGCGGGTGACCGCAAAATCAAAGAAGGCGACATTCTGACACTCGACGGTTCAACCGGTGAGGTTATGGTTGGTGCTGTTGATACGATCCAACCTGAATTGTCCGGTGATTTCGGCATTCTGATGGAGTGGGCGGATGAGCGCCGCCGCATGAAGGTTCGCACAAATGCGGAAACGCCTCTCGATGCGAAAGCGGCCCGTGAATTCGGCGCCGAAGGTATCGGTCTGTGTCGTACGGAACACATGTTCTTTGATCAGGCCCGTATCCAGAATGTGCGTGAAATGATTTTCGCCACGAACGAAGCCGATCGTCGTGCTGCATTGGACAAGTTGTTGCCCGAGCAGCGTGCGGACTTCGCCGAGTTGTTCGAAATCATGAGTGGCCTGCCCGTAACAGTGCGTTTGCTGGACCCGCCATTGCACGAGTTCCTGCCGCATTCTCAGGAAGATATTGATAACTTCGCGCAAGTTGCGGGTATCCCGCATGAGAAGGTTCGCCTTCGTTTGAGCGAGCTGCATGAAACCAACCCGATGCTGGGTCACCGTGGTTGTCGTTTAGGTATTACGTTCCCTGAAATCTACGAGATGCAGGCGCGTGCGATCTTCGAGGGTGCTGTTGATGCGAAAGCCAAGACAGGGCAGAGCGTTGCACCCGAAGTTATGATCCCGCTGATCGGTACGCAATCCGAGTTGGATATTTTGCGCACAGTTGTTGAAGATGTTGCAGCACAAGTATTCGAAGAAAAAGGCGAGACACTGGAATACAGCGTCGGTACGATGATCGAATTGCCGCGCGCATGTCTGGCCGCCGAAGAGATCGCCAACAGTGCGGACTTCTTCAGCTTCGGTACAAACGACCTGACACAAACCACGCTCGGTATGAGCCGCGATGATGCAGCAAACTTCCTGCCGGCCTATGTGGGTCACGGCATTTACGAACGCGACCCGTTTGCATCTCTGGATGTGGAAGGTGTCGGCAAGCTGGTCGAATTTGCAGTTGATGGCGGACGCAAGACGAACGCGTCCATCAAACTCGGTATTTGTGGTGAGCATGGTGGTGACCCTGCGTCCATCCAGTTCTGCGAAAAGGTCGGGCTGGATTACGTATCCTGTTCCCCTTACCGTGTGCCGATTGCCAGACTGGCTGCTGCACAAGCCTCCATCAAGGGGGAGAGCCTGGGAAAGTCTGATGCCTCAGTAGAGGCAAAAAAGAAAGCCGCTTAATTTAAATGCCTTTAGATGTCTTTTTGCTGGCGTCATGGATTGGCAGCGCAGCCTTTGCGCTGTCCGGCTTTCTGGTGGGCGCCAGAAAGAATCTGGATTTGATGGGCGTATTTATTCTCGCATTTCTGACAGCGAACGGCGGCGGCATGATCAGGGATGCACTCGTCGGGCAAACGCCGATGGCTCTAACCGATATGTCCGGATTTCTGATTGTGGTGATTGCTTTCACTCTGGGGCTAATTCTTGCCCGCATGAAACACACAGCTATCGAAAAGCGGGCGTTGTTTGTGATTACTGATTCTATCGGGTTGGTCGCGTTCAGCCTGACAGGTGCGCTTGTGGGGCTGGAGTTCGGTTTGAGCGTTTTCGGTGTTGCGGTGTTGAGTTTTATAACGGCAACGGGCGGCGGCATTTTGCGAGATATTCTGGCCAATGAAGTACCGGCCGTTTTCAAAAGTGATTTTTACGGGTCGATCGCGGTGCTGGTGGCGCTGACGATCTATGTGCTGGATATGTACGGCTATCATAGTGATCTCAGCACATTCATCGTGTTTTTAATGGCCTTATCCTTGCGGCTTATTGCTTATAAAATGCAATGGCATTTACCACGGCTAAAGTTTTAGATACTCTATAAGCCTAATTGGCAAAAGATAGTTATATGAACGATAAACCTGAAAAAACCGAAACGGACGAAGAAGAAGAGATTCTGCGTACATTCGATATGTATCATTTCTTTTCACGCAAAGATGTCATCCTGATTATCTTTCTGGTTCTCTTGCTTCTGGTTTACATTGTTTTCCAGACTGTCTTTGCTCCGCAGACTGCGTAGCATATGGAGGCGCAGGGAATGGTCGAGCAAAGTTTTAATTCGGCTGTTATCGCTTCCGCTTACACAGGCTGGGTTATTATTCCCGAATCTCTCACCGAACTTTATGAAGCCGTTAAGCCTTTGCGCGAGGAAATGGAACGTCGTGCAGGTCTAGAAGAGGCGGATGTTCTGTCCCGCCAATACCAGGACGGTATTCGTGAGGAGATGAGCAAGCATTTCCCGAATCTACAACGTTTCGAAGCCGCTGCGCAGGCGTATTTTGCCAAGGGCGGGCGTGACTTGTCTCGCGAAGAGGCATGGCCGCATTTGCGCGATCTGGCCGATAATTTGATATCCGATCATAGTCTCGATTTGGACGGTTAAGCCTTTTTGGTGCGCACCAGAGCCAGTGCGACATCGCCGCTTTGTGACCGTATCTCCGCGCCTTCGGGCAGGTCGTTTGCATCCACACATTGGAGTTTACGTTTGCCAAGGCCACGGTAATGCATGCGGGCGGTGAGTTCCTGCCCGATGTAGCAGCCTTTCTCGTAATCAATGGCATTGATCCGGTCCATGTTCCCTTCATCCATTGTCGATTTATCGGGGATTAGGTCACGGCTGCCGTCGGGGATGTTGAGCTTTATGCGGTGTGTGTCCCATTCCTCGAATGGTTTTTCTTCGATGCCGTCGGGCTTTTCGAACGTGCGGTTGCCCATTTCCGGATCGCGGGGATCAGCGAGACCGATAGGAGCGCCGAAGACAGCATAAACGTCGTTGTCCTCCTCAACCGATATCTGCACATCCTTACGCAGGCGGTACATATTCAGACGGCGAAACAAATCCTGCGCCCGTTCGCCGCCTTCGCAATCAAGAAGGATGAAATCCTTTCCCCAGATGCAAAAGAAGTCATACAGGAACTTGCCCTGCGGCGTCAGCAGGCAGGCATAGACCATCTGCTCTGCGGATAGGTCATCCATATCATTGGTGACCAGCGCTTGCAGGAATTCAAAACGATCGGGGCCTTCAATATGAATGAGGCCCCGTTTCGGTAAGCTGACATAGAATGTCATATCGGTACTTTGATTATTCGTTGAGATCGCCGAAGTCGCCGTTCTCGTTCGTGTTCATTTTTTCCATGTACTTATGCGCTTCATATTCAGGCGTATAGTCATAGTCAACATGGGCACGGAGATAGTTTTCACGGCCTACGCGCGTGACGGCAAACGGTGCATGTTCTACACGTTCCCAGCCGCGCTCATACATGCAGCCTTCGAAATCTGTGTAGTCGCTGTGCTCGGCGAAGAGGTGTTTCTCGCGCTCAGGCATGTCGTAGTCACGAAGTGCCAGTTCGTCCGGGTCCAGTGTGCGACCTTCGAGGTCCGTCGGGATGGCATCTTTCAATGTTCCCAGACGCTCCAGTTCGCGGAGTTCGACCACACAGCGTGAGATATCACGGTTCAGCATTTGCTGGGCTTTCGGCCCTTGCTGATAGACAGCTTCGGAAACGCTCACACGTTGCCAGAACTGGCCGCCGATATCGTTGACGCTTTTTCCGGGAGTACATGCGCCTGTTACGGCGAGGGCGCCGACGCTAAGAGCCAAAACTGAATATTTTTTAAACATGAGCGGAATTCCAAATAAATGCCTTACTTATAACGATTTTGAGCATAGCAAGCCTTATACGTTGGCTCAATCCTGATTTGTCGAAGTATCCCCATCCATCCACCATGTTTCCAGAACCAGCCCGTATAACGGCGTGGTTTCTGGCCTTTGAATGGGTTTCCAGTATGCGACATGGTCAACGCCTGCGTAAAACAGCGGTACCATGTAATGGCCTTCGAGCAGTTTGGCGTCGAGTTTACGCATGGTATCGACCAATTCTTCGCGGGTAACCGTGTTGGCGACGGACCCAGCCAGTTTGTCGATTTCTTCGTCACAGATGCCGGGATAGTTGAAACGACCCTCTTGCTCGGCGGCTTCGCAGCTCCAGTATACGACCTGTTCCGTGCCGGGGGAGAGTGTGGATTGCCAGTGATGCAACACCATATCGTAATCATATGTGTTCAGACGGCGTACGAAGCCCGCGGAATCGGTTAGGCGAATACGCATATCAATGCCGAGACGTTTCAGGTTTTGCTGAAAGTGCAGGGCGATTTTTTCCTCATCCGGATTTTGCAGGATGAGTTCGAACGACATCGGCTGACCGTTTTTGGTCTGCACACCGTTTTCCACGCTCCATCCCGCATCTTTTAAAAGCTGTGATGCGAGGCGCATGTTCCCGCGCAAATCGAAAGGCATTTTTTCCGGTCTTTCACGGAAAGCGAGCGCCTCAAATTCGGAGTTTGGAAAATAGGAGGTGATGAATTTCTGTTCATTGTTGAACAGGATTTCATTGACGGCATTACGGTTGAAAAGAAGGTTGATGGCTTCGCGTACGCGGATGTCGTCAAACGGTTCGCGGCGCGTGTTGAAGATAAAGCCTTTGGTTTTTTCTGGGCGTCCGTGCGGCAGGGCTTCTTTCATAACGTCGCCGCTTTCAATGGCGGGGAATGTATAACCCGTATGCCATTTGCGCAGGTCACCTTCGCGACGGAATGTGATCACACCGGATGCGAAACCTTCGAACGCGACCGAGTTATCACGGAAATACTCATATACGATTTCGTCGAAATTGTTGTGGCCGGTATTGGTCAGGCTGTCCTTCGCCCAATAATCGGGATCGCGTTCGTAAATGATGCGGTGACCGGGGTCGAAGCTTTTGATTTTGTAAGGGCCGCTTGATACGGGAATATCCAGAGTGGTGGAGTCAAATGTGCGGTCCTTCCAGTATTTTTGGGACAACACGGGCATGATCGCCATGATCATACCTGTCTCGCGGTCGTATCCTTCGCCGAAGCTGAATTTGACGCTGTTCTGATCCAGCTTTTCAACATTGTCGATCAGTTGGTATATGCGGCGCATGTTGGGGCGGCCCGATTCTTTCAATGTCTCGAAAGAGAAGATGACGTCATCCACCGTAATCGGTGTGCCGTCGTGGAAGCGTGCGCGTTCATCGATTGTAAATGTTATGGATGAACGGTCTTCCGGCATTTCCGCATTTTTGGCGATCAGCGGGTACAGCGTAAACGGCTCGTCCCACACGCGCGCCATAAGGCGGTCATAGAACAGGTGCAAGCCTTGTGCTGATTTACCCTTGATAGAGAAGGGGTTTACCGTATCGAACGTCCCGATGGCCGCGATCTTTAAGGAACCGCCTTTGGGGGCGTCGGTGTTCACGTAATCGAGATGTGTTGCGTCGGCGGTGTATTTCGGGTCCCCGTGCATGGCAAGGCCGTATTGATCCTGCGCATATGCCGAGAGCGGAAACAGCGCAGAGATCAGGATTAATGGTATGAGGCGTTTTATCATGCGGCCTTCGATAAAAAGTCACTGTATGACGCTTGCGGACGCGGGCCCATGTGGCTGATGACTTCAGCCGCAGCCAGTGTGCCGAGCTTGGCGCAATACTCCAACGGACGGCCTTGAGTAAAGCCGTAGAGGAATCCTGCTGCGAACTGGTCGCCTGCGCCTGTGGTGTCGATAACCTTATCAACGGGTGCTGCGTCGACTGTAATTTCCTCATTGTCGCCAATAATCACGCATCCTTTCGGTCCGCGTGTCAAAGCGGCAACTTCCACGTGGTCGCTGATGGCACTTTTCGCGTCTTCGAAATCATCTTGCATGAATAATGATTTAATCTCTTCTTCGTTCGCGAAAAGGATGTCGACGTGACTTTCTACCAATTTCAGGAAATCCGAACGGTGGCGGTCAACGCAGAACGGGTCTGACAGGGTTAATGCAACGCGGTGGCCTGCCTTGTGGGCGGCTTGTGCTGCGGCAATAAAGGCGTTTTTCGCGTTTTCTTTATCGAAAAGATAACCTTCGAGGTATGTAACCTGCGCGTCGGAGATCAGTGTTTTATCAATGTCACCCGCTGTCAATTCGACACTGGCGCCGAGGAATGTGTTCATTGTGCGCTGGGCGTCGGGTGTGACGAGGATCAGGCAACGGCCTGTTTTGGACCCCATAATCAAAGGCTGTGTATCGAACCGGATGCCCATGGAGCGCAGGTCGTGCTGGAAAATCTTGCCAAGATCGTCATCGGCCACTTTGCCGATAAAGCCGCCCTTGCCGCCGAAAGAGGCAAAGCCTGCCATGGTGTTGCCTGCTGATCCGCCCGAGCTTTCAATACCTTCGGGCATTTGTGCGTAAAGCTCGACTGCGCGGACTTCCTCAATCAAGGTCATTGCGCCGGGCTCCATACCGTATTTTTCGTTTTGTTCTTTGATGAACGCGTCATCGACTTGTGTGAGAACGTCAACCAATGCGTTCCCGACTGCAACTACACCTAGTGAAGGCTTTGACATAGAAGGTGATCCATTTCTTGTATGATTCGAATAAACTGGGTACAACATGTACAAAATTCAAACGTGCAAGCCAAGGGACGATTGGACTTATGCCTAAAAAAGCAGCCGCTAAGAAAACCGCACAAAAACCGCAAATCGATGTGAAAGCGCTGGTTGTGTTAAAGGCGCTTGATCTGGCGGCCGAGCAGGGGTGGGAAACTGTTGCTTTGGCTGATATTGCGCGGGAAGCCGATATTTCACTGGCCGAGCTGTCCGAAATCGTTGATGACAAGATGGATATTCTGGTCCTGTTCGGGCGGATGATCGACCGTCGGGTGCTGGATGTTATCGGTCAGGCAGATCCTTCAATATCCGCGCGTGACCAGTTGTTCGATATTCTGATGGAACGCTATGAAATCCTGAATGATTACCGTGCGGGGGTTCTGGCTATTCTCGATTCCGTGAAATATGACCCGAAGCAGGTAATGTTCTCTGCACCCTATCTTTGCCGTTCCATGGCATGGATGCTGGAGGCTGCCGGTATAGAAACGGGCGGTATTCGCGGTGCGGCGCGTGTTGCGGGCTTATCTGCCATTTACATGAAGGTCTTGCGCACGTGGAAGACCGATGACAGTCCCGATCTCGCTGCGACTATGTCCGCGCTGGATAAAGATTTGGGCCGTCTGGAGCAAGTGGCGAATTCTTTAGGCTTTTAATAGGTTTCTAGCCTTGCTGGAACGCTTTCAGCGTCTCATTCACATCATCACTGTAGGGAATGGAATCGTAACCGCCGGGTTTTGTGGCGGACAGGGTTGCCGCGACCAATGAACGGATCAGCGCTTTATCCAACCCCAGTCCTGCATAGAGGCAGGCCGCAAAGGTTCCGCAAAATGCATCTTCCGTACCTTCGGGGTAGGCCCATTTAAGGTTATCGAGGGATATCTTCGGTATCGGACTGGATGCGCCTGTTTTCAAGCGTAATTCACAACTTCCGTCCTTCTCCAGAAAGATGGTCGTTAAATGGGTGTGTGCGCTTAAATCACCCAGCTTTTCTTTCGCAGCGGCAGGTGCGATCAGATAGTCCACGAGTTTGAGTGTTTCCGCATCGACTTCATATTTCGGCGATAGGTTCAGGATTGTGACGGCGCCTTTGTCCTTGGCGATTTCGAACATGGTTTTGATTTCGTCCATATCCAGTTCGCTCTGGGTCAGGACGATCGAACGGTCACTGATCACTTCTTCAGGTATTTGTTCGGCGGTGGTTTTCTCGCTCGCGCCCAGCGCGATAATCGTGCGGCCTTCATTGGTAATGTGCGTGGATGTGCCTGTTTGCGTGTGTTCGGCCTTGGCAACGCCGGAGGTGATGACCCCATGTTTACGCAGCCGCATCAGGATGTGTTTGGCTAGTTCGTCATCGCCCGTACGACCAACAAGCGCTGTTTTTCCGCCTGCTTTAGCCGCTGAAAGTGCCTGTAGAGCGCCTTTTCCGCCAACGCTATTGCTGTACTGTGATGCGAAGCTTGTTTTACCGATTGCGCTGGAAGGATCGTCTTCCAGAGTGATGGACTGTAAAATTGAACCGAAAACCAATATCATTGGGGGTGTGCCTGTCTTGAAATGCTTGCTTTTGTCTCTTTGAGGGTATACAAAACGGACCCAATAGAGAACGTTCTGCTTTTCTTTTACAATAAATGCAACAATATTGCTAAATAAAGAACGATAATCAGATGACCCAGTTCAATTACCAGAGCCACTTTGAAGAGTGCATCGAAGGCGTAAAACGCGAAGGGCGTTACCGCACATTCGCCAACCTCGAACGTATTGCCGGTCGTTTCCCGAAAGCGATGTACCGCCCCGATGACGGCGGCGAAGCCCGTGAAGTGACGATCTGGTGTTCCAATGATTATCTGGGTATGGGGCAACATCCTGTTGTGATCAAAGCCGCGCATGAAGCACTGGATAATTCCGGCGCGGGTGCAGGCGGCACACGTAATATTTCCGGTACAACACGCTATCACGTCGAGTTGGAAGACTCTCTGGCTGATCTGCATCACAAAGAAGCAGCGCTGATCTTTTCTTCCGGCTATGTCGCGAACGAAGGTGCGCTTGGTGTGATGGGCAAAGTCTTGCCCGAGTGTGTGATTTTTTCCGATGAACTGAACCATGCCTCCATGATCCATGGGATGAAAGACTCCAAAGCGGAGAAGAAGATTTTCCGCCATAACGATCTTGAACATCTCGAAGAGTTGCTGAAATCAGTGGATGCAAAGCGTCCGAAGATTATCGCTTTTGAATCCGTGTATTCAATGGAAGGTGATATGGCGCCGATTAAGGAAATCTGCGATCTGGCCGAGAAATACAATGCGCTGACATATCTTGATGAAGTGCACGGTGTCGGCTTGTATGGTCCACGCGGCGGCGGTGTCGCCGAAGAGCGTGGCCTGCTTGACCGTATTGACGTTATCGAGGGTACATTCGGTAAGGCTTATGGCTGTATGGGCGGTTTTATCACAGGCCCGAGCGCGATCGTTGATTGTGTACGCAGCTTCGCATCCGGTTTTATTTTTACAACCAGTTTGCCGCCTGCGGTTCTGGCTGCGGCACGTGCAGCGGTTGAGCATCTTAAAGTATCCGACATCGAGCGCGAGCGTATGCGTCGTAATGTGAAGCTGTTTAAAGACATGCTGGAAGCGGCAGACTTGCCCTTTATGCGTGGTGAAAGCCACATCGTACCGTTGATTGTCGGCGAACCGAATTGCTGCCGCGAAGTTTCAACGATCCTGATGAACGAGCACAATATCTATGTGCAGCCGATCAACTTCCCGACTGTCCCGAAAGGAACGGAGCGTTTGCGTTTGACCGCTACGGCCGCGCATTCACAGGAAGATGTGAAGCACATGGCAAATACGCTGCAACATTTGTGGGCGACACACCACGCTTTGATCAAAGCTGTGGCGTAAGGCTCCAATCACCCCAAACTAATATTTGATTTTCTTTGGTGAACCCTGTTATCTGAAAAGAAAAACAGGGAGCATCTACGTTGGAAATTTTTGCTCATAGAATACATGGTGACCCTCAAGACCCCGTATTAACCGAAAGCGGAATACGGGTGCGCGACGTTTTGGCCATGTGTGACGAAGGCTCGTCTGCCAGGGATATTCTGGACGCCCACCCTCAACTGACACATTCCGATATTGATATATGCAAGGCGCTGGCGATGATCTCGTTCGAGGATCGTGCCGAGTACCGCCGCAATGCCGCGGGCATTCGTCCCCGTAAGAACGGCAAAGACCACAGGCCGATCAAGTTGATGTTTGATGAAAACCTGAGCTGGAAGTTTATTCCGGCACTTCTCGACCGCGTTAGTGCCGTGAGCCACATTGAACTTGAAGACATGAAAAGCGCCGCCGATCTTGATATCTGGCGGCGTTTTAGCAGTAACGGAAGTCGTGCGGTGATCATCACCAAGGATTATGACTTCGTGCAGTTGGCGGAAGTGTTCGCGATGGAGTCCATGTTGCGTAACCGCAGCTATAAGGGGCTGGATGACGAGCTAAAGGACTTTCCTTTTGTTGTGCATATCGACAGTAAGAAGCCGAGTAAAAGCAAGTCGGAGCGAAAGACGCGCAAGGGAAAGAAGAAGAAGGACTTTCTGAGCAAGGAAGGTATGGTCGAAGCATGCAGTAAGCGTGCGCAGAATTTTGCGAAAGAAGCCAACAAGGAACCGCAAAGAACGGTGTATATGGGGCTGACGCGTAACGGGCTTCGTCACGGTCTACGATTACCGGATATATTCAAGAAATACAGATCGGGACGCCATGACAGCGAACAAGGCAAAGTTACCCATCTGGCGGATGCAGATCTGGCGGAAGAGGTGAATTGGGATTTGCTGAATGAGGTCCGCGCACATGTCAGCTACAAATCAGGCGAGCCATTGGCGCCTGTCGGACCTGAAGATTATCTTTAAAAATTAAACGCGAATGTTGACGTTGTTTCCGCGAGTTGCGGCGGCAACGGTTTCAGCGGATTCTGCAAGAATCGCTGCGATTGCCTGATCAGCCTGTGCGTTTTGCTTGATAACTGAGAGAGCAACATTCTGTTGTGTAATTGCGGCTTGTGCCGCTATGCCTGCTGGTACCGTGGTCATATCCTTTTCCCTTCGTACTATTCTTAAGAGTACAGCAAAACCTTTTATAAATCTTTAAAAAACCTGAGTTTATTTGCTGAACAGGCTTTTAAACCGATGATGCACGTCCACAGCATGCATGCCGGGGCCGGGTGGTAATTCGGCAGGCTCGATCTCAGCGTGGACGAAATGTGGACCGTTTTTGGTGTCGAGTGTGCCGATATCCGGCAGGGTGACCGTGCTTTTAAAACCCGGATAGGTGTGTGAAACATTGCTCCAATTTACACCGAGGCTCGGCACGGGTAGCGATTTGGTGAATTCATAAACACCGTTATCCATGACGACGACGATCAGGTTGTCGGGTGCCGTATTGGAGATGGTTGCGAGAGAGCCCATGTTCATACCCAATGCACCATCACCACATGCGGCGATGACGAGGCGGTCTTTATGGCTCATGGCTACACCGAGTGCGACGGAGGAGGCCATACCCATCGGCCCTGATAGGTATAGGTTTTCGGGGCGGTCTTTGGCCGCTTTCAACCACAGGGATTGTGAGCCGATATCCGCGACGATTAATGCGTCATGTTTGTCGGCGAATTCAACGAGTTTTTCAAAGGCTTCTGCTTGTTTCACGTTACTGCTCATTTCGGCATAGCCTCCGTCAGTGTAATGAAGGCCGGTTCGCCCGCGCCTTCGGATCGCGCCATCGCTTTCGGTATGTTGATATGCAGGTCTTCCCATGATGACGGGTGCACGAACAGATTCATACCGTGTGTGACGGCTTCGAAGCTGCGGTGTTTGTTCGGGTCGTATGAATTGGAATCGTTGATGCCACCGCGATGCGCGATCAAAACCACGAAGGGTGTCTGGTATTTCTGGCACAAGGTTGTGTAGGCACCGATGGAATTCAGAAAGCCTGAGTTTTGCATCAACACAAGAGTGCGTTTTCCGCTCATGGCTGCGCCGGAGGCAATGCCGTAGCATTCTTCTTCACGGGCGGCGGCGATGTAATCAAAGCGTTTATCTTCACTCAAGCCTTTGATCAAAGGCACGATCCAACCGTCAGGTACGCCGGTTGATATGGTGATGTTGTTAGCCTCTAAGGCGTTGAGGATATTATCAATCATTGGAAAAGCTTATGCGATTCAGCTTCCAAATGCATTGATCTTTTTTGCCATCTTGATGTCTTTGTCGGAAATACCGCCCGCGTCATGCGTCGTTAAGGTGATATCCACCTTGTTATACACATTGAACCATTCGGGGTGGTGATCCATTTTTTCGGCGAGCAGGGCGATGCGGGACATGAATCCCCATGCGGCGCTAAAATCTTTGAACTTGAAAGATTTCTCGATCGCATCTTTGTCGGCGGACTTTTCCCAGCCCTCCAATGTGGATAATTCATCGTTTAAGGATTGTGGATCAATTTTGGCTGTCATTGTGCTTTCCATTGTTCGTGTGAGCGATTCATCGTAACCTAACTAACGACTCAAATTGCATCTTGGTTCACGATGGCTGTTTTTACAACAGGGCCGTGCGGGCTTTTTCGCCTAGCGTCTGTGTTTGGGATACTGATTACGAAGGGGGCAGGGTTATGGGGTCAAAACGCATTATTATGAATTACACGGTGCCGCCAAGTCTGGACGACGTGGAGGTCATGGCATCGGACGCTCTGGAAACATTGCCGGAAGAATTGATGGAGTTTTGCGATGGCATGGCTCTGATTATCGAAGATTTCCCCGACGAGGCGTTGGAGGAAGAGCTTGATCTCGACGACCCTTACGATTTGATGGCGTTGTACAGAAGCGGCAAGGAAATCTCTCCCGGTGTTGAACGCAAAACGGCCAATGATGACGATGTACTGATGATATTCCGCCGTCCTTTGCTGGATATGTGGTGCGAAAGCGGTGACGACATCAATGCGGTGCTCCGCCAGATCATTATTGAAGAGATCGGCAAAAATTTTGACTTTTCAGATGATGAAATAGAAGAAATGTCCGAAAGGCATTATCAAGGAATGCTTTAAGATTAGACCTTTACGGCATGCCTTTAAATTATGATCTTTTAAAAAGGTTGTGCTAGACTAGTAGAAGGTACGTGATTTTGGACGTTGTGAGCAATTTGTGGTGGTAAAACCCCTTTTTAGAATTTTAGCCTTTGTTTTTATGCTGGCGATCCCTTTAACAGTGGACGCCGCATCTACACGTCCGATTGAGATATCTCCCGCCTGCGATCCCGAATTTTACGATGTTATGGCTGCACGCTCCTGGCTCGAGGGTAAGCGTGAAGTAGAGGTTGCCCAAAGACTTATCTTAAAGCCGGATAGTGTTCTGGAATATTCATGTTTTGATGATCGCCTCACCGAGATGGCTATAGGCGCCAATACAATGTTCAGTGACAATGTTTTTAGTCCGGTCATGTTTCCCAATCATCCAACATCCGTATCGAGGCCCGATTTTATGGGGCCGCCTGCGGTGTCACAACCTGATTTAGATATTGGAGATCCCGGACCTAATCCACCTGGTACGCCTAACCAATTGTTTTTAACAGGGTTGGATACAGCGCTATCTCAAATCGCCTATGATCCGCAATTTGCATTTCTTCTGCAAAATTTTTCACACAGATATGGGGGAGGCACGGCTTTAACCTTGCCAGCTTCAACTGTCTGTAATCCTATGGCACTCGTTTGGGATTTTATGAAGTGCCAGGATTTTGATATCAATCATTTCAGAACGTTACGGGAGTTCACTTTAATTGATCCGAGGAATATGCCTATTCCTTGTAATGACCCTAATAGAACCAGCAACTGGCTAACGAATTTTGATAACGCTTTTCCTGATCCGGGCGATCCGGGAGCGGTTGATGCTTTTGATACATATCAACCGAAATTTGATGCCGCTGCCGCCGGAGGGTGCTCCGAAGACCCGATACCCACAGGTCTGGAAGTCACCATCGGCAGCACCACCTTTGACGATGCCGTATGCCCGACACCCGGCTGTTATTACGATGGCTCAGGCGGCTCTTGCCAATAAAACGCAACTGGTTAAATTTACATAAAACTTTACCGGTTTTTAATACATAGTACGTTAGAATAGTGAAGGTATGTGTAATTTTGGGGTTATTGTGAGCAAGTTTTTGAAAAACATACATTTTTTATCTGGCATTCAATCAGTACTGGTTCTGGTGGCTCTGTTCGGTTTTTCCTTTAATGTAGCCGCACAGACATCCTCTTCAGGTTATACGGGGTCATCCCAAAATGATATTGGGGACGTAATAGGACCAACTACAGGTGGGTACGTATCAGGCAGTACTCTACCTTTACAAGGAACAAGCACAAATAGTACTGCCCCCAGTGCCAGCACCATAGTATCAGGTATAAGTCGGGGAATAATTCTCCCGGGTTTAGACGGTGATCCGGCACAAGCCTCTACAGTTGCTGCCATCTTAGCCGCTTTTGACAATCTACCCGCTGAGTTGCAGCCTGCTTTTCTTGAAGCAATTATGGACCCGGACCTATCTGCCGCAGATATCATGGATATTATTGGCGATTTCAATGATCTGGGCGCTATGCATGATTTAATGGACAATATGATGTGTCCGGGTGTCGCTGACCCAAGTGCGTTTACTGCTTTTGCGCAAAGCTCTCTTGTATCGATGATTGACGTTGATGTTCCAGATATGTTGGGGGGCATAGATTTAGGGAGCATTTCTATAGGTTTTTCAGGGCTCGACGGTCTTCTGAGCAGCGTTATGCCGGGTATATGCCCTGATGGTAGTGATCCTGTAGTTCTTGATCCGACTGCGGGTGACCCGACAATAGACCCTATCCTTACATCAGGCGGTACGAGCATGCCTACGGTGGGTTCTACGCCTGGCTCACCGCCAGCGCCGGCGCCCGGAACAGAGCCGGTTGCAGGTCATAGTGATTGTAGCTCTAACTGGGAAAACCAGCTGAATAACAACCTGACATCGCATTTAAGAAACGATACTAATAACATCCATAGTCACATACGCGCAGGTGCCGCAGAACTGGGCATGGACCCGAGCGCATTGGCGGGGATTATCTGGCTCGAATCAGGGGGGAATCCTGCGGCTTCAGCAGGTGATACTTGTTCGAAATGTTCAGCCACAGGGCTAATCCAGTTTATTAACGCAACGGCGCAGGAACTGGGCATGCACGGTAAAATGAGTAGAACTCAGCATATGAACTATGTTAAAAGTATGTCTGTTGCTGATCAGATGACGTATGTTGTCAAATATTTCAAGCAGCGCGGCTTCAAGCCAGGTATGTCCGATTTACAAGCTTATCAGACGGTCCATGGCGGCAGCCCAGGCAGCAATTTGACTGATGCAGCTAGCGGTAAGTCGACGAACACAACATTTACCAACTATGTGCTGCCCAAAATTGAAGCTTATAGATGCGGGCGTTACAACTGGAACACCTTGTCATGGCCTTGATAGAGAGATGTTATGAAAAAAAGTTTTTTTAAGATGGTGAAAATGAGTAGATTAGCGATAGGTTTAAGTTTTTTATTAAGTACAGCCGCAGTAAGTACTCAGGCTAATGCCCAGGCTGATGTGCTCAAGCCCGCCGATGCGCCACAATTGCAATCCGACGAGCCTGTAGCAACGTTGTATGGGCAAAGCTTTACGTTGGATATGACCGATTTACAGGGCCTGTATGGAGATCGTGCAGGTGCGGTCTGGTCAGAAATTTCGAACCGTATACCCGAGGCGTTGCCCGGGGTGTTTGATGGCTCAAATCAGAAAGATATGTCAGGGGTGCTGGCCACTACCGGGCAGATGGCTCCGAGCTATAAAAGCTTATATGAATGTACTGTATATGACCTCGCTGAAAAACTGGTAGCAGACGGCTATTTGTCCGCTTTGGCGACCAATGATGCGCAACTGGAATTTGTAAATGAAACTGTTTCTACCTGGGATACCGAAAGACAGGTCGATTATGCCTATGCCGAAGTAGATAGCTGGTTCAGAAACAACACATGGCAAGCGAATGTGGAAGCCTATAATGAACGTAGAAGTGAGGATCAGCCATTGTTGCGTCCGTTTATGTTCGTTCATCCCAATAAAGTATATGAAACGTCGCGCGCTTTGTTTGCTCTGGACTTAATGATCCGCAATAGCCCGGAAGTGGAACAGGCTGGTTTGACCGAGCATGGTGTGATGCCTCAATCTACGCCAACGTGTTTTCAGGACGCCGAAACCAGCAGTGGCGAGCGAGAGGTTTCTGAAGACCACAAGGCATCCCAATGGGAAGTCATAAGACGCGCAGAGGAAAACGGTGCCGGTTCTCTTGAACCTTAATCACTAAAATCCTTTTTCAAGGAATGTAGACATCCGGCGGGCAAATTCCGCCGGATTTTTTACGGGCTCACCCTGAATAATTCTGGCCTGATCAAGCAACAGTTTTGTGATGTCTTTAAAGTCGGCGGATTTCGGGTCGGCGGCTTCCAGCTTTTTGATCAACGGATGATTGACGTTGACCTCGAATACAGGCTTGCTGTCTCCCGCATATTTCTGGTGGATCTTCAGCACACGTTCCATATGCATATCGACGCCGCCTTCCATGGCGACCAGACAGACAGGGGAATCGGTCAGGCGTTTTGATACGCGGACATAGGCGACTTCTTTATCCAGCACCTGCTTGATGTTTTCGAGCAGGTCTTCGTGGACATCGTCGAGGTCTTCTTTGTCCTCTTCGTTGTCGCTGGCTTTTTTGTCGAATTCTATATCGCCGCGTGTCACGGACTTGAAGGCTTTGCCTTTATATTCGGTCGCGTTTTGCAGCCAGAAATCATCGATCGTGTCGGTGAAGAACAGCACTTCAATACCGCGTGACTTAAAGCCTTCGAGTTGCGGAGAGCTTTTGAGTGTGTCCAGATTTTCACCGCTGAGGTAATAGATTTCGTCCTGATCTTCACTCATGCGTTCGACATATTCTTCGAGCGACGTGAATTTTGTACCGTCGTCATGTGTTGAATAGAAGCGGCAGATTTTAAAGATGCCTTCGCGATGCTCGGCTGCGTCATACAGGCCTTCCTTAACGGCCGGACCGAATTGACCCCAGAATGTTGCGAACGCGGCTTTATCATCGCGGCTGAGCTTATCGAGATCGTTCAATATGCGACGGGTAACGCTGGAGCGTATTTTCGTGATGATCGGGTTGTATTGCAGGCTTTCGCGGCTGATGTTCAGAGGCAGGTCCTCGGAATCAATCACCCCGCGTACGAAGCGCAACCACGGATACATTAATTCATCCAGTGAATCGGAGATAAATACACGGCGGACATACAAACGCACGGCATTCTTACGGCTGGGGTCATATAGATCCCAAGGGCGCATTGTCGGAACATAGAGCAGGGCATTGAACTCGATCTTGCCTTCGGCACGCCAGTGCGAGGTCATCAAGGGTTCGTCCATACCATGTGTGATGTGGCGGTAAAATTCTTCGTATTGCTCGGGCGTTACATCCTGTTTGGAGCGGGTCCAGATTGCCGATGCTTTGTTAATCGGTTGCCCTTCGCCTTTTTCGGTGTCTTCCGGCGGGTTGTTGAAGATTTTGAAATCGATGTGGTCAGAATAGGTTTCGACCGTGTCCTTGATTTTCTGATCAATCAGAAAGTCGGAACCGTCATCCTTGATGTTCATAAGGATGGCTGTGCCGCGCTCGCCATCGAGCTTGGCTTCTTCATCCTTCGTCGCTTTGCGGACGTTGAACCCTGTCGCGCCGTCACTTTCCCAAACCCAAACGGATTTTGATCCGGCTTTGCGGCTGATGACCGTGACGAAATCGGCGATCATGTAGCAGGCGTAAAACCCGACCCCGAATTGGCCGATGAGTTTGAGCGGGTCGTCTTCGCCCTTCATTTTTTCCATCAGCGCAGCCGTGCCCGATTTTGCAATCGTACCAAGGTTGTCGATTAACTCCGTCTTACCCATGCCGATACCGTTATCGACAACGGTCAGCGTGCGTGTGTCGGTGTCTTTGTAAACGTGGATGCGGAATGTGCTTTCGTCTGCGGTCAGTTCGGGCTTCTGAATAGCTTCATAGCGCAAGCGGTCGCATGCATCGGCGCTGTTTGAAATAAGTTCACGCAGGAATACATCGTGGTTGGTGTACAAGGCATTGGCAACAATGTTCAACAATCGGGAAACATCGGCGCTGAAATTCATTTGATCTGAATCTTCTGTCATTTTCTTTTGTGCTGTCATGATGATTACTTAAGGGTAAAGCCAATGTGCTGTCCAGCCCTCCGCCTTATCTTTTTCGTAGATAAAACGTGTGTGAAGTCTGTCTTTATGCGCAAGCCAGAATTCTATGCTGTGGGGAACCAGAACATAACCGTTCCAGTATTCCGGACGGGGAATGTTATCAACGGCAGCAAATTGCTTTTCGTATTTCTCGATAGAGGCTTCAAGGTCTTCCCATTTTTCGAAAGTGGATGATTGGTCCGATGCCCATGCGCCTACTTGGCGAGATCGGGGTCTGGAGGCGAAATATTCGTCCGCTTCGGCATCGCTGACTTGTTGTACTTTGCCGACAATGCGGATTTGTTTGCGCGTGGATTTCCAGTACCAACACATGGATGCTTTTGGGTTTTCAGCCAACTCCTCGCCTTTACGGCTGTTGGAGTTGGTATGGAATTTAAAGCCTTTTTCATCAATGCTTTTGATTAAAACCATACGGTTGCTGGGGGTTCCGTCGGCTGCGGCGGTTGCTAAGCAAACAGCATCCGGATCGTTAACCTCTTGGTTTTGCGCGTCTTTATACCATTTCTGGCATAAGGCGATCGGATCGGGTCCGTATTTTTCGAAAAGTTCCTGTGTCATAAAAAAATTGGAATGGTTTAAGCCCACCGTTCGTATATTGTCTTGTAGAGTATCAATACTCATATAAGATGCGAGTACTAAATCGCAAGATAATGAAAGGCAAAAGAGATGAAGAATTTTGGTTTAATGGCAATGTTTGTGGCGGTGATCGCCCTTACAGCGTGTCAAAGCCTGGAAGGCCGTGGGAATAAAGAATTAATTGGTGGCGGTAGTGGTGCCGTTATCGGTGGTGTCCTCGGTTCTCAGGTTGGTGGCGGTTCAGGCCGTCTGATTGCAACAGGTGTTGGTGTATTGCTCGGTGGCTTGATCGGTTCCGATATCGGTCGTTCACTGGATAAAGCCGACCGTGCTTATGCCGCTCAGGCAAATCAGCGTGCTTACAACGCGCCAATCGGCGAAACAATCAGTTGGAATAACCCTGACAGTGGTAACTATGGTGAAGTAACGCCTGTACGTAACGGTACAAGCACTTCCGGTCGTTACTGCCGTGAGTTCGAACAGACAATCTATGTCGGCGGACGTCAGGAAACAGCTGTAGGTACGGCATGTCAGAATGCTGATGGTACCTGGGATATCGTAGAGTAGGTTAAGCTTCCTCTACTGTCTCATCATCGACAGATCCATAAGGGCTCGGGGCGGGTTTTTCATCCTCCCGGGCCTTTGTTTCTTCTGATAGGTGTTGAGCCATGAGTTCAAATGCGGGCCTGTAATGAGCATAGGCGGGGTTTTGATCCACCAGCCCCATAACTTCATAAATGGTCAGGTTAATGCCGCGGCGTTTTTGCGCGATGATAAAGCGGTTAAAGCGTTTCAGATCAAACCATTTTATTTTTGCACATGTGCCGTGAAAGGCATTCTGAACAATTTCGTCTTCGGCCTCGGGGTCGTCACGGAATAGACGGTAGGCGTTCTCCGCTTCAATCAAGGCGGGCGCGCACCAACCGATCGGGTGTCCGTCCAGCAATTTCTGTGTTTGCTCTATCGCACGTTTTAGAAATATCTCTGAGTTTTCCTGATGGTTGACCGCCTCGATCGCTTTGATGAAGGCGACGCGGCATAAACGTAAATGCGCTCGTTCGTTTTTATCGTCATCGGAAAACGGATTGTACAAATCCGTGCTCTTTAACGGCACAGGGTTGGTGTTCAGGCTCTCTGCGCAGATATAGGCATTGGAGCGGATATACGGATCGTCAGAGCCGTAAATTGCTGCGCTGAGGATTTCATTGGCTGAATAATCGGCCCAGACCATGTCTTGCGTGCCCAGACAGAAGCGTGTCCATTGCTGCAAGCTGAGGTCGTCATATGTCTGACCGATTTCCAGCGCCATCATGAAGAAATGTTCAAGCTCTCCGACTTTTTGCGGGCGGTCATCTTTCAGGTCCTTATAGACGACGTTCAGCCCGTCAATCGCCATGGGCAGCGGGTGGTATTCGGGGAACATGTTCACGGTGTCTTTGACGCTAAGCTCGCAGTAACGTTTGACCAGCCGCTGGATTGCGCCTTTGATGCCTTTGCTTTCCATCACCATTGCTGCGAATGCATCGGCCATCAAATTCATACGCAAATTCTGTATGCGCTGGTTTGTCGCTTTTATTGCAGCAACGCCGTTGTCTTCTTCTTTTATCTTTCCTGTATCGAGAAAGTAGGTATGCAATGCCTTAAAGACATATGCGTATGCCAGATATTGTGCAGCAAATGATTCTTCCTCGTAAAACGCAAGGCTGTAGGTTTTGAAGACGCCCATGAAGAGGAAATCTTTTTTCAGGCCGAAATTCATGAACAGCGTTCGGGAGTAGGTTGCGGGCTCCAGAACGTAGAAGAGTTCTATCGGGTCGGCTCTTTTTCTGGGTTTTGACAGGAACAGGTCACCGGCAGGGTGTTGCTTGATTTCGTCTCTTTTGGATTGTAGGGCTTCATCAACATTACCGTTTTCGTTGATGGCGAATAGCAGTGTGACAGCCCCGAATTCCTCAAGAACCTCGCGGCGTACGGCATTAAATATATGATCTAGACTGCTTTTTTCGGCGCTCATGAACGGGTAATCATTACTTGTCGTCTATAAGCTTAGCAAGATAAATGTCCTTGAGAAAGAGAATGCGTCCTCTAAATCGTGCTGAACACGGCTTATCGGTATAAAGGCTGGACGCAAGCCTGATAATGTGTAGGATACTTTCAAATATATTCAACACTAGCAGAACCAATAAAATCACTATGAGTTTTGAAAACACATTCCTCAAAGGTAAACGCGGCCTGATTATGGGCGTTGCCAACGACCGTTCAATTGCCTGGGGTATCGCCAGTGCAGCAGCCGAAAGCGGCGCAGAGCTTGCCTTCACATATCAGGGCGAAGCGCTTGAAAAACGCGTGCGACCTTTGGCCGAAAAAATCGGCGCCAATATTGTTATTCCTTGTGACGTGACAGACGAATCCAGCGTCGATGCGGCGTTCAAGACAATTGAAGAAGAATGGGGACAAATTGATTTTGTCGTCCATGCGATCGCATTTTCCGATAAAAACGAGCTGGACGGTCTGTATCTCGATACATCCCGCGATAATTTCCTTCGTACGATGGATATCTCCGTATATTCCTTCACCTCTGTAGCGCAGCGTGCTGTGCCCCTGATGAAAGAGGGCGGTTCCTTGATTACGCTGACCTATTACGGTGCCGAGCGTGTCATGCCGCACTATAACGTTATGGGTGTTGCAAAGGCAGCTCTGGAAGCCTCTGTGCGCTATCTCGCTGCAGACTTGGGTCCTAAAGACATCCGTGTGAACGCCATTTCCGCAGGTCCGATCAAAACACTGGCCGCCAGCGGTATCGGTGACTTCCGTTACATTCTGAAATGGAACGAGCTGAACTCTCCGCTTCGCCGTAACGTGACGATTGATGATGTCGGTCGCTCCGGTCTGTTCCTGCTGTCCGATCTGGGTAGCGGTGTAACGGGCGAGGTCCTGCATGTGGATGCCGGTTACCATACCGTGGGTATGTGTAGCGTTGATTCCGCTGCTGAAACCGGCGAATTGCTACAGTCCATCGCTCCTAAAAAGGACAAGGACGAAGCGGCCTAACGCTTATGATTTGGTTCGAAGACTACTCACTGGAATCCTTGCAGACTTTTCGCGGTGCGAATATGGGCAAAACCGTGGGCTTCGAGTTTACAAAAGTCGGTCCTGATTTTCTCGAAGGCACACTTCCCGTTGATGAACGCACGACACAGCCATTCGGTATTCTGCATGGCGGTGCGTCCTGCGTGCTCTCGGAAACTCTGGGCAGTGTCGCTGCGTGGATGACAATCAATCCCGAAACGCATCGTGCGGTTGGACTGGAAATTAATTGCAATCACATCCGCGCCGTTACCGAAGGTAAGGTTATAGGGCATTGCACGCCTCTACACACGGGGCGCCGCACACAAGTCTGGCAAACCGATATCACCGAAGAATCTACCGGTAAGCGCGTTGCGGTCTCACGCCTGACTGTTGCAATCATCGATCACGGAACGCTGAGTACGCAAAAAGAAGCGGTCCACCTTAGCTAAGTCATTAAAAATAATTACAATTTTAAGTGATCTGTTGGGCGTTTCTCACGAAGAAAGAGATAACGACAAGAGATTGATATGCCTGTTTTAAAATTCGGACGGAAGGGTTTCCTGATTATGTTTGCCGCACTGGCTTCGCTGATTACCCAAGCGTGCTCGCAGGCCGGATTGTTTGTTGCGAATGCGCCGACATATTTCGGTGATTACAAGGTTCAGACAGATATCCTGTATGACCCGCAAACGGGCCAGAAGCTGGATGTTTATCGTCCTGATACGGTTAAGCAGAATAGCCCCGTTATCGTGTTTCTTTACGGCGGTCGCTGGAGCGAAGGTTCAAAAAATGATTACCGCTTTGTCGGTTCGTTTTTTGCGCAGAACGGCTATGTCACCGTTATTCCTGACTATCGCAAATATCCTGCGGTGAAGTTTCCTGCCTTTGTCGAGGATGCAGCGCAGGCTGTTCAGTGGGTGGGGAAGCACATAAAACCCGAAAACGGGATTGTGTTGTCGGGGCATTCGGCGGGCGCGCACATGGGCGCGTTGCTGGCTGCTGATGAGAGATACTTACAGGCTGTCGATGTTGATCCCCGAAATATTACGGGGTTTGTAGGGCTTGCCGGGCCATACAGCTTCACACCTGAAGCGGAAGACCTTAAAGACATGTTCGGTCGGCCCGAGAATTACCCCCAAATGCAGGTCACCACGTTCATAGACGGGGCCGAGCCTCCTATGTTGTTGCTTCACGGTGCCGAGGACGAGACCGTGAAGGCTGCGAATTACGAGAAGCTGGAGACCAAAATCAAAGAGCAGGGCGGAGCGGTTGAGACGCACCTTGTCGACGGCTTAGGGCATGTAGATATTGTTTCTGCCCTGACGTGGATTTACCGCTCTCAAAGACCCGTTGATACGCTGATCCTTGAGTTTCTGGCGGGAAAATCCCAAAAAGAATAAGTTTTTCGTAGATTTTCCAAGCCTTTCGACATATCTATGTAGCTATGTCTGGTAATCGTTTCGGCACATTGTTTCAGTATCAAAGCTTTGGTGAGAGCCACGGCCCCGCAATCGGGTGCGTGGTTGACGGCGTTCCGCCGCGCATAGGCATTGATGAAGCATATATCCAGCAATATCTGGACCGCCGCAAGCCCGGTCAAAGCCGTCATACGACGCAGCGTAAAGAACCCGATACGGTTCAAATCCTGTCCGGCGTATTTGAAGGGCAGACCACGGGCACACCAATCGGGTTGTTGATCCATAACGAAGATCAGAAATCCAAAGATTACAGCGAGATCAAAGACAAGTTTCGTCCCGGCCATGCCGATTATACTTACAATGAAAAGTACGGCATCCGCGATTACCGTGGTGGCGGGCGCTCTTCGGCGCGTGAGACAGCCATGCGCGGCGGCTAGGCCGGCAGCGACGACAACAACAGTCCACGGAGTACCTGGCATACCAGTGGACGCGACAGACCATCGAGCCCAGTGGAGGGGACGATCATGACAA
>JAESRE010000039.1 GCA_016764775.1 Alphaproteobacteria bacterium
GTCACGCACTTCTAGCTGACCGTCTTGCGCCTGTCGACTCGCCGCGCATGACCGCAACGGAAGTTCTGGAACGCAGTGCGGAAATGGCGTTACTGCTGGGGGCTACCTATGGTCGCTTGCAAACCGAATTATTGACCCCGCTTATCCAACGTGCCTTCGCCATTCTAAGACGGCGCGGTGAAGTGCCCGACCTGTCTATCGATGGACGTTTGGTCGCGGTCGATTACCGCTCGCCACTCGCCCGCAATCAGGGGCAGCGCAACGTGCAAAACACGCTGAGCTGGATTAACTCCGTGCTCTCTATGGGGCCTGAAGCCTCTGCGGCCGTCAATCTGCCTGAAGCAGCACGGTTCTTGGGCGAGGCCTTGGGCGTGCCGAGTGATTTGATCCGTAAAGATGTGCCGACAGTTGATTTGAACGATCTGGTCGCACTGGGCCAAAACGCAGAAACAGGAGTGAACGCCGATGAGTAGTTTTACTGAGCTTTTTAAGGCCGATCCCGGGTTACTGATAACACCTGCGGAGCAGGGGCTTGTTTATAGCTTGCCTGACCCGAAAGCGGATGAGTTGCGCGAAATTGAAAAAGCATTCACGCGGCTCTTCTCAACTGACGACGGGCAGAAGGTACTGTCGCATTTGCAGACGATTACCTTTCAGCGTGCGCTCGGCCCGACAACGGCGGATGAACATCTGCGTTATATCGAAGGCCAACGCTCCCTCATGGCGACGATCCTGCGTCTCATCGATCGTGGCCGCAAACCCCTGTAACCGACTTCAAACTTTTAAAAGGAGATACCCATGACCAACCTACTTGTTGAAGACATTGACCCTGCGCTTGTGCCGGAGAAATTCAAAAACCCCGACACAGGTGCTGTGCGCATGGATGCGCTGATTAAATCCTATGGCGAACTGGAGAAAAAAATGTCGGCAGGGCCGCAAGCGCCCGAAAGCCCGGAAGAATACTGCATCGAATGCGGCCACGGTATGTTTGAACCTGATGCCGAAATCAATCAACGACTGCATGCTAAAGGCATGAGCCAAGCACAGGTTCAGGAAGTTTATGACCTTGCAGCGGAGAAAATGATCCCGATGCTCAAGGAGCTTTCAAATGACATGGACGCCGATCGGGAAGTTGAAAAGCTGATTGCCCATTTTGGTGGTGCGGAGAAATGGACGCAAGTGTCCCGCCAACTTCTCGCTTTCGGTCAACGCAACCTGCCCGCAGATGTGTTGGAGAACCTCTCCAGCTCATACGATGGTGTGTTGGCGTTGCATAAGATGATGCAAAGTGACGAACCGACATTGAAAAAAGAAGCCTCAAATCCGAATTCCATGGATATGAACGAACTGCAATCGCTAATGCGTGACCCCAAATACTGGCGCGACAAAGATCCTGCCACGGTGGGCAAGGTAACCGAAGGGTTTGAAAAAGCGTATGGCGGAAAATAGACACTAAAAAAGGCCGTTATGAGCAACGGCCTTTTTTAAATTCTGTATTACGAGCTTAGTGCAGTTGGCTTTGTGAAGCGGCAAACTGTGATGCTACATAATCATCAACGACGTTTTGGAAACGACCTCTTGCGTCACGTGTCAGCGGTCTGAATTCAAAAGCAACTTTGTTGTTGCCTTTGCGGACCACACGACCGGCGTGAGGGACATCCATAATGTCATCGCGGAGTTTGAATTTGATTGTGATGTCGTGTTCGTCATCAACGCCAAATTCGCGCTCGTCGGATGTAATGCAGAGACCGCCCAACGACCAGTTTTCAACCGGGTACGTTTTACCGTTGATCACAGTGACGCAACGATCAACATCGCGGCGTGTGTAACGTCTACGGGCAGCGGCAGGCTCGTTATTGTTTTCAGCTTTTAAGTTAGCAAATAGTTGTCCAAACATATTCATCCCTGAGTGTTTAACATTATTAAATTAACAACCAATTAACATATGTAAATTATTATAGACACAAATAAGGCATTTGTAAGGCTTTGTGACAAAAAAATTTACTTTTTAGTAGGAAAAGCTAATCTATAGGCTTTTAATCCTAAAAACACACCTATTTTAGGGCTTTGACCCCCGATTTCGTAAGGATTTTAACCGCAGAAAACCGAAAAATCGAGCCTGCAGGTTCCCGTTATGGCCGCTTTCACCCAGTTGAAGGCGAAAACCGCATTTGAGGATCGGGCCTCAAACTTACCCACAACTTAAAAAACAGAAGGAAATGCTATGTCAGTTTCAATTGACCAGGCGTTCATTAAGCAATTTGTATTGGCACGGTTAAATCGGGCTTTGAGAATTTACGCGTATGCTTCCCCCGTAGATTTATAGCATGAACAGTGTTAGGCTTTTGTCGCATTAAACGACACTATAGGGAACGCTCTCACATGACAAAAACACCCATCACCATTGCTAAAGGCGACGGCATCGGCCCGGCCATTATGGATGCGACACTGGAAATTCTCGAAGCATCCGGCGCGCAACTGGAATTCGAGGAAATCGAAATCGGTAAGGCCGTGTACGAGCGCGGTGTCCCGAACGGTATCGAGCCGGGCGCGTGGGAGTCATTGCGCCGCACGAAAGTGTTCCTGAAAGCGCCGATCACAACCCCGCAAGGCGGCGGCTTTAAATCACTGAACGTTACGGTACGTAAGAGTTTGGGCTTGTTTGCCAATGTGCGCCCATGCGTGTCATATGACCCGTTTGTCAAAACCAATCACCCGAATATGGATCTCGTGATTATCCGCGAGAATGAAGAAGACCTCTATGGCGGTATCGAGTATCGCCAGTCCCGTGACGTGATGGCATCTCTCAAAGTGATTTCCCGTCCCGGAACAGAGCGCATTATGCGCTATGCCTTTGAGTACGCACGGGCGAATAATCGCAAAAAAGTGACCTGCATGTCGAAAGACAACATCATGAAAATCTCGGATGGCTTGTTCCACCAAGTGTTTGATGAAATTGCGGCTGAATATCCCGATATTGAAAACGAGCACATGATCATTGATATCGGTACTGCCAAAGTGGCGAACCGTCCGGACATGTTCGATGTCATTGTGACCACGAACCTGTATGGCGATATTATTTCCGACGTGGCTGCTGAAGTGACAGGCTCGGTCGGTCTCGGCGGTTCTTCCAATATTGGTACTGATTTCGGCATGTTTGAGGCCGTACACGGTTCTGCTCCCGACATTGCAGGTGCTGGTATTGCCAACCCTTCCGGTCTTATTCTTGGTTCGATCATGATGCTGACTCATATCGGTCAGGGTGATGCGGCATCCAAGATTCATAATGCATGGCTGAAAACGATCGAGGACGGTATCCATACGGGTGAGATTTACCGTGAAGGCGTGTCGAAGGAAAAAGTCGGTACGGAAGGGTTTACCAAAGCTGTGATCGAACGTTTGGGCGCGAAGCCTGAAAAGCTGACCCCGAAGGAATATCCGAATATCGCAGGCGGTATCAAGTTGCCGCCCCTGAAAGACCCTGTGGAAGTCAGTAAAAAGCGCGTCGGTGTCGACCTTGGTTTGAACTGGTACGGGACAGCCGATGAACTGGCGGACAAGGTGCAAACATGCGTAAACGATAATCTGAAGCTGCATATTATATCCAACCGCGGCACAAAGGTCTGGCCGGAAGGGCAGCCGGAGACATTCTGCGCCGACAATTGGCGCTTACGCTTCATTGCCGATGACGGGCAGGAAGTCAAAACATCGCAAGTGATCGCGTTGATGCACCGCATGAACGAAGCCGACCTGAATTTTACCAAATCCGTGATGTTGCACGATTTTGACGGAAAGCCGGGATACACGGTCGCTCAAGGGGAATAAAGAGAAGGTACAAAACAGTATTGTGTGTGAGTTATGAATGACTTGCGCGCATAAAAACTGTATAATGAAGTAATATGGGCGTGAGATTCTCGTACTTTTGGATTTTGGCGGTTTTTTGCACTTTTTTCAGTGTGACGGCTGTCGATAATGCCTTTGCGATTTCCTATCTGGACAAGAAGCCGCAGCTCAGGGTGCAGATGATGCCCGAGCCGGAATTCAAGCCTGTAAAGTTTTACAAGCTGGACCCTCCCAAGACATTGAGAGAACGCGTAGAGCGCCTTACACACGGTATGTTGATGGATATGCCGCCCGAATATGATCATTACGGGTACGAAGTTCGCCGCTTCATGGCGCAAGTAGGTAACCCTGCAGTGTTGGACTCTCCGAAAAACATCAAAGGGCAACTGCAAAATATCAAGGTTGCACAAAAGGTCGCGGCAGACTGGCAAGCGGCACATTTGAAAGAAACCAAAGAGATTGAAATACAGATCGAAGAAACGAACGCATCATCTTCGGTGCGCAGTCTTTATCACACGCAAAAAAGCGAAGCACAGGCATTCTTCCTCGAATTGAATAGCTGGATTAAAAATAACCGCGACTCCCTCAATTACCTGCTGGAGATCGGGCCGAACCGTTATCAGTTTCAGGACGGGGAATTCAGATTTAGAAGCAGCGAGGAGTTCAAAAAATATCTGGCGTTGCATGAATCACGTCTTCGGGCTTTGTCGCAAATGCACGACTACACGCCATTCCGTGTAATGGTTTACTAGCCGTTCGTCATCGCCGTTAACGCATCACAAACGCGGTCTTCACAGCGTCTTGCCAGAACTTCATGCCATTGACGGCGGTAGGCCGGAAACAGTTTCGTAGGAATGGTGGCCGAGAACTCTCTTCTCAAACGCGTAATTTCAGCATCATCTTCAAATCTTGAAAACGGACCGTACGGATCGGCGGCGACAATGTCGGCGATCTGGTCTTCTTGGTCATGCATTGTTTCATGAACAACCAGAGCGGCCGCTTGCACGCCTTTGTAAAATTTAGAGCGCGGGTTCTCGTTGATCGCAATATGTCTGTTTTTACGTTCTCCCGTGGCCGGACGGAAATACCCGTTCGTGATAAGCCCGTCTTCAATACCTTCATCAAAAAAGCGCATCTCGGTTAAATCGAATATATCGGGGCTGTAAACAACGATATTGGCCGCGGAACGGGTATGTGCATGAACGGCGGTCAATGTTTCTTCGCGATCCTGATCGCTGATCAGATGCCAGTTTTGAATAGCGCCGAGTATATGTTTGTCCTGCCCCAAAAGATGGATGGTTTCTTCCGTGACATCATCCAGAAAATCTTCGTACGCTTCGGACGGCTCGAAAGATCTGGAGATGTTGATGAGGGCCTGAACTTGGGGGGCAAGCGCGCTAACGGCGATATCATCAACATCAAATCGGTATTTGATCTTTTTGGCTTCGGCCTCATCCAGAATATCGCTGACGATACTGAAGCGTTCACGCAAGGACAGTGATTGCATAGACACCAGGCGACTCTCTCCAGTGTCGCCCAACAGCCTGCTTTCAATCAGCGTTGTTGGTGTGTCTGTGCGTAGCATATGCGTCTTTTCTTAAAAAAGAAGGCATATTAGGAGGCGCTGAAGGAAAAAGCAAGGATTATGTTAATAGCGTTAGGCAGCTTTCGCGGCTTCTATCGTGTTTTTCAGCAAACAGGCAATGGTCATCGGGCCTACACCGCCCGGAACCGGTGTGATTGCTGCGGCGTTTTCTTGCGCTGCATCAAAGTCTACGTCACCGCATAATTTGCCGTCATCCTGACGGTTGATCCCGACATCAATCACGATCGCACCATCTTTGATCCATTCACCTTTAACCATCTTCGCGCGCCCTACAGCGGCGACCAGAATGTCGGCCTGTTTACAAATCTCTTCAAGGTTTTGTGTGCGGGAGTGCGCGGTGGTCACTGTACAGTTCTCGGCCAGTAAAAGCTGTGCCATCGGTTTTCCGAAGAGCAGGGAGCGGCCGATTACAACGGCGTGCTTGCCGGACAGGTTTTCTTCGACATCCTTGATCAGCATCAGGGAGCCTTGCGGTGTGCAGGGCACGAGACCGCTTTTGTCTCCGGCGATCAATTTGCCCTGATTAACAAAGGTCAGACCGTCTACATCTTTTGCCGGATCAATGGACTGGATCAGTGTGTCAGAATCCAGGTGGTCGGGAACGGGCAGTTGCAGCAAGATGCCGTGGATATCAGCATCGGCGTTGAGGCTGTCTATAACGCTTTGTACTTCTTCTTGCGGTGCGTCGGCGGGTAAAACGAATTCGGAGCTTTTCATGCCGCACTTTTCGCAGGCCTTGATCTTGTTCCGCACGTAAACCTGACTGGCGGGGTCTTCGCCGACCAGAATAACGGCCAATCCTGGCGTAATGCCCAGTTTTTTAACTTCAGCTGCCAGATCTTCACGCAAAGCGGCCGCAAATGCTTTTCCGTCGATTAATTTCGCACTCATAACCTAGTACATTCCTAAGGAGACTATAAATTTCACCAGATAAAACCGGACAACAGACAGTCCCAGAAGAACAATAATCGGGGTAATGTCTATGCCGCCAATCGGGGGTATGTATTTTCGTAAAGGCTTATAAACGGGATCGGTCGCCTTTTTCAAGAGCTTGATCAGGTTTTGTGCCTGTTCGTTGTTGGTGTTGATGACATCAAACACAATCAGCCAGCTGATCGCCACCTGAAGGATGATGATGATCATATAGATGTCAAAAGCCAAATTTATTAAGAAAATCAATGCGCCCATAGGATTTTACTCTGCTTTTTGTTGCGGTTTCTTCACCGTTTATTCATGAACCTGATATACTATTAAAAGGTGTTTCACAAGAGCAGTAAGCGGGGCTGCGATACTGAATGTTTTCTTTAGATCCATTAACAACCGGTACATTGATGATTATGGCGGCATCCACTCCTCTGGAGTGTGAGATGCCTGCGCCTACCCAGATATCGGTGGTTCCGCGTACGGCCAAGCTGGTCATTGATACAAGCCAAACCCATGCACAGCTTCAAGAGCAGGTAATCGATACAATCAACCCGTACGGCTACAGTCAGGTTACGCATACAAACGGCTATATGTCGGGAGAGTTGAAGTTTCGCTCTAAGGTACAGCTGGATTTTGCCCAAATGCCTCAATATGAAGCGTTTTGCGTGTGGTACAAAAGCATCGAGATCGACATCGATATTGCCCCGAAAGTTGTTATAGCCAAGGAAGTCGCTGAAGATAAATGCATGTATGAGGCTGTCCTTGAGCATGAAATGAAGCATGTGAACGCCGAACGTTCTGTCGCCAACAAATTTGCACAGACGGTCGGTAGGACGGTTTTCGACGGTTTGAAAGAGCGCGGTTTTAAAGCTGGTCCTATGAGGGCCGAGCATGTCGAGAAGATCGGTGATCGCATGAAGCAAACGGTTGAGCAGCTTGTTCAGTTTGAATTCAAGAAATTCGAAATCGAAAGACAGGAAGCACAGCAGGCGATCGATAATCTCGAGGAATATGAATCCGTCTCAGCCAAATGCCCGAAATACCGTTCTCCGGTGTCCGCCAATTACGGCAAGAACTAGGCGGCTTTTAGAGCCTCTTCCAAATCACCAATCAAATCATCGATATGTTCGATACCGATCGACAGGCGTAAGAGATTGTCTGTCACGCCCGCTTTGGCGCGCGCTTCCGCGCCCATAGATACATGCGTCATGCTCGCGGGATGATTGATCAGGCTTTCCGTGCCACCCAGAGATTGGGCGAGAGAGAAGATATCCAGCTTTGACAGGAAGGCATGCAAATCGCCTTTTAACTCGAAACTCAACATCGCGCCGAAGCCGTCTTGCTGTGATTTGGCAACGAAATGACCGGGATGGGATTCCAGCCCCGGATAATAAACGGTCTCGACTTTGTCATGCGAATTCAGGAAGTCTGCGATAATCTCTGTATTGCCTTGTGCGCGTGTAACCCGCACCTCCAGCGTACGCAGACCGCGCAAGGTCATGTAGGAATCAAACGGCGACCCAATAGTGCCGAGCGAGTTATTCCACAAATGCAATTCCTGCATCAGCTCTTCATCGTCTTTTACAATGACAGCCCCGCCGACAACATCACTATGACCGTTGAGGAATTTGGTGGTCGAGTGATAGGCGATATCCGCACCCAGATCGAGGCAACGTTGCAACATGGGTGACAGGAACGTGTTGTCACAAACAAGCAATCCGCCCGCGTCATGGGTGCGCTTGGCAATGTCGGCTATATCGGCAATACGCATAACGGGGTTGCTTGGTGTTTCCACGAACACCATCTTCGGCTTTTCCTTGAAGGCTTCGTCCAGAGCGTTGTTATCGTATGTATCAATGAATTTCAGTTTGAAATGCTTCTTTTCCGCCAATGCGCGGAACAACCAGTAAGAACGCCCGTAACAATCGTAAGGCGCGAATACCAGATCATCCGGACCAAGCAGGTGCAGGATTAATGTCAGCGCGCCCATACCGGAAGATGTCACGGCGCACCCGATTCCGCCTTCAAGCTCTGCCAACGCTGTTGAAAGCTCGTCACGGGTAGGGTTACGGGTACGGGAGTATTCGTAGTTTCCGCGCTTATCCAGTCCGTCGATCTGGAATGTGGAGGAGAGATAGATAGGCGGCATAACCGACCCGTATGCGGGGTCTGTGCCTACGCCTGCTCTGACCAATGATGTTCTGCGTCTTTTTGCCATGTAAGCCTTTATGGCAAAGTGGTATAATGGACACAAGTAAAAACCGCTGCGGTGGTAAGTCGCAGCGGTTTGAATTACGGTAGTGAGCAAATTAGACGGTAGAGGTCTTTGAATTCTTATTACGACCTGTGTGTCTATATTATTAGTATCTCCCGCAAATGTGGCAAAATGATGCCGTAATTGGGTCATTTTCTGGAATTTTCATAAATCCTTGAAATTTAAAGAATTTTTACCATTTTATAGGGTAATATAAGCATGGTATGCTGCACTGCATGTCACTTTTGAAAGCCAAAAAGGGGTAGAAAACGATGAAATTAGGCCAGGATTCTCTCGGAACAAAAAAGACACTCACTGTCGACGGTAAAGATTATAGCTATTATAGTCTGAGCGCGGCTTCTGAGAAGATCGGGGATGTCTCTAAATTACCCTATACGCTCAAGGTTTTGCTCGAAAATCTGCTCCGTTTTGAAGACGGTCGCACGGTCACAACCGAAGATGTGCAGGCACTGGCCGACTGGTTAAAAAATAAACGTTCCGACCATGAAATTGCATACCGCCCCGCACGTGTTTTGATGCAGGACTTCACAGGCGTGCCTGCGGTGGTTGATTTGGCCGCGATGCGCGAAGCGATGAAAGCGCTGGGCGGTGACCCGCAAAAAATTAATCCGGTTGTTCCTGTTGATCTCGTGATCGACCACTCGGTCATGGTAGATGAATTCGGAACACCATCCGCGTTTCAGGCCAATGTTGAAAAAGAATTCGAACGTAACGGCGAGCGTTATGAGTTTCTGAAATGGGGGCAGGGCGCGTTTAAAAACTTCCGCGTTGTTCCGCCGGGGACGGGTATCTGTCACCAGGTGAATTTGGAATATCTCGCCCAGACTGTCTGGGAAAGCGACGGCGTCCTTTATCCCGATACGCTTGTCGGTACGGACTCCCACACTACGATGGTCAACGGTCTCTCCGTTCTTGGTTGGGGTGTCGGCGGTATCGAAGCCGAAGCCGCTATGCTTGGCCAACCGATTTCTATGCTGATCCCTGAAGTGATCGGCTTCAAGATGACAGGGAAGCTTAAAGAAGGCGCGACTGCGACCGACCTTGTGCTGACCGTAACCAATATGCTGCGTGAAAAAGGCGTGGTCGGTAAATTCGTTGAATTCTACGGACCGGGTCTGGACCACCTGACATTGCCGGATCAGGCAACATTGGGGAACATGTCGCCCGAGTTCGGCTCGACGTGCGGCTTCTTCCCAATCGATGACGAAACGTTGAATTACCTACGCTTCACAGGTCGTGACGAACACCGTATCAAGATCGTCGAAGCCTATGCGAAAGAGCAGGGCATGTGGCGCGATTCTGACACACCCGACCCTGAATTCACCGACACGCTGGAGCTGGATCTGGCGGATGTCGAGCCATCCATCGCCGGACCAAAGCGCCCGCAGGACAAAATCCTGCTTTCCGACGCTGCTCCGGCATTCAAGAAACACCTCGCAAGCACTCTGGGCGTTGACCCTGTAGGCAGCGAAGGCGAAATGCTGGCCGAAGGCGGCATGATGAATGGCGAAGAATGTAAAACAGGCATGGGCAAAAGCATCCCTGTCGAAGGTGAAAACTACTCCATCGAGCAAGGCCATGTTGTCATTGCCGCGATTACCTCCTGTACGAACACATCGAACCCCGCGGTTATGCTGGGTGCCGGTCTGGTGGCCCGTAAAGCCCGCGAAAAGGGCTTGCAGGTTCAGCCGTGGGTAAAGACATCCCTCGCACCGGGGTCTCAGGTTGTGACCGAATATCTAGATAAGGCAGGCCTGACCGAAGACCTCAATGCTCTTGGTTTCAACACGGTTGGCTATGGCTGTACCACTTGTATCGGTAACTCCGGTCCGCTTCCGGGCCCGATCGGTGACGCTGTCGACAAAGGGGACTTGAATGTCACGTCCGTTCTTTCCGGTAACAGAAACTTCGAAGGCCGTATTTCACCGCATGTGAAATCCAACTACCTCGCATCTCCACCGCTTGTTGTGGCTTATGCGCTGGCCGGCTCTATGAAGAAAAACCTGTTCGAAGACCCGCTGGGTCAGGATCAGGACGGCAACGATGTTTACATGAAAGACATCTGGCCGACCAACGCCGAGATTCAGGAATTGATCCGCGATTGCGTAACATCCGAAATGTTCAAGTCCCGCTACGCCGATGTGTTTAAAGGCACAAAAGAATGGCAGGCAATCGGCGGCGCGCAGAGCGGCGAAACCTATGATTGGCAGGATAGCTCGACATATATCCAGAACCCGCCATTCTTTGAAGGGATGGGTATGAAGCCCGATGATCTCGAAGATGTAGCGGGCGCACGTTCGTTGGCTATTCTGGGTGACTCTGTGACAACCGACCATATTTCCCCTGCGGGATCATTCCGTTCAGATCACCCTGCGGGTAAATATCTGGTCGAACATCAGGTCCGTCCTGCCGACTTCAACTCTTACGGTTCCCGACGCGGTAACGACCGTGTGATGACACGCGGAACATTCGCCAATATCCGTATCCGCAATGAAATGGTTCCGGGCACCGAAGGCGGCTATACCAAACATATTCCATCAGGCGAAGAGATGAGTATCTACGAAGCTGCGATGAAATATAAAGAAGATGACACACCGCTGGTCGTGATTGCGGGGAAAGAATATGGCACGGGTTCATCTCGTGACTGGGCCGCGAAAGGCACGCGCCTTCTAGGTGTGAAAGCCGTTGTGGCCGAAAGCTATGAACGTATTCACCGTTCCAACCTGATCGGTATGGGCGTATTGCCGCTACAGTTCAAGGATGGTGTAAGCCGTGAAACGCTGGGCCTGAAAGGTGAAGAGACTTTCGACATCAAAGGTATTGCGGGCGGCTTGAAGCCCAAGCAGGACATTATGATGACCGTGCATTACCCTGATGGTAAAACCGAAGAGGTTACGTTGCTCTGTCGTCTGGATACGCTGGATGAGGTCGAATACTTCGTCAATGACGGTATTCTGCACTACGTCTTGCGGAACATGGCCGCCTAAGTCACGTATTCATCGCCGTCTTCTGGTGGTAAAAGGATTTTGCGCGACAGAGCTTCGGCTTTGGCCTTCAATTTCAACAGGTCAGGACGTTCGGGTCTGTATTTGATATCCAGAATTGTACCCAGCTCACCGATTTCCTCATAAAGCTTCTCCAGGCGCGCGCGTTCTTCGCGGGCCTGCATGTGCTCTTCGCTAAGGCGTTCAATAATGCGCATCCTCAATTTTTGCTCATTCATACCGACTGTAAAGGCCAGTTGAAGCCCTTCCAGAAACAGGGCCGCTGTATTGAGAACCAGCTCCATGTCCAACGGGTCGTTGGGATAACGCGGATCGGCCAGAAAGTTGAATGTCGTGGTCTTGTGTAACCCGCGCAAGATAATGCCAACCCGTGCCTGTTCATTTTCGATGCTGACATTTAAGGCCACATTGGCATCATATTTCATCTCGATGCTCTTGCCTGTTTTTAAGAGTAATTCCTGTGCCATGGGAATGGCGTAATCGTAATGTTGGGTGTTGCCGAAGTCGCATTTTTCGATCATGTCCAGAAACGGGTGCACCTCGTTTTCCAGCGCTTCGAAAATACGTTTGCCTTTATAATAAACCGCGAACCAGCGGTCAGGGTTATATCTGTACTCATGGTCGGTCAGAACGGCTTTCCACGCCTGATCCCAGTTGAAGAAACCGCGACCTGCAATCGGTCCGTTGGTGTTGTATTCCCCGACAATATGCGCGGCCATGCGAACCACGGTGTGCATATTCTGTCCGCGAATGACATAGGTTTCATGCGAACCGTTTTCCGAATTGACCAGATCGATCATCATGCGGTTACTCAACGCGATCGTTGCCGCATCTTCACGATCCGGATATTTGGGATCTGAGATGGTGAATTTTTCCCGTAAAAGAGATGTATGCAAAGATTTCATGAAGCAGCCACAGTTAAAAATTGCGCTAACGCATTCTTATCATTTTAGCATAGGAGAGAATAGCTGGGTGCGAAAAAGATTGGGCACTTATGCCATGGCATATGCAGGCTCGAATACCGGAAGCGGATTCAGTGCATTCAAATTGCTTCTTTTGCGCTTGGCTGCGTATAAACGGTGGCTCAAGGCCGACAGCATATCTTTAAGCAGATTGTGTGTATGTGAAGGGAGTTCGCTTGCACCCATTTCAGACCCCGCCGCTTGTCCGAAAATGAGTTTGTACAAGTTCTTGATTTGACCCTCTATCGTTTTTATTTCGAATTCTGCTTTTAGTGCAGATTTATTAATATTCATGTCACCCTCTATATTTTTTTCTTTAAATATAAGGGTGCGCGGTAAATATTTACTGAATTAACACTTGCATTTTATATAATAAAAACAATCGATTATTTAATCTGTATTTAAATAAAATTTTATCTTTTTAGTGCCCTGAAATAACTGTAAAAATTTTGTGATTGTAGGCAGAGGGTTTGTGATCTAAGGTTTTTTCATATGCCTATCGAAGACCGCCGCATCGTATTTTCATCAGAAGAGGTTTATAAAGCGCTCTACGCTTTATCAGTCAAAAAGGACATGCCACCCCCGCCGCCCGGTGTGGTCCGCATGGTGAGCGAAAATACAAAAAATCCAGCTGAAATTATAGTGAAGCTCGAAGACCCGTCCCGTCACAAAGCGGAAGCGGTCGAATACAGTCGTGACTTTTTGGCTGCATCCTTGCTGATGTTTTGCCGTGGCGCAGGTATCCCGTTGCCCAAATCGGGGCAAAAATCAGTCATGATCAATGATGGTGAAGTAATCTTGAGAGTACAGAAGAAAATCTAGCGATTATTCTTTTGGTTCTTCCGGCGGCTCTTTGGGAGGGGCTTCTGGTGGTTGCTCCGCCGCCTGCTCGGAAGGCGCGGGGAATTCATCGACTGGATGATGAACGTCGTCTTCTTCCGCAGGTTTCTTTTTCTCTGTCTGGTACACATCAAACACATCAATGATTTCCAGTATCTGTTCGATCTCCCGTTTACACTGCATGGCGTGACGTTTGGTCGCGACGGGCATATGGATGTTGGAAGCTTCGAACATATCCTTTTTGTAAGGGATCATCAGAAAGACGAATCTATTGCGGAAGAAGGCTGCGCTTAAAGGCGCTTCATCGAAGATGTCGGCCGCTTCGGCCAGTTCTTTTAATAACCGCTCACCGACCAGCAACTTCGCGGCTTCCGGATTATCGGAATATATCGAAAAACGGTCCCATGATTTATTGCCGGTTTTTACGTCGACATCCTGCAATGACTTCCAACGCGATGAACGCCACTGCTTGATCATTCCGTTGTCGGCGGTGAGGATCGTGTGACCTTCGATAATGCCTTGCGGGACTTCCAGCAAAACAAAGATGCCGTCAAAAATCGGCTCTTTATATTCCTGTTTGTATCCGAGTCGCGCTTCGGAAAATAAAACCTTCACGCCGTGGTATTTGCCCATAAAGCAATCTTCGGCATCATAAACTTCGTGCGGCGGTACAATGCCCGTTTTGGAAATGATCTTTGCGCCGATACCGCGATTGGGATGAAATTTGAACCCGCCGAGGGCTTTGGCCAGACGAGGCAGGAAAACGCGCTTATAGCTGCTCTTGTAATCCTGCAGGATACTGGCGGTCCATAAATGTAAAAACAAAGGAATGGCAGCGGCAATCATCATGGAGCCGAACGCTTTGATGATGCTGACATCGACAAACAGGAACCAACCGAATGCCGAAGCTCCCAGAACCAGACTGATCAACCCCACCGTGGTGGTCAGGTGTCCGCGGGTGCGGTGCCGCTTCATGAAGGACAGGCGCATGGCCTCCGCATCATTGATCAGCTGTTCGACGCGTTGCTCGAAATCTTCGCCCATGTCACGTTCGACAACGTTTTCAACAGTAACGGTTGTCTCTACCGGAGCGGGGTCGTCTGACGGAGGTGGAGTTGCTTTGCTCATACTATGAATTAAACACGCATTTAGGGGTAATGACAATGGCGGGTACTATTCTTCATCCGCCAACGGTTCATACCAATCCCTGATCATACCGGCTTCCTCGCGGGACGGGTGGTTGAACGGGCGTTTCAGGGGGCCGCGAAAATAAGTGCGGACCAGATCCTGCCATGTGTCCTCTACATCTTTACCGTGATAATCGCACCAACCCTCGAACCAGACCGTTCCGGCACGGACATGGGTGATTTCATCATCGTGAATGATTTGCAGTATTTCAGCGGTTTTATGATCATCTTGCGCCTTCATGATTTTGATCATATTCGGCGTGACGTCCAGACCGCGTGCTTCTAATACCATGGGTACAATGGCCAGTCGCGCCGCAAAGTCATTCGCCGTTTGCTCGGACGCTTCCCACAAGCCGTCATGTGCAGGCAGGTCGCCATAGGTCGCACCAAGATCGTTCAGGCGTTCTTCAAGCATCATATGATGTTTGGCTTCGTCATCTGCGACCTTGATCCAGTCATCATAAAACGCTTTCGGGAGCGCATAACCGCCAAGATCGAATTTCCGCGCCATGACATCCCATGCCAGATCAATGGCGTTTAATTCGATATGTGCCAGTGCATGGAGCAGGGCGACTTTGGATTTGCGGCTGCCTGCCTTGGCACGTTTCGGCATTTCGGCGGGGTGTAAAAGCTCTGGGTTTTCGGGGCGTGCAGGTCGGTCGGGTAGGTCTGTATGCCCGGTTTCGGGTATCTCTCCGTTACGCCATGCGTGCGCATAGGCTCTCGTTTTGGCTGCCTTCTCTCGCGGATCGGGCGTAGTCAGGACATCCAGAGCGGCGGAGGATAGTGTCTTCGTCGTCATGGCGCGTAAGATATCATGTCGTTGCCGTTTGTGAAGCGGTGCTAATAGGGTAAAAGTAAAAGCTTGAAAAAATTATGGAAATATAATATAAGTCTTGCCCATGATGGAAGCGACACAGCACGCAATTTACGTTACCGAGCAGCTCATAGAGCAAAGCTTCGAAGGCGAAGACAGAAGCTCATACCATACGGCGCTATGGTATGTTCAGGAACGCGACGGCGAAGCAGACGTCGTGCAGCAACTCCATTTCAACGATCACAGTGACAGTTTCTGGGAAGAGGATATGGGCACCGTCAAAATGGTCCCGAATGTCCGTTATGGTCTTTGCCGCTCCCAAGACCCTGAAAAAATGGGGATGGTGGCCGTAAAACGCGGGCAGGAAGCCGAAATACTCGCATACTGGAACCATATGCTCGCGTTCAGCGCGGATGTACGGCAACAGCAACTGACCTTTGATCTGCAAGACAGCCATCTGGCGCATTCAAATAATTGCCGTTCGGGTGTGATTGCCGCGCTGAAAACGATCGGTGTTGAATACGATCCGCGTCTTTATAAAAGCGAATCCGGAACCATAGCGGGGCGCATCAGGCCCGGCGAGGTTATGCAGCCGCAAGATACTGTCGGGCAGAATGTAGACGATCAAAGAAAGCTCAATGAACACTTGGCGAGCCTGCTAACGCCGCCGTGGCAAGAAGAAAAGCTCAAGCAATCAACCGCATTGAGTACAAAAACGCTGACCAATATCCTTTAATTTAATGTACCCGCAATAAAAGCGGTCCGGACACCGCAAAGGCATCCGGACCCCCGTCTTCCATCTAGGAAATGGAAAGTTCTAAGCAGCTTCCTGATGAGCTTGAACGTTGATAAATTTCTCGGCAGCGATGCTGAGTTCTTGATCAATCTCGTGTTCTTCATCAAGGCTTTCCTGAAGCAAGCGGCTGATTTCCATCAGACCGGCTGCTTTGCAAAGCGCGATGATGCTGCCATATGTGGCGATTTCCTGATGCTGGATGCGTTGAACGGCAACCAGTAACGCAGCGTCGCGCACAGGGCCTTCTTCGCAACCGTTAATGAACACATCGTTTTCTGAGATAATGGCGTCGATAATCGGTGAACCAACATCGTTATGTTTCAGTTCACCCACTTCAAATGCGCGTTCCAGACGGTTGATCTGGTTTTTAGTTTCCATTTGGTGGTCTTCCAAAAATTTCGTTACGCCGTTATGGGATGCTTTCTCTGCATATTCCTTCAGCTTGTCCGTCATCAGTGTTTCAGTTGAGTGCGCGTCGGACAAAAGTGTCTCGATGACTCTTTCTAATTCATTAGTTTTCATGATCGTCTCCTTAATTTCGAAGTTGAACCGTTCTTCTCTTGCATGGTTAGTCAGACCAACGGATCAGGTGGTTAAAAGTTCAGGTCTAAATTTTTCGAAGGGTCGTTTCGACACGCACGTATGAATGTATGACGCTGCATATCCTTAACTGCATGACAAAGGAGTGCATACCAATGAAAAACAAACATTTTTTAATCGCGGCCCTTGCGGCGATACCGTTACTAAACCCTGCACAGGCTCTGGCTGATCGCGGCCATCGTGACGGAGAATCGTTCTATTACGGCTTGTCGAAAGACGGCTACAGGGTTGTGATTTCATATGGCGATAATGATCGCCGCGACCATCGGTATTACCGTGACAGACGCCCGGTAAAAGTCGTGACATATAAGCGCCCCGTTTACAGGGATGTCCATTACTACAAACCGCGCGGCCACTGGAAACACGACCGTCACGACAGGCATTACAAACACAAAGGCCATGGAAACCATAACCAAAAACATCGCGGCAAACACAGAGGTCACGGACATCGCGGCCATCACTAAAGATTAAAAAGTTCTATCTTCCCCCACTGCCTTCCCGCTTCTGCCTTCGAGCAGGAGCGGGTTTTTTTATCCGGCGAAGGTGATGGCAAAGACCAGAAACGCGTAGCTTAGGATGAGGAGCACGCTTTCAAAACCGATATTAATCGGTCCGAAACGTTCACGGCGTAGCATGCCCATCATCAATATGCCCGTCATAAACACGGTCACACTCATCATCAGCATATGGTGTGCATTCATTTGATGGTACAGCGAACCCGCACGGTAAAACATGTCGGCGCCCGCAAGGAAAAGCACATCAAAACTGTTTCCGCCGATAATGTCACCGACCGCCAGATTAAGCGCCCCGCGGCGGATCGCCGCAAGCGTTGTCACAAGTTCGGGCAGGGACGTAATAACCGATGTCAGAAAACCACCGATGACGGTTTCATTAAATCCTGTGTTTGCAGCCAGCACGATCGCGGTTCTGGCCAGCACAAGCCCGACACCGCAGGTAACAAAAGCCAGCAAGCCGAATTCACACAGCAGACGCTTTAATGACATCGATGCAAAATGCGGGCTTGCCTTCTTGCTTTCTTTTTGTGTGTCGGGTGTGTCCTTGGCTTTCCAGAGCGGATCATCCTTCGTGCGTTTGACCCAGTGCAAGCCGATAACATAGACGAGGATCAGAATGAACGAAGCGGGATGTACACCGAAAATATCGATGTCGGCCACACTCGCCGCGACCAGCGGAATGGATAACAGCACCGTCAAAAGCGCGCCGAACATCAGGTTCTCTAGCGAGCTTGCAGCATGTTCGAGATTGGCTTTGCGGTAAGACAGATCGGCAATCGCCAGAAAGAATGTCTGCGCCGCAATCCCGCCCACGGCATTCGAAATGGCCAGAGAAGGGTGGTTATCGGCAGCGGCGTAGATGCTCAGGATCGTCCCCGACAAAGAGGTGGATATGCCCAGAAACACCGCCCCGACGATCGCTTGCCCCAATCCTGTCCGTACTGCGATACCTTCGGCTATTCCGGCTATTCGTGTACCAGCAAACAGGATGATGACCGCCGAAGTCACAAGCAATGTGTTCAAAATATAGAGGGGAAAACTGTCTATTGCGCCGAGCATGCAGATACCCTAGCAGATCAGAGCCGCGCTCAAAACAATAATGGCCGACGGCACGCCCGTTTCCTGCGGTCTTAAAAAGCTTGCAAAAAACGCCAATATTTTACATATTATACAAATGTCTTATGGAATATACATGTTCGAGGAGCCTCAAAAGCTCAGAAAAAACGGTGAACTGGTCGATGCCGGTACACATTGCTTTCTGGGAGTGGTGAAGCAGGAACCCGGACAAAAGCCTGAAATCGTTGAGGAATTACACTTCCGGCGCCCACGTCGCGGCAACACGAGCGTGGTACAGGCGATCGTCTATAAGCAAAGCCGCCATGATTTCGACGACCCCGCGCTGAAACGCGTTTGCCACCAAACAGGCGACGAAGAGACGATTTTCGGTAAATGGGATAAGGCACTTAAACTGGCGAAAATGGTGCAATCCAACCCGCCGGCATTCGAAAATAACTGCGCTTACAGCTTCAATTGCCGCGCATTCGCCATCGGTTCTCTGAACGCCATGGGCTTTCGGTATGTTCCTGCGGCGGAGAATGATGTGAAGGGCCGTCTCGCCCGTGTATGGGAAACATACTCACCCGCATTGGAAACGGAACCGGACCACGATCACACCGCCTATCTCGAAGAACTATCGGCGTAATCCCGAAACACGAAATGTTTAAATGCTACTCGCCTTCCATACGGCCAAGGCATGTATGCTCCAGCTCTCGAATGAAAAATCCGAAATCTTCCTTCCCGAAATAAGATTGCTTGGCTTGTGTGACATTCAGGTCGACAAGCCCCTCAACACATTGCGCGGCTTCGGACCCATCTGTCGGTGTGTGACGGTTTTGCGGAAAGAACACGCCGCGAAATTCCTCTAAAGAAAACTCCGCTTCGGCATAACAACAGATCGCGCAAAAAGGCAGGCTCTCATACGCATCACTTTTCAGGATCTCCCGCTCCGTATCTCCGGTAAGCAGGAACATATCCGCCATCGTTGTCTTCACGCGGTAAATCAGGTCCTTGTTCTCGGGGTCGATCGTGGCATCGTACACGCCGCCCATACAGCGGTCGCCCGTCACCAGCGTTTCAACATGGCGGTAGTTCAGCGTCTTTTCTTCTTCGTCCCGTACAGGGTCGAGCAGCATCAACTCCGTAAAGGTGCCGGACCCGCCGCCGTTTTCAACCACAATCACCGCCATCAAGTCGCGGCCTTCATGCTCCACCATGCCGATGGCGCGGTAACCGATAAACCCGAAAGAGGAAATACTTTCATCTGTCTCGGGGTCGTAAAACGCTTCCTCGAATGAAACCGCCACGAACTTGCTTTCATCCAGCCCGCTCTGACCGACATTGACGATCTCCTCATACTGGCAAAAACGGGTGGGGTAGACGGGCGCTTCCTCCGTTCCGACATTGCTCAAAAAGCATAACGGGTCGACGGGCGCACCGTTGTAATCGTAGAGCTGCGGCTTGTGTACAGCGGTTGCGGGGTCTTCCGCCGATGCGGGGGACGACAAAACAAACAGCGCCATCAGCGCCAGAGGCAGGACATATCTCATGCCTGAAAGTCTATGTGATTTTACGGATGGGGGGAAGCGCGTAAAACTCAAACCCAGCGGCGCACACGGTCGCAATAGGACAGGTATTGATCACCGAATTTCGCGGTTAAATACTCTTCTTCCTTTTCGATCACCTGCTGGTCCAGCACATACCAAAGCCCACCGGTCAGGAACAGCATCAACGGCGCATCGGCGAGCATCGCAAGTCCCACATACATCACAAGGAATGACAGATACATCGGGTTGCGTGAATATTTGAACGGCCCGTCACTGACGATCTTGGTCGCGGGTTTGTTTGGCGGCACATTCGTGCCTGCGCGTTTGAAGGTTTCAATCGCCCACTTACCAAAAGCCAGCGCCCCGATCACGAGCAACAACCCGAACCAGCCCCAGCCCGAACCGAAATTGATCGGGATCAACCAGTCGATGAAAATCCCACCCGCCAGAAACAACGCAAACCGCATCGGCGGCAACATCCCCACCTCGGGCGCGTTGGGTACAGCGGCATCATCAATGCCTATCTCTTCTTCGGATTCATCGGTCATTTGCTACGGGCTATCTTTTTCACTAAATCTTGGAATAACGTCCACCAACGCATCTTTTTTAAAAACGAATTCAGTATCTGCTATGTACACGTTTCCATTCTTTTCGAATGCGTTTTTGTCCGCGAATGACTGAACCAAATCTTCTTTCGAGATTTCACTATTTGTGTCCATTTTTAATATCAGGCGCCTCATGACTTCGCCCTGATTTTTGGCTGTATATAGATCCATCTCATAGGCTTTCCCTAAAGCCCCGCAAGACAGGTCAAAATTTGCTAGACTTAATAATGATAAAATTAGTCCACCGCTTAAAAAAACGATAACAACATTCTTGATCATAACTCACCCCCATCCTTAAGCGTTTTGATATGCGCCGGTGAAATGCCACAACATCCGCCGAGTATATCAGCGCCCGCGTCCATCAGACAATCACTCATCCCCCGGCATCGGCGTCATCGTGTCATCCGTATTCTGCAGTTTAGGGGCGGGTGTTGGCTGCGCGGCTTGCTGGCGTTTCGGCGGTACGTAATTTTCCTCGACCAGAATGCGGCGCTCGGGGCGTGTTTCCGAATAGGTCACAAAGATAAAAACCACCAGAACAAATAAGGCGGCGATTACTGAAGTGACAATTTTCAGTGCTCGTCCGATTACTCGTCCCCCATTTTGAGCGCGGCGATAAATGCGCTTTGCGGAATTTCAACGTTCCCATATTGCCGCATTTTCGCCTTACCTTTTTTCTGCTTCTCCAGCAGTTTTTTCTTACGGCTGATGTCGCCGCCGTAACATTTCGCTGTCACGTCTTTACGCAGGGCGCTGACATTTTCACGGGCGATAATCTTGCCGCCGATTGCGGCCTGAATGGCGATTTTGAACATCTGGCGCGGGATCAAATCCTTCAGGCGTTCACACATGCCACGGCCACGGGACTCGGCGTTTGAGCGGTGGACGATCATCGCCAGCGCATCGACGGGTTCTTCGTTCACGCGGATTTCCAGCTTCACCAGATCGTTCTCGCCGTATCCGTCCAGCTCGTAATCGAACGACGCGTAACCTTTGGAGATCGACTTCAAACGGTCATAGAAATCAAACACCACCTCGTTCAGCGGCAGGCGGTAAACCAGCATCGCGCGGCCACCCGCGTACGTGAGATCGATCTGTACGCCGCGACGGTCCTGACAGAGCTGCAGCAAGCCGCCGAGATATTCATCAGGCACAAGGATCGTCGCCTTGATCCATGGTTCTTCGATGGATTCGATTTTTACAACATCCGGCAAATCCACAGGGTTATATAGCTCGATCTGCTCGCCGTTGGTTAGGTTGACTTTGTACACCACGCTCGGCGCCGTCGGGATGAGGTCGAGGTCGAACTCCCGCTCCAGCCGTTCCTGAATAATCTCCATATGCAGCAGACCAAGGAAGCCGCAACGGAAACCAAGACCAAGCGCTTGAGATGTTTCCATCTCGTAATGCATCGAGGCATCGTTCAAACGGATTTTACCCAGAGAGTCGCGCAATTTTTCAAAGTCGCCTGCATCGGCGGGGTAAAGCGAACAAAACACCATCGGGATGGAGGGTTTGAAGCCGGGCAGGGCGCTTTCACACGGTTTTTTCTCATCCGTGATCGTGTCGCCGACATTGGTTTCGGAAATATCTTTGATCGACGCGGTAATAAAACCCATCTCGCCGGGGCCGAGCGCGTCCAGCTCCACCTTCTTCGGGGTAAACATACCCACACGGTCGATAATGCGCACGGCCTTGTTGGACATGAACTGGATCTTCTGGTCTTTACGCAAATAACCGTCAATTACACGCACCAGCACCACAACGCCAAGGTAGGCGTCATACCAGCTGTCCACTAGCAGGGCTTTCGTCGGTGCATCCGCATCACCTTCTTTCGGCGGCGGCAGGATCGTTACAATTTTTTCCAGCAACTCTTCAATGCCCGCACCTGTCTTGGCGGAAGCTTCGATCGCGTCAGAGCAATCCAGTCCGATCACGTCCTCGACTTCGGCTTTCACCTTTTCAGGGTCGGCGGCGGGCAGGTCGATTTTGTTAATGACGGGCACGATTTCGTGGTCGTTATCCAGCGCCTGATAAACATTGGCCAGCGTTTGTGCTTCCACCCCTTGTGATGCATCCACCACCAGCAATGACCCTTCACAGGAAGCAAGAGAGCGGGAGACTTCGTAAGAGAAGTCCACGTGCCCCGGCGTGTCCATCAGGTTGAATTGATATTCGATCCCGTCCTTGGCGGTATAGGCTAGACGCACCGTCTGCGCCTTGATCGTGATGCCGCGCTCACGCTCGATATCGGTGTTGTCCAGAACCTGTTCGGACATCTCGCGTGCTTCCAGCCCGCCGCATGTCTGGATCAAGCGGTCGGCCAGTGTGCTTTTGCCGTGGTCGATATGGGCGATAATCGCGAAGTTGCGAATATGCTTCAAAGGTTTGGTAACAGGTTTATTCATGGATGAAAGAGATACGGTCTGGCGCACGAAAATGCAAGCTCTATGCGCGATTCAAAATCGATTTGCCCTATCGAAAAAGGGGGGCTAATGTTGATTTATGACTGATGAGAATGAAAACACAAAACCCGAAGAGGGTGAAGACGCAAAGAAAGGCCCCGTATTGACGGAGCAGCGGATTCCACGTGCGAAGAATCCCGCCATCTTTATTGTTATTGTTGCGGTTATTCTGGGGTTCGGAATGATTGTCGGTCTTTATAAGCGCGATACTGTCATCATGGAAACCGACCGTGAAGCATTCATGCCGGAAAGAGCACAGCAAGAAGAGGGTGGAGATCTTCAGAATATGCCGATGCTGGATGTAATCCGTCAGACGTCAGCGCAGAAAGCTGACAGAACAGCAGGAAGCCCGCGTGCTTCTGACCGTGGCGCAGGCGCGGATAAACCGGTATGTGAATTTTCTGGGTTTGTCGGGGAAACCTATGACGAGGCGCTTCTGGAAAGCATAAAGGACGCCGCAAGTGCTGAGCGTCCTTATAGAATTATTAAACCAGGGGATATGTATACCCAAGATTACAACCCGACTCGTGTGAACATTAACCTTAATGAAGAAGGCCGGGTTGAAAAAATCTGGTGTGGTTAATTTAAGTAATTAACTGTTGCTGCAAGCTAGCGTCTACAGCTGGCGTGTCATTAAGTTGCGCATCGTTACCCAAACGATTTTCCACTGCTGTGCTGATTGATGCTTGAAGATATGATGGTTCCGAACCATCTTCGTAAAGTCTTATCCCTGTAAATGCCATGCCAACGCTCTCTTCGCTGACTTCGTTCGCATTATTCACAAAAGTATCATAGATACTGCCACTCATAGTTCACACTCCTCTAATGTTTATTTATTTTTGTTGTATTATTGTAACGCAGTTTTTCTTAAAGAACGGTTAAGTCTTATGTATTATTAACGGTATGTAATTCCCTTCTTTTGCTTCACCTGTTTCATCATTCAAAAGAACCATCAAAATCTGATGACTGTTTTGCATGTATTTGGCAACATCCTGACCTAAAGGCAGTCCTGCGTCGCGAATATCGCCATCATCGAGCACAAAATCCAGTTTATTCGTACCCAGATCAAACTCAAACCAGGCGATGTCGTGCTTAAAAGGGCGGTTGTGAAACAATACAACTTTTCCCTTCTCATTAACGGCAACTTCTATGTCGAGGAAGCCTGTTCCATCGGTTCCATAGACGAAATCCGTTAAATTTCCGACTTTGCGGTCCTGCGGTCCTTCGGCGGTAGTCTGATTGGGTTCATCTGTCATAACGGCAGTATACCCATATTTTTTTGGAAAGGCCACACAACCCTTACTCGCCTTCTACACATTAATATTAACATAGCGGACTTTTTCGAAACAAGGTAAAAATTCATATTTTTCAATATCTTATCTGTTGATCTCGAGGTTTTTCTTAACGGTTTCTTAACTTTTGTGTTTAATCGGGATGAATGTACCGTTAATCGCCTCGCCATCTTTGGTTTGTACGATTTGAACCTCGTCTGCTTTGCTGAAATATGGCCGTATAAGCCATTGAATCTTAACGCCTAGGTCATAGATCATGCCGTTCTTGAAGTATACGTCTACGCTGTAATCCTTGGGATTGTAGACCATATGGTCCAGAGAATCGTAATCTATTGTTTTTCCATGGAAAATAAACGTTTCCATGGTGATTTTATTGCAATAAATGTCCATTTCGTCCGGTAAAAACAAGGATGGCTTGTCCTTGGCTTCGCCCGGGCGGAACGCACCTTTAATGCTTTCTTTCTTTATTTCATCTGAATCGTCACTCATAAACGGTCATTCAGTGCGGATTAAGAGCATGTAAGCCCGGGGATTAGTTAAGGAAGGCACGCAGAAACGAATGTGGATACACTTCTCCACACTAAAATCATAGCATTTACGGAAAGCAGGGGAAAGGGGCATGCGCGTTAAACGCACAGCCTTGAATTTAGCCCGGTTGATCCAGCTCAAGAACAACATAATTGTCGTTGTCGCCTTCTGCATGCGCGAGGACCAGAACCTCATCGTCAGGACGGGGAATTGTACCGGTTTCGGTTGCTGTGAACGTCCACTTGTCGAAGCTGTCCAGACGCATACCTTCAAGACGCTCATTGGAAATGAAGCGGCCTTCGGCCATAGCTTGGTCAACAATACTTTGTGCATTGCCACCCATTGCTGTTACTTCGCTCGGGCTCAGAACTCTCAGGTCAACAAAGCTCTCTTTGTCAGTGTCCATAGACATCTGGATTGCAAACTGACCGTTTGTGCTGTTCGCGCGAATGGCATCCCAGTCATAATCCGGGTCACCGGGGTTGTCTGTTGCAAGAACATGTGTTTGCGGTGTTGCCGGCTCTTCACGTGTTGTCTCGCCTGTGTGGTCTTGACGTGGGCGACGCGCTCTGTTTGGTCTGTGGTTACCTGAACCCTGACCTGTCATGTAGTCGTGTGCCAAGCCGCCACCGAAGCCGAAAACCAGACCGGCAACAATCAGGCCGACGAACGGTACACCGTCCAGACCGAGTGCTTTTGTGATCATCG
>JAESRE010000040.1 GCA_016764775.1 Alphaproteobacteria bacterium
TCGCGAAGCTGATCCCCAATAACCCTGCCAATCCCGTAACATTGCAGGAAGCGCTCGACGGTGATCCTGATTTGCGTCTGGAGATTAAAAAGGACGAAAGCTCGGAGCGCCTTATTCATATTGCGTTACAGCTGGAAGGCCTTTACCGCCATGCATCTACGCACGCGGCGGGTGTGGTGATTGGCGACCGTCCGTTGCACGAGCTTGTGCCGCTTTACCGTGATCCTCGGTCCGACATGCCCGTGACCCAGTTCAACATGAAATATGTCGAGCAGGCGGGCTTGGTGAAGTTTGATTTCTTGGGCCTGAAAACGATGACGGTGATCCATAAGGCCGTCAAAATGATCAAGAAGAACAAGGATATCGACATTAATATCCTCGAAATCCCGTTTGATGATCCGAAAACCTTCGAAATGTTGAAGGCGGGGCACAATATCGGCGTGTTTCAGGTGGAATCTGCGGGTATGCGGGACCTTGGTAAGCAAATTGGCCTTTCTAACCTTGAAGAGCTCCTCGCTGTTATCGCGTTGTTCCGTCCGGGTCCGATGGAGAATATTCCGACATATCTATCCAACGTTAAGAAGCCCGAAGATATCGACTATATGCATGACAAGCTCAAGCCGATCACCGAGGACACATACGGGGTGATGATCTATCAGGAGCAGGTGATGCAGGCTGCGCAGGTGTTGGCCGGCTATACACTTGGCGGTGCGGACCTTCTCCGTCGTGCGATGGGTAAGAAGATTAAGGAAGAGATGGACAAACAGCGGGAGATGTTTGTTCAAGGCGCTAATGACAATAACCAAATCCCCGAAAAGCAGGCCAACCATATTTTCGACCAGATTGCGGCGTTCGCGGGTTACGGCTTTAACAAGGCGCACACGGCGGGGTACGGTCTGGTGTCTTACTGGACGGCGTGGCTGAAAGCCAACCACCCGTTAGAATTTATGGCGGCGTCTATGACGCTCGATCTCGGCAATACGGATAAGCTCAGTGTGTTCAAGCAGGAGTTGGACCGTATGGGGCTGGAGTTGCGTGGTCCTGATGTCAATTTCTCCTTTGCCGATTTTCAGGTTGAAGAAGACAGCGTGCGTTACGCCCTTGGTGCTCTGAAAGGTGTGGGAAGTGCGGCTATGAAGAGTTTGGTCGAGGAACGCGAAGCCAATGGTAAATATGCATCAGTCGATGATTACGCTTCCCGTCTTGATTACAAATCGATGAATAAGCGCCAGTTGGAAGGCATGATCGCGGCAGGGGCGTTTGATACGTTGAACAATAACCGCGCGCAATTATCGGCAGGGGCGGAGATTATGCTGCGGCATGCGCAAAATCTGGCTGAGGAGAAGGAATCGGGCCAATCGAGCCTGTTTGGTGGCGGCGATGAAGGTGGTGAAGGTTTGGGGATGCCCGAATTACCGAATGTTCAGCCGTGGGACCCTCTCGAGCGTTTGGAGCGGGAGTTTAAGGCTGTTGGTTTTTATCTTTCGGCTCACCCGCTTGATAGCCGTCAGCAGCAATTCGAGAATTTGAAGATTGCCAGTCTCGCGAGTGTTGAAGAGGCATTACAGAATGTTGCGGCATCCCGTTTCCAAATGGCGGGTGTTTTGCTGAAAAAACAGGAGAAGGTCTCGCAAAAGGGTAGTAAATACGCGTTTTTACAGCTTTCCGACCCAACCGGTATTTACGAAGTGACGTTGTTTTCGGAGTTGTTGGCGACATCACGGGAGTATCTGGAGGCTGGAAACTCTTTGCTTTTAGGGGTTGAGGCGGAACAGCGGGAAGACCAGATACGTTTCACATGTACCCGCATTGAACCGCTCGACGGTGCATTAGAGAACAAGATACGGTCCATCGATATTCATATGGACTCACGGGTTGCCGGGGCCGAACCTATCAATGAAATCAAGAAGTTCCTTGATATCGAGGGGCAGGGCAGCATGGTCATCAATCTGCATGTACGTATTGATGATGACAGGGTCGTTACGATGACCTTGCCAAAGCGGTGGAGTCTGTCTTCGCAGGCGCGGAATATAATTCGCACTCAGGACGGGATATCTGATATTCTAGAGGCCTAGCCTTTTCTTACGCATTTTCGTTAAAAATGCTTGCAATAGACCTAAATGCGGCCTATAAACCGCAGCAATGCCCGTTTACGGGTAAATTCACATGCAGGTTCCTTAACCAGTGTTTCGTTAAAAAATTAAAGAAACCAAGGCCTGCAGAGGACATAACTGGAATATATAAGGAGATAGATTTATGGCTATGCCAGAATTCACAATGCGTCAGTTGCTCGAAGCGGGCGTTCACTTTGGTCACCACACACGTCGTTGGAACCCTAAAATGCGTCAACACATCTTTGGCGTACGTAACGGTGTTCACATCATCGACCTTCAACAAACAACACCTATGCTCGGTGAAGCGCTTAAAGCTCTTCGCGATATCGTGGCAAACGGCGGTCGTGTACTGTTTGTTGGTACAAAGCGTCAGGCCAGCAGCAAAATTGCCGAAAGTGCAAAACGTTGCGGTCAGTACTTCGTGAACCACCGTTGGTTGGGCGGTATGCTGACAAACTGGCAGACAATTTCAAAATCTATTGCACGTCTTCGTGAGCTGGAAGAAATTTTGAGCAGCAACGAGCAAAAAGCTCTGCGCACGAAGAAAGAATTGCTGATGCTCTCTCGTGAACACGAGAAACTTGAACTGTCTCTGGGCGGTATCAAGGACATGGGTGGTCAGCCTGATGCTGTATTCATCATCGACGTCACAATGGAAGACATCGCGGTTCAGGAAGCGAACAAGCTTGGTGTTCCTGTTTTTGCCGTTGTTGACACAAATGCCGACCCTAAAGGCGTAGATTACGTTATTCCGGGTAACGATGACGCGTTGCGCGCTATCGACCTGTACTGTGATCTGGTTGCCGATGCAGTTCTTGACGGTCTGGAAGCCGAACTGGCCTCCGGTAGCAAGGACCCCGGTGCTGCCGAGGAAGTGAATGTTAAGCTTCCGCCTAAGCCTAAAAAGGAAGAAGAAGGCATGACACCTGGTGAAGCTGCCAAGCTTGCGGCCGAAAAGAAAAAGGCCCCAAAGAAGGCAGACAAGAAAGATGAAAAGGCTGATGCCAAGGACGAGAAAGCAGAAGACGCAAAAAAGGCTGATGAGCCTGCTAATGAAGCAGAAGAAAAGCCTAAAAAGCAGGCTTCTGCGTAATTCTCTTGAATATTCACTTTAAAATTTCGGAAGGACGAAAAAATGGCTGAAATTACCGCTTCAAAAGTAAAAGAGCTTCGTGAAAAAACAGGTGCCGGCATGATGGATGCCAAAAAGGCGCTCGTTGAGAACGGTGGCGATATGGATGCGGCTGTTGACTGGTTGCGTACGAAGGGTCTGGCCAAAGCGGCCAAGAAATCCGGTCGTACTGCTGCTGACGGTCTGGTTGCTATCGCTATTGATGGCACAGAAGGCGCAGTTGTGGAGGTTAACTCCGAGACTGACTTTGTTGCCCGTAACGAAGAGTTCCAGAACTTTGTGAAATCTGTTGCCGAGAAAGCCCAAGGTGTCGAGAACGCTGAAGAGCTTGCCGGACGCGAACTGGCAGCCGGTAAGACAGTAGCAGAGAGCCTGACTGACCTCGTTGCCAAGATTGGCGAAAACATGACATTGCGTCGTGCGCAAAGCATTAAGGTTTCTAGCGGTGCTGTAGTCGGTTACGTACACGGTTCTTTGGGTGACAATATCGGTAAAATCGGTGTTCTGGTTGCTTTGGAATCTGATGCTTCTGCCGATGCTTTGCAAGCTGTCGGTAAACAGTTGGCTATGCACATTGCAGCCGCTAACCCACAGTTCCTGAGCCCTGACTCTGTTGATCCTGAAGTTGCCGAACGTGAGAAAAGCGTTCTGATCGAGCAAGCAAAAGCCGAAGGCAAGCCACAGGAAATCGCCGAGAAAATGGTTCAAGGCCGTATGCAGAAATTCTTCAAGGAAATCTGCTTGACCGAACAAATCTTCGTGATTGACGGTGAGACAAAGGTTGCCGACGTTATTGCAAACGCAGCCAAAGAAGCAGGTTCTGACATTAAGCTGACCGGTTACATCCGTGTACAGCTTGGTGAAGGTATCGAAAAAGAAGAAGAAGACTTCGCTGCAGAGGTTGCTAAAGCCGCTAACGGCTAACATTTTTTAGAATGATTTTTAGTCAGCCGCATAGACATTCTATGCGGCTGTCTTTATGTTAGGACAGATTTACTCCAATAAGCTCATTCACGGGATCACATCGATGAACGCCGAAGCTGCCAAAAACATCGCCAATATGAAGAACTACAAGCGCATCATGCTGAAAATGTCAGGTGAGGTGCTCATGGGCGATAATGAATTCGGCCTGCATCCCGAAACGGTCAAACGCGTTGCAGAGGACATTCAAGAAGTCGTCGAAAACGGCGTCGAGGTTTGCGTTGTTGTCGGTGCGGGTAACATCTTCCGTGGCGTATCCGGCGCAGCCAAAGGCATGGACCGCACAACAGCGGACTATATGGGTATGTTGGGTATCGTGATTAATGCACTGGCTTTGCAAAATGCTCTGGAAAATCTGGGTGTTCAAACCCGTGTCCAGTCTGCGATCCGCATGGATTCAATCTGTGAGCCGTATATTCGCCGACGCGCCATTCGCCATATGGAGAAGGGACGTGTAGTAATCTTTGCGGCTGGTACGGGTAACCCTTACTTCACAACAGATACGGCGGGTGCTTTGCGTGCGACGGAGATGGATTGTGATGCAATCTTTAAGGGAACAAAGGTTGATGGTGTCTACACCGCCGACCCTCAAAAAGATAAAACTGCTACGCATTTCGATCACATAACTTTTACGGATGTGTTGACCAAGGACTTAAAGGTTATGGACGCTACGGCCATTGCTTTGGCACGCGAGAACGATATTCCGATTATTGTATTTTCAATCCGCGAGAAGGGTAATTTCTCGAAGGTTGTAAAATCGGAAGGTAAGTTCACAATCGTTACGAATTAACAAACAGGATTTGACCAATGTCTTACGATAAAAATGATATTCAACGCCGCATGGATGGAGCTGTCGACAATCTGAGCAAAGAATTTGGCGGCCTACGAACAGGACGCGCTTCTGCGAACTTGTTGGACCCCGTTGTCGTCGAAGTTTACGGCAGCAAGATGCCGTTAAACCAGGTCGGCACAGTTAGTGTGCCCGAAGCGCGTATGCTGACTGTACAGGTATGGGATGCCAGCAACGTTAAGGCTGTTGAAAAAGCCATCCGTGATGCGGGTCTGGGGCTTAACCCAATGCCGGAAGGCAATAACATCCGTATTCCTATTCCCGATCTGAATGAGGAACGTCGTGCGGAGTTGACCAAGGTTGCGGGTAAATACGCCGAAGCGGCCCGTATTGCGGTTCGCAACGTGCGTAAAGACGGTATGGACGCGATCAAGAAAGAGGATTTGCCTGAGGACGAGGATAAGCGCTTGCAGGATGAGGTCCAGAAGCTCACAGATGCTGCTATCGGTAAGATCGATACGATGCTGAGTGAGAAAGAAAAAGACATCATGACTGTTTAGGTGTTACTTTAGCTTTATGTCGCAACCCACTGAAAATAATACGCTTAAGCACATCGCTGTTATCATGGATGGTAATGGGCGTTGGGCACGTAATCGTGGTTTGCCGCGTACGGCGGGTCACAAGCAAGGTGCCGAAGCTGTACGCCGTATTGTTAAGGCTGCTGGTGAGCTTGATGTGCAGTATCTAACTCTTTTCGGGTTTTCGTCTGAAAACTGGAGCCGTCCTGAGAGTGAAGTGAAAGACCTCATGAACCTGCTGCGTTACTATTTGCGCGGGGAAACGGCAGAATTGCACAAGAATGGTGCACGTTTGAGGGTTATCGGTGATCGCCAGCGTTTGGATGACGACATTGTGCGCATGATCGAAAATGCCGAAGAGCTGACGGAGAACAACAAGGAGATCACCGTTGTGATTGCCTTGAATTATGGCGGTCGTAACGACATAGTTCAAGCCGTCCAGCGATTGCACAACGCCCATATTGATGAAAAATTGGCAGCGGAGACGATCGAGGCACAACTTCCTGGATTTTTGATGACGCAGGGCATTCCTGACCCTGATCTTTTGATCAGAACGAGTGGTGAGCAACGCATTAGCAACTTCTTGCTTTGGCAGTGCGCATACAGCGAGCTGTACTTTACGGACACACTTTGGCCGGACTTTGATAAAACCGACCTTCAAGCAGCGATTGAAGAATTTACGGGGCGCGAACGGCGGTTCGGAGCGCTTTCTCATCAGGAAGCGTAGAGTCCTGTGCCGCGTTTTAATCTCAAATCCCTCCAAAAAAGAACACTTTCAGCGATCGTGCTGATCCCTGTTGCTTTTTGGGCGCTATATACGGAAGGCTGGCCGCTATGGGTGCTTATGGGGCTTTGTTTCTTGTTGATTGCTTATGAGTGGGCGATGCTGATCCCGAAAATACCGTGCCTTAAAGAGAAGGTTGGTTTTTCTCTGATCGGATTTGTCTACGTGCCGTTTGCATTTTATTGCTATTTTTTGCTGTCAGAGCTCGATTACAAGTTTCACCTCATTCTCATTGTTTTGATTTGGGTAAGCGATATAGCTGCATATTTTACAGGGAAGATTGTTGGCGGACCAAAGCTGTTGCCTAAATTTAGTCCGAATAAAACGTGGGCGGGCGGTGTCGGTGCTGTGCTTGGCCCTGTGCTGTTTATGCTGGCTATATATTCATTCGTTTTCCCGCCGATAGGTGATCAGGCCAATCCATACAGCATTACACTGATGGCTGCTTTGGCTGCGTTGATTGGTGTTTCAGGGCAGGTCGGTGATTTGTCTATTTCCTATCTAAAGCGTAAAGCCAAGGTTAAGGACACTGGTTCGTTATTGCCAGGTCATGGCGGTGCATTAGACAGGCTGGATTCACTGTTGCTTGCGTCGGTTGTTGTGGCTTCGGCGATGTTTTGGATCAGCATTTGATATGAAGAAAAAAAGTGTTTCTATTCTGGGTGTTACTGGCTCTGTCGGGCAGAGCACAGCCGATGTTATAGCCAGTGATCCCTACAGGTTCAATGTCGATGTCATTACCGCAAACAAAGACTGGGAAGGGCTTGCAAGAGAGGCGCGCAGGCTTAGGGCCAGCCGTGTCGTCCTCGCCGACGAGCAGTTTGCCGAACCTTTGTCCGATGCTTTGAAAGATGAAGAGATTGTCGTTCATGCGGGGGAGAAGGCTCTGGAAGAGTGTGTGGCGCCTAACACTGATATTACGGTTGCGGCCATTTCCGGTTTTGCGGGGCTAAAACCGCTCATGTATGCGATGACCAAAAGCTATGCTGTTGGGATTGCGAACAAGGAACCTTTGGTTGCGGCGGGGCCTTTGATCATGGAGACTGCACGTCAGTTCAGCACGCAGATACTACCTATCGACAGCGAGCATAACGCTGTTTTCCAAGTCTTTGATTTTGATAATCCCGAGAACGTTAAACGTATAATTCTGACCGCTTCCGGCGGTCCTTTTCTACGATCATCTCCCGAAGCGATAGCTGTAGCAACGCCCGAACAAGCTGTGGCGCATCCGAATTGGGATATGGGCGCGAAGATATCGGTCGATAGTGCGACTATGGTCAATAAAGCACTGGAGATCATAGAGGCGCATGTGTTGTTCGAAATGCCCGCAGAGAAGATCGAAGTGCTCATTCATCCCCAGTCGGTTGTTCATTCCTTTGTCGAGTATCATGACGGGTCTTTGCTGTCACAAATGGGCCCGAGCGATATGCGCACGCCGATAGCACACGCGTTGGCGTGGCCGGAACGCATGGAAACAGGCGGAGAAAAGCTGGATCTGGCGGCTTTGAACGGATTAACCTTCGAGGAACCGGATTACGACCGTTTCCCGGCATTGAAGATGGCGTATGCCTGTATGGAGCAGGGGCAGGCGGCTTGCCTGACATTCAATACAGCGAACGAAGTTGCTGTAGAAGCTTTTTTGCAGCGCGAAATAGCATTTCCTGATATTCTGAAAAGTATAGAATATGCAATTCAAAACCAGCCTGATATAAAGCTGGATACGATTGATTCTGTAATTAAAGCGCATCATACTGTTCGTACAGTTACACAAGATTATATTAATCAAAAAACACACAATGGGACGGACCAAAGGAAAGTTGGAACATCATGAATTTTCTTGAGATTTTTCAGGTGCTAGGCGGAAATGTCTGGTTATACGGAGGGGCGTTTGTCCTTGTACTGAGTATTTTGGTCTTTGTGCATGAGTGGGGCCACTACATCGTTGCCCGCATGTGCGGTGTTCGTGTGGAAACATTCTCTATCGGTTTTGGTAAGGAGTTGTTGGGGTTCAACGACAAAAACGGTACGCGGTGGAAAGTCGCGATGATACCGCTCGGCGGCTATGTGAAGCTGTTCGGGGATGTTGATCCCGCCAGTACGAAAACGGCCGAAGGCGTAGAGGAAGAGGAGGGCGAGGTCCGCCCGTTTACTGAAGAAGAGCGTAAAGAGGCCTTTTTCGCGCAATCTGTTGCCAAGCGCGCGGCAATCGTAATTGCCGGCCCTGCGATCAATTATATTTTCGCTGCTATCATTCTGACATTGCTGTTCGCATTTCATGGTCAGCCCGTGACCCCACCGGTAGCTGCCGCTGTTATGGAGGGATCGAGCGCTGACGAATACGCATTCAAGGCCCATGACCGCATTATTACGATTGATGGCAAAAGCATCACAACATTCGAAGATATCCGCCGCGAGATGATGATCTCTCTCGATGTTGAGCGTCATTTTGTCGTTGAACGCGACGGTGAGACTATCGATTTATATGCAACGCCTGAACGTGTCTCTACACGTGACCGTTTTGGATTCCCGCAAAGTCGTGGGTTGCTTGGCCTGATTAGCCCACGCCATGTTGTGCGGATAGACAGTATCCAGAAAATTGACGGACAGGAATTTGAAGATAAAGCGGCTCTCAGAGCGGAGATTACCGAAAGAATGGGTGAATCCTATTCAATCGAAATCAAGAACGGCAAGAAGATCGAAACATTGCATGTTCACCCGCTTGCTGAGTTTAATGAATTTATCAACGAGCCTGACGCTGAGGAGCATGACCTTCTGTTCCTGTCTAATGTTCAGTCCAACGTGTTTATCCAGTACCCAATCCATATTGCCTTGCTTGAAGCTGTCGAGGAGTGCTGGGTAATCACACGCGGTACGATGGAAGCTTTGGGGCAAATGGTCTCAGGTACTCGTAGTGCAACGGAACTGGGTGGTGTTATTCGTATCGGTGCATTGGCCGGTGATATGGCGCAAAGAGGCCTGATTGCCCTGATTATGTTCTCGGCCTTGTTGTCGATCAATCTGGGTTTGATTAACCTGTTTCCCGTACCGATGCTCGATGGCGGACACTTGATGTTCTATATTTTCGAGGCGATCCGCGGTAAGCCAATACCCGAGCAAATTCAGGAATATGCATTCCGTGTCGGCTTTGCATTCTTGATCGGGGTCATGGTGTTTACCAACCTGAATGACATAATTCAGTTGCTGACCTAAAAGCTACTATCAACACCCTTCCATTAAACCTCAGCTATTGAGGGCTTTAATCTGGATTTTTTAAAGAGAATCTGGATAATGGAAGGTGTTGTATTTCTCTTTTCGACCCATTACAACAATCCCTTAAGGGTCAAATCACCCAAAAACACATACGGTGACATATATGAAATTACTTCGCTTTTCGATGATCGGCATCCTTATGGTTGCGCTGATTGGTTTTGGTGTATCAAGTGCTTACGCCCAAAACCGCACGCAAATCCGTGATATTAAAGTTCAGGGCGCTGAACGGATAGAACCGGCAACCATTCAATCCTACATGGATTTGAAAGTCGGCGATCCCATGACACCTGAAACGCTCGATTCGGCACTGAAAAGCTTGTTTTCGACAGGATTGTTCGCAGATGTGACGCTGACACAACAAGGCAGCACCTTGTTGGTTGAGGTCATGGAGAACCCCGTGATTAACCAGATTGCCTTTGAGGGTAATGACAAAATTGACAACCCGACGCTTTTATCGGAAATCCAGCTTCGTCCGCGTCAGGTCTTTACCAGAACACGTGTACAGTCTGACGTTTCTCGTCTTTATCAGGTATACCGCCGTAACGGCCGTTTTTCCGTTTCTATCGAGCCAAAAGTTATCAAACTGGACCAGAACCGTGTGAACCTTGTTTTCGAAATCGAAGAGGGCGAAGTCACCGAAGTTGAGTCCATTCGTTTTGTGGGTAACAAAAAGTACAGTGACAGTAAGCTTCGCAGCGAAATCAGCACGAAAGAATCCGAATGGTACCGTATTCTGACAACGTCTGACCGCTATGACCCTGACCGTCTTTCTTTTGACCAGGAATTGCTGCGCCGTTTTTATCTCTCGCAAGGGTATGCCGATTTCCAGATTTTGTCGGCTGTTGCAGAGCTTTCAAATGAAAAAGACCGTTTCTTTATTACAATCACACTTGATGAAGGTCAGCGCTACAAGGTTGGTGAGATTACGCTAACGTCGCAGTTGCGTGATTTTGACGCCAATACCGTGCGTGATCAGATCAATATTGAAACCGGTGAGTGGTATAACGCCGACCGCATTCAGGAAAGTGTAAACAACCTGACCGATGCGCTTGGTGACTTGCAGTATGCATTTGTTGACGTTCGTCCGAACACAAAGCGCAACAAAGAAGAGCGCACCGTTGATATCTCGTTCAATATCGGTGAATCGCCGCGTGTGTTTGTTGAGCGTATCAACGTTAACGGTAATGTTCGTACACTTGATAAGGTTGTCCGCCGTGAATTTGAATTGGTTGAAGGCGACCCGTTCAATCGTACGAAGCTAGCTAAATCAGAGCAGAATGTCCGTAACATCGACTTCTTCGAAACTGTCGAGATCAAAACAAGTCCGGGTTCTGCACCTGACAAGACACAGATTGATGTAGACGTGAGTGAGAAATCTACCGGTGAACTTTCTATCGGTGCCGGTTTCTCGACCAGTGACGGTCCTCTGGCTGACTTCCGTATTCGTGAGCGTAACCTGCTGGGTAAAGGGCAAGACCTGTCACTCTCGACTGTGATTGCGGGTGAGCGTACCGAATTCGATGTTCGCTTTACCGAGCCGTACTTCATGGGTCGTGACGTTTCCGCAGGTTTCGATTTGTTCCATATTACCCGCGACTTTCAGGAAGAAAGCTCCTTTGACCAACGTCGTACAGGTGGTGCGTTGCGTATGGGTTACCCGCTTTCCGAGCGTTGGAGACAGACATTGCGTTACCGCTACGAGAAAAACGAGATTGATGACGTAGATACCAGAGCTTCGACGTTCATTCGTTTGCAAGAAGGTACGCGCAGTACATCAGCGGTTTCACAGCGCCTGACCTATGATGATCGTGACAGTGTGATTGATCCTACGAGCGGTCTGATTTACTGGCTGGATACCGAATATGCCGGTCTTGGTGGTGATGCTCACTACGTTTCAGGTAAAACAGGTGCGACATACTACTATCCAGTCTTGGACAAAGTTGTGTTGAGCGTGCTGGGTGAGGCTGGTGCCATTCAGGGCGTCGGTGACGAAGATGTCCGCATTAACGAGCGTTTCTTCCTTGGTGGCAGCACACTTCGCGGCTTTGATGATGCCGGTGTAGGTCCACGTGACCTGTCTACAGACGATGCGCTTGGTGGTGAATACTTCTACCGCGGTTCTGTTGAGGCATCTTTCCCTCTCGGTTTGCCTGAGGAGTTAGGCATCAAAGGGCATACATTTGTTGATGCCGGTTCATTGTTTGAACTGGATGATACTGGCCCGAGTGTCGCCGATGAATCCAGCCCGCGTGTTGGTGCCGGTTTCGGACTTTCATGGAAATCTCCTTTCGGTCCGATCCGTGCTGATATTGCGATGCCGATCGTGGAAGAGGATTTCGACGAGGACGAAAACTTCAGATTTAATTTTGGTACACGCTTCTAATCTGCTACGCATATAAGCGTACAAAACAAAGCGTTATTACCATGAAGAGATTATTGCCACTCATACTCTGTGTGTTGCTCGTATGGCCCGTTGTCGGCCATGCCGAGGGAACCTCGATCGGTGTTGTTGATGTGATTTACATCATGAATAACGCCGAAGCGTCTAAGCATATTCAGGAACAGCGCAATACGATGCGTGAGGATTTTCTGGAGGAAATTTCAGAGACCGAGCAAAAGCTGCGTTCACAGGAAAAAGCCCTGATCGAGCAAAGACAGAAGCTGAGCAAAGAAGAGTACGCCAAAAAGCGTAAGGAGTACGAAGAAAACCTTCTGAAAACCCGTCGTTATGCGCAAAACAAAAAGCAGGCGCTAGAGGGCGCTGCGAATGAAGGTATGAACGTGTTACGCGCGAAATTGTACGAAGTTGTCCAGCAAATAGCGAGCGAGCGAAACTACGACCTTGTGATCTCAAACAAAAACGTTATAGCGGGCGCGAATGCCCTCGACATCACAGAAGAGGCTTTGACGCGCATTAATGCGGATTTGACGGAAGTTCCACTTAAGAAAGTCACGGAAGAGCATTAATGGCAGACCCTCAATTTTTCAATAAATCCAAAAGTTTCACTTTGGGTGAGTTAGCCGAGATCGCGGGTGCGGAACTGGCTGATGACGACAATGCAGCCTATGAAATTCAAGATGTCGCAGCTTTGGATAAGGCGGACGAACATCACATCAGTTTTCTGGATAACGTTAAATATAAAGACCAGTTTACCAAGACAACTGCGGGCGCGTGTATCGTCAGCCCCGACTTGGCAGATGTTGCGCCAAAAGGTGTGAAGTTGCTGCTTAGCAAGCATCCTTATAAATCATACGCCAAAATAGCGCAGGCTTTCTATCCGGACAGCAAGCCCGAGGGACATATATCCGATCAGGCCTATATCCATGAAACGGCGACAATCGGTGAAGGGTGCACGATTGAAAATGGTGCACACATATGCGAAGGCGCCGTTATTGGTGACCATTCTTGGATCGAAGCGAGCGCTTATATCGGTCCCTCGGTCAAGATCGGCCAAGGATGCCGCATTGGTGTGAATACAACGCTTTCGCATTGTCATGTCGGCGATTATTCCCGCATTTATACAGGCACACGCATAGGACAGGACGGTTTTGGCTTTGCCATTGACCCCGCAGGACATGTGAAAGTCCCCCAATTGGGCCGTGTGATCATTGAAAGTCATGTAGAAATCGGCGCGAACACGACGATTGATCGTGGTGCAGGCCCGGATACTGTCATCGGGCAGGGGACATGGATCGATAATCTTGTGCAGATCGGGCATAACGTTAAAATCGGCCGTGGCTGCGTGATTGTTTCCCAAGTGGGTATTTCCGGCAGTACGGTTATTGATGATTTTGTCGCGATTGGAGGACAAGTCGGTATCGCCGGTCATTTGCGTATCGGTCAGGGTGTTCGCATCGCCGCACAGTCAGGAATTATGCGAGATGTTGAACCGGGGCAGGAAGTGATGGGCTATCCTGCTGTGCCTATCAAACAGTTTATGAAGCAAGTTGCTGTGCTTAAGCGTTTAGTCAAAAAAGGATAAGTGTTGATTTTCCCGAAGGCTTAGGGCAAAAAATACAACGATAAAGATTGGGTTATAATCTATGAGCGATGCTATTGATATTTTGCGTATAATGAAGATGTTACCGCACAGGTATCCTATTCTTCTTGTTGACCGCATTGTTGAAATGAATCCCGGAGAAGGCGCTGTCGCCCTTAAAAATGTGACTATGAACGAGCCGCATTTCATGGGCCACTTTCCCGGATATCCCGTAATGCCGGGTGTATTGATCGTTGAAGCCATGGCGCAGACAGCGGCTATCGTCGTTGTTGAAACGCTTGGTGAAGAAGCCGAAGGCAAGATTGTATATTTCATGACGATTGATAATGCCCGTTTCCGCAAACCTGTTGTTCCGGGTGATGCCCTTCATATCCATGTAGAGAAAATCCAGTCACGCGGTCGCGTTTGGAAATTCAAGGGTGTTGCCAAGGTCGGGGATACTGTCTGTGCGGAGGCCACTTACAGCGCTATGATCACCGATCAGGACGCACCTAAAGCCTAATCCACTGTAACGGTTTGCAACAAAGCTTGATTTGCTGCGCCGCGCCTAACTTTCCATACTCATAGAAACACGGAATTACTATGTCTCAGAGTACTATACACGACACTGCCTTCGTCGACCCCAAAGCCCAGATTGGTGAAAACGTCTCTATCGGACCGTTTTGCACGATCGGGCCGAACGTTGTGCTTGGTGACAATATCACCCTTAAATCACACGTGGTTGTTGATGGTCACACAACAATCGGTGAGAACACGACCGTTTTTCCCTTCGTATCTCTGGGCTCTGATCCTCAGGATTTGAAATACAAAGGCGAGCCGACGAAGCTGACCATCGGTAAAAACAACAAAATCCGCGAATATACGACGATGAACCCCGGAACGGCGGATGACCGTGGCGAGACAATTGTCGGTGATAACTGCCTGTTCATGATGAGTACGCATGTCGCGCATGATTGCGTTGTCGGTAACAATGTTATTTTGGCGAATAATGCCACGCTCGGCGGTCATGTACATGTCGGTGACTTCGCTATCCTTGGCGGGCTTGCTGCTATTCATCAGTTTGTGCGTATTGGTGAGCACGCCATCATTGGCGGCATGTCCGGCGTAGAAAATGACGTCATTCCATTTGGTCGTGTAAAAGGCGAACGTGCCCATTTGCAGGGCTTGAACCTGATCGGTCTGGAGCGTCGCGGTTTCGAAAAAGATGATGTGCGTAAGCTTCAGCGTGCGTTTAACCAGCTATTCGGTGATGAAGGCACGATGGATCAGCGCATTGAGAGTGTCAGTCAAGATTTTAGTGACGATGAAACGATTATGGCTATAATTGAATTTGCAAAAGCCAAAACCAAGTTTCCTTTATGTCAGCCTTCCCGGAAAAACAGCTAAATTCCAGTATTCCAAAACTCGGTATTCTCACGGGTGGGGGAAATATTCCTCAAACCCTTATCGATCACTGTGTCAAAAGTAATCAGGATTTCTTCGTGATTGCATTCGAGAACCAGTGCTCTCTGGAGCTGGGCGAGGGCGTTCCGCACCTCTGGGCGCGTCTTGGCGAAGCGGGACGTGTGATTAAAACTCTGAAGGCGGAGAATGTCACAGACCTTGTGCTGATTGGTAAAATCAGAAGGCCGTCTCTTGCTGAATTGAAGCCTGACCTCAAGACCGCCGAGTTTTTTGCCAAAGAGGGCATGAACGCTATGGGTGATGATGGTCTGCTGAAAGCGTTAAAGCGGTTTCTGGAGAAGGAAGGCTTTAAAATTCACGGCATACAAAGCGTTTTACCCGAAATACTCACGCCCGAAGGTGTGATTTCATCCGCCAAACCGTCAAAGCATCATGAAAAGGATATCGAGCGCGGATGTGCCTTGCTTGATGCTCTGGGGGATCAGGATGTGGGGCAAAGCGTCGTGGTTCAGGACGGACATGTTTTGGGCATTGAAGGGGCAGAAGGTACAGACGGGCTGATCAGGCGTTGTGCTGAATTGCAGCGAAAAGGTAAAGGTGCTGTTCTTGTAAAGCTCTGTAAGCGATCCCAAGACAGAGACCTTGACCTCCCGACGATAGGGCCTCAAACTATTGAAGAGTTGGGCACCGCCGGCTTCGCAGGTTTAGCTATTCACGCAGGAGCAAGCATTGTTGACGACCCGGACAGGGTTAAAACGCTTGCGAAGGCACAAAAGATATTCGTTAAAGGCATTCACCCGACAGACTACATGTAGTCTTTGCACTGGAGATATTAAGGCAATGGATAAAAGAGTTTTCTTGATTGCGGGTGAAGCATCGGGCGATACGCTCGGGGCCAGTTTGATGAAGGGCCTTAAAGCTCAAGGCATTTCCGAAGATAGTTTTGAAGGCGTCGGTGGCGACTTGATGGAAGAGCAGGGGCTGGAAAGCCTTTTGCCCATGGACGAATTATGCGTAATGGGGTTGTGGGAAGTTGCCGGGCATTTGCCGCGTCTTATCAAACTTATTCAAGGGTTGGTTGAAGAGATTGAAGAATCCCAGCCTGACTATGTGGTCACGATTGATCTGCCTGACTTCAATTTTCAGCTCGCTAAAAGATTGAAGGCTCGTGACAATTACAAAGGCAAGATTATTCATTATGTCGCGCCAAGTGTGTGGGCATGGCGACCAAAGCGGGCAGAGAATATTTCCAAATTTCTTGATGGGTTGATGTGCTTGTTCCCGTTTGAGCCTCCGTTTTTCGAAAAGCATGGGTTGAAGACGCAATATGTCGGTCATCCTTTGATCGAGATTGATAAAGACAGCCTTAATCCGGTGAAATTCCGTAAAGAGCGGGAAATAGAAGAGGATGCCACCTGTGTTGGGATGTTCCTCGGTAGCCGTGTGCAAGAGATAAAGACGCATAAGAAGGCCTTTGTCGAAACGATAGAGGTCCTCGAAGAACAAATCGGTGATTTACAGGTTATTATTCCGACTTTACCGAATTTGGAATTTGATCTGCGCGAGGAGTTGCAGGACGTAGAGTTCGAAAAGCATATTGTCCCCGTAGTTGACCAGAAATGGGATGCGTTTGCCGCGTTTGACATGGCTATGGCTGTCTCAGGGACCGTTGGCCTGGAGCTCGCTTATATGAATGTGCCGCACATTATCGGCTATAAAGCGAACCCGGTTACGGCCATGATTGTTAAATCCATGATCAAGATTAACCACGTACATCTGGCCAATATATTGCTGGAAGAAGAGGCTGTGCCCGAATATTTGCAGGGTAAATGCAATGTACAGTTTTTAGCGCGCGGGATGTTAAGGCTGCATAAGCTGCCCGAGCAGCGTGAAAAGCAATTTGAAGCCTTTAAGAGGCTTCGTGAAAGATTACAGCTTCCTAATGGCCAAATGCCCACGGAAGCTGCCGCTCAATTTGTGCTGAGTATCTAAATTACTTTCTTTTATCAATCGGAACGTAAGGACGTTGTGCCGGACCTGTGTAAAGCTGGCGTGGTCTGCCGATGCGCAATGCCGGCTCCTCGACCATTTCTTTCCACTGTGAAATCCAGCCTACTGTTCGTGCTACGGCGAACAGCACGGTAAACATGGATGTCGGGAAGCCCATCGCTTTTAGGATGATACCCGAATAGAAGTCGACATTCGGGAACAGTTTACGATCTACGAAGTATTCATCTTCGAGTGCGATGCGTTCAAGTTCTCTTGCCAGCTCTAAACGCGGGTCGTTCACGCCCAGATCATCAAGAACCTCGTCACAGGCCTTTTTTAGAACACCTGCGCGGGGGTCGAAGTTTTTGTAAACACGGTGGCCGAAGCCCATAAGGCGGAACGGATCGTCTTTGTCTTTTGCTTTTTGCAGGTATTCAGGAATGTTTTTCTTATCACCGATTTCGTCCAGCATCTCCAGAACGGCTTGGTTTGCACCACCGTGCGCAGGCCCCCAGAGCGATGTGATGCCCGAAGAGATACATGCAAAAGGATTGGCCTGTGATGATCCGGCAAGACGTACGGTCGAAGTTGATGCGTTTTGTTCGTGGTCGGCGTGAAGAATCAGGATCTTGTCCATGGCATTGGACAGAATCGGGTTCACTTTGTACGGCTCGGGCGGCAGGCCGAATGTCATGTAGAGGAAGTTCTCTGAAAAGCTAAGGTCATTACGTGGATACATGAACGGTTGGCCCATCATGTATTTGTACGTCATGGCGGCCAGTGTCGGGATTTTCGCAATCAGGCGGTGAGCGGAAATTTCGCGCTGCTCAGGGTCCCAGATATCAAGCGAGTCGTGATAGAACGCGGACAGAGCGCCGACCACACCGCACATAACGGCCATCGGGTGTGCATCACGACGGAAACCACGGAAGAAGTAGTTGATCTGTTCATGCACCATCGTGTGATAGGTGATGTTGTGATCAAAATCGGACATTTCGCTTTCGTTGGGTAGGTCGCCATAGAGCAGTAGGTAAGCGACTTCGAGGAAGGTGCTGTGCTCGGCCAATTCCTCGATCGTGTAACCACGGTGCATCAGGATGCCTTCTTCGCCATCAATATATGTCAGGCGTGATTTACAGCTACCGGTGGATGTGAAGCTCGGGTCAAAGGTGAAGTGTCCCGTTTCCGCGTATAGTTTACGGACATCAATAACCGGTGGACCCATTGTACCTTCGTGAACGGGAAGCTGCGTGCTTTCTCCTGTTTCATCGTTGGTCAGGGTGAATGTTTTGTGACTTGTTTCGATTGCTTCTTTGGCCATGCTGCCCCCATCTGAAGTTTGACTGACAGTTATTGTAGATGAGTTTGGCCCGTTATCAACCCCGATTCACCGCTGCATCTATACGTGTGATGGTTTCGGTTTTCCCAAGTATTTCAGCGGCATGGAAAATGGACGGAGACACGGTTGTGCCTGTCAGCGCGGCGCGCAGAGGCATGGCGACCTTGCCCAGCTTGCCTTCCATGTGCTCTTTGGCCACGTCTTTACAAGCATTCTGAATATTGTCGTTACTAAAATCATCCAGAGCATCCAGTTTTGTTTTCAGGATATCCAGAATCTTGAGGCTGTCCTGATCCAGTAAAGCGGTTGCTTTTTCATCGTATGAAAGGGGTACGCTTTTGGCAAAAAATACTGATTCATCAACAAATTGTAGCAATGTCTTTGCACGTGACTTTAATTCGTCGGCACAGGCCATGATCCGTTTTTGCGCCTCTGCGTCGGGTGTGATGCCATGACGCTTTTCAAAAAACGGTAATGAGAGCTCAATCAATCGTGAAGAATCGGCTTCCGTGATGTAATGCGAATTCAGATTTTCGAGTTTTTCGAAGTCAAAGCGTGCAGCGGATTTGCCTATACCTTTCAGGTCAAACCATTCGAGGGCTTGCTCAGTGGAGATGATTTCCTCATCACCGTGGCTCCAGCCAAGACGCATCAGGTAATTGCGCATCGCTTCAGGCAGGTATCCCATTTCCTTATATTCTTCGACGCTTGTGGCGCCGTGGCGTTTGGAGAACTTACCGCCGTCGGGGCCGTGAATAAGGGGAAGGTGTGCGAACACAGGGACATCCCAACCCATGGCATCAAAGATTATCTTTTGGCGGAAAGCATTATTCAGGTGGTCATCACCGCGAATGACATGCGTGATATCCATATCGTGATCATCAACAACCACGGACAGCATGTATGTCGGTGTGCCATCACTGCGCAGGATGATGAAGTCATCCAGTTGATCGTGTTTGATTGTGACTTTGCCCTGAACGGCGTCCTCGATTGTGGTTTCGCCGTCAATCGGCGCCTTGATGCGGATAACGGGATCAACACCTGCAGGGGCTTCGGACGGGTCTTTGTCTCGCCAGCGGCGGTCATAGCCGTGGCCTTTATCCCGCATTTCCTGCAACTCTTCAGGCGTGCAGTAGCATTTATAAGCCTGACCTGCTTCCAGTAGCTGGTTCGCGACTTCGGCATGGCGTGCCTGTTGTTCGAACTGGGATACAATTTCACCATCCCAATCCAGCTCCAGCCATTGCAGGCCCCGAATGATCGCTTCGACCGCTTCCTCGTTGTGGCGTTTGCGGTCTGTGTCTTCGATGCGGACGACAAAACGGCCGTTATTCGCACGGGCATACAGCCAGTTAAACAGAGCGGTACGCGCGTTACCGATATGCATAAAGCCGGTTGGGGAAGGGGGGAAACGGGTTACAATTGTCATGGTCTTTACAGTATCTTGATATCAATGATGAATCTACAACAGTCGTATTAATGTGCTATCAAGAGCTATGCAAGGGGTTCGCGCATCACAGGGGAAAGCTTTTCATCTGCCTGATACGGGTTGGGTGCGTGATGTATCGACTTTTTTAGGTGCTCAACTCTCGTTGCAAAGGCCTGAGGCTTTTCTTTGGTCTCCTGTGTTTATCGCTTGCGGCATTCTGATCTATTTTGCATTGTCATTCGAACCGCCTCTTGTTCTGGCCGGTGGCTTGATCGGTGTCGCCACAGTGATCTTTTTTCTAACACAGCCACAGAGTTTTATGCGTTTGGCCGTTACCGGCGTATTGCTTGTCGCGCTTGGGTTCGCGGCAGGGACAGTTCGAACGGCTATTGTGCATACGCCTGTTCTGGATAAGGAAATCCAGTTTGCCGACGTTAAAGGCTATATCTCCAGCGTAGAAAAGCTGGATGGGCTTGTGCTTCCTGTCATGCTTACGGGGTTAGGTTTATTCTGGAGACTGCGCATTTTGTTGCTTCATCAGATGTGGCTGCGATCCAGTTTAAATCCTGGCCGTCCGAATATCTGGCTGTGTATGCGCTTGGCTTTATGATCTTGCTGCTGGGGGTTGGAAAAATACGTTATCTGTTTTTGCCGTTTCTTGCCAGTTTTGCGTGTCTGATAGCGGTTGTTCCAAAACCGGATATTCTTGTTTCAGATGATGCAGAATTGATGAGTATCCGTGATGAACATGGTTACGCCTTTTCAACGTTACGCAAAAACAAATTTGTGCGGGAGCAATGGAAAGAGGCTCTGGCTTTGCCGTATGACCGTGTTGTCAGGTGGGAAGACGGGGCAGGTTTGACGTGCGATGAGATGGCGTGCCGTTCGGAGCTTAAAGGCAGAAACATCAGTTTCGTTTACTCGCCCGAAATTTTTGCGCAGGAGTGCGCTTGGGCTGACATCCTTATAAGTTCAAAACCGCTTCCGTATTGTGAGACGACAAGGGTTATAGATCGCTTTGATGTATACGCTCGCGGTGCGGTGGCGGTCTTTATCGATGAAGACATAAATATTCGATATGCGATTCATCGCGGCAAAGACCGCCCATGGATGCTTAAGCGTTAGTGATAAGTGCGCATCAGGCTTACGAGACGGCCCTGAATTTTTACACGGTCGGGTTCGAGGATGCGCGGTTCGTATTCGTCGTTTTCGGGTTCGAGCACGATCTTGTTGCCTGCGCGGCGAAGGCGTTTCAATGTGGCTTCTTCGTCATCCACCAAAGCAACAATGATTGTTCCGTTTTCAGCCGTATCACAGCGTTTTATTACAACGACATCGGAATCGTGAATGCCCGCATTGATCATGGAGTCGCCCTCGATCGTCAGCGCGTAAAGCTCACCTGATCCGGCAAATCCGGGAGGGATTTGTATGAAAGACCCTTCGTCACGGATGGCCTCGATTGGCGTACCCGCGGCAATTTTCCCGTAAAGGGGGACCTGATCGAAGTCGGGCAAGCTGTCATTCGCATAGGCAGCCGTCACAGCATTGGCCATGTTTTCGGAATCTTTCTTGATACCGTCGGGCAGCTTTTTGATTTGGAGCGCACGCGCCCTGTGGGGTAGGCGTTCGATATAGCCGCGCTCCTCAAGTCCGCTGATAAGGCGGTGAATGCCTGATTTTGATTTCAAGCCGAGCGCGTCCTTCATCTCTTCAAAAGACGGCGGGACGTCGTCCTCGCTCATGTGTTGGTGAATAAAAAGCAGTAAATCACGCTGTTTTTTTGTTAGCATGGCGTGTCCTCTTGTTCGCGGTTTTGCCTTTTTATATGACATAAAAAGCACAAATAAACACTTTTTGTTCTACTTTAGTTCTCTATATGTGTCAATTGTTTTCGCAATAATTTTTGAACGCCGCTGCCGATGTCGGTTTGACGCATGAGGCTTTCGCCGACCAGGAAGCCGTCATACCCGACATTTTGTAGCGATTCGATGGTCTGAGGATCACTTATTCCGCTTTCGGCGATCTTAACCGCGTTATCGGGAATCAAGTCAAGGAGCTCGAAGGATGTTTGCACATCGACATCCAGTGTTTTGAGGTTGCGGTTGTTCACTCCGATCATGTGCGGATTGAAAGATAGGGCAGCTTCCAACTCTTCTGCGTTGTGAATTTCGACCAGAACATCCATGCCGAGTTCTTCACTCAGTGCGGACAATTCCTGTGCCAGTGAAAGATCTAGTGCGGCGATGATGATAAGGATGCAATCTGCACCCAGGGCGCGGCTTTCGTAAATCTGATAAGGGTCGATCATGAAGTCCTTGCGCAACATAGGCAGCGCAACGGTAGAGCGAACGGTTTTGAAGTACTCATCAGAGCCTTGAAAATAAGGGGTGTCCGTTAGAACGGACAGGCAGGCGGCGCCGTTCTGCTCGTATATTTCGGCGATTTCGGCAGGGTTGAAGTCCTCACGTATCAAACCTTTGCTGGGTGATGCCTTTTTAACTTCGGTGATTAAGGCAACACCATCAGCGCTGACGGTCTTTATGTTTTGAATGAAGCCACGCGGCGCAGATTGTGCTTCTACCGCTTCTTTTAATTCTTCGAGTGATGTGTCTTTTTTGCGTTCTTCGACGTGTTCGCGTTTGTCATCACAGATTTTTGCAAGCACGCTCATTCTATACCTCTGGAGAATGCGACATAGTCCTTAAGGGTTTGGAGGGCTACTCCGTCATCAATGACAGATTTTGCCAACTTGGCGCCTTCGGCCAATGTTTCTTTTTTACCATGAACAACCAGTACAGCGGCGGTGTTGGCTACAACGATGTCACGGTAGGCGCATTTTTGACCTTCCAGAACAGCGCGAAGGGCTTGTGCATTTTCCTCGGCGTCGCCGCCTTTGAGTTTTTCAAGGTCATGCACGGGGAGATCGAAATGCTCGGTCGTGATGGTTTTGTTTTCGATGTTGCCTTCCTGATCAAGTACGGCAACGGATGTTGGTCCTGTCACCGTGATTTCATCCAGTCCGTCAGAACCGTGAACGACCCATGCGCGCTTGGTGCCGAGATTGCGTAATGTTTCGGCCATAGGCTCAAGCCATTGTTTGTCGAACACGCCAATTAATTGCAGACGGGTTCCTGCCGGGTTGGCCAGCGGGCCGAGCAGGTTGAATATCGTGCGGCGCCCCAGTTTTTTGCGTACGGGTACGACGTGTTTCATAGCCTGATGGTGGTTCGGGGCCATCAGGAATGCGAAGTGCAAGGTTTCGAGCGCGGCTTCGAGCCTCTCTCTCGTCATGTCGAGATTTACGCCGAGGACTTCAAGGACATCGGCGGCGCCGGATTTGGAGCTGGCGGCACGGTTGCCGTGTTTGGCGACGGGTACGCCGCAAGCTGCGGCCACCAGTGCGACGGCTGTCGATATGTTGTATGTGCCGCTTTTGTCACCGCCGGTGCCGCAACAATCGACCGCGCCATAGGGGGCTTTCAGGCTTGTGGCTTTTTCACGCATTACGCGGGCGGCGCCGGTAAGCTCCTCAACGGTTTCGCCGCGATCATTCATGTTTACGAGGAATGTAGACAGGTCGTCTTCGTCCACGCGTCCTTCCATGATCGCGGACATCGTTGTAATCATATCTTCTTCACTCAAAGGTGTTTTACCGTCGGGAAAGGTCATAGTTCCTACAAAATGTTGAGAAAGTTTTTCAGCATTGCGTGGCCTTGCTGTGTCGCAATGCTCTCGGGGTGGAATTGCACGCCATGTATGGGGGCTGTCTTGTGTTGAAGTCCCATGATCGTACCGTCGTCTGTTTCAGCCGTAATTTCAAGGGTTGAAGGCAAACTCTCTTTTTCTACGATCAACGAATGGTAACGCGTGATCTCGAGCGGTGAAGGCAGGTCCTTAAAGACGCTTGAATTGTTATGTGTAATGCTGGAGATTTTGCCGTGATACGGTTTAGCTTTAATCACCTTGCCGCCGAAAACCTGACCGATTGTCTGGTGCCCCAAACAAACGCCGAATAAAGGCATGTTTTCATTGGCCGCACGTTTCACCAATTCCAGACAAATACCCGCATGGTCGGGATCGCTCGGGCCGGGAGATATAAGCAGGCCTTTCGGCTGTTTTTCAAACACTTCGTCTACAGAGACCTTGTCGTTTCTGTAAACGCTTGTTTCCGCGCCCAGATCGCCCAGAAACTGGACGAGGTTATAGGTGAAACTGTCGTAATTATCGATCAGTATTATCATGGTCAGTGTTTATCGCGCATTCTTATGCTGCAAAGCAAGAATTATTGTGGGGGTAGTGAAGGGGATAAACTGGGCATAAATAAGATGAATGATTGTGGATGATTGTCGTAATCGACCAAAACGCGTATCATTCGCCTATGAAATATTCTTTCAACAATCCCGATGCAGTTCTGTTCGTTTTTGCCATATTGGCAATTTTTGCTTTGGTTCAGTCCATTCCCGGTCTGGATTTCAGCGAGCAGGAACGTGTTGATGTTACCGAGGTAAAGCAACAGGGGGAGAGTTATATTGCTCCTGTTTCTTATAATAAAAATAACTACATAAAAGATTTCTCTAAAGTAGAAATTAAAGATATCAAGACTTCATATTTGCTTGGTAACGAACTGTTTGGACCCGATGCGCAAGAGCCTGCTGTTATGGCGTCTGTTGACCCTGAAACGGTGGAGAAGCCTATTGAAAAGGCCGTTAAAGTCGCGCCGAAATATGACCCGATTATTCCGGATGGTACGCCAAAAATCGCAATTATCATTGATGATATGGGGGTCAGTTACGGGAATAGTGTGAAAACAATCGAGTTAGATGCGCCACTTACACTTGCGTTTTTGCCGTATGCGGATGGTTTGCCGAAAATGACTGCCGATGCAGATACAGCAGGGCATGAATTGATGATTCACATGCCGATGCAGGCTATGACCAATCCCGTTAGTCTTGGTCCGATTGCGATTAAGGCCGGTATGAGTGCTGATGAAGTGCATGAGAATATGGAGGCCGCCTTCGAAACTTTTGAAGGGTATGAAGGTCTCAACAACCATATGGGCAGTAAAGCAACACAAGACCCTGCTCTCATGAGCGCTGTTATGGAGAGCCTCAAGGAACGCGGCTTGTTCTTTGTCGATTCCCGTACGATTTCTTCGTCTGTGGCGGCGGAAACGGCCCGTGAATACGGTTTGCCTGTCGCGGTGCGTGATGTTTTTCTCGATCATGAAGATACGCCGGAGTTTGTCTCGGGGGCTTTACGCAAGCTCGAGAGAATTGCTGCTAAAAAAGGGCATGCTATTGCTATCGGACACCCTAAGAACGCGACTATTCAAGCGTTACAGAAATGGCTGCCCGATGCGCAAAAGCGCGGTTTCGAAATTGTTCATGTCAGTGAATTGCTGGAGCGGCCGAGTTCTTCAACGCCGCCACGTGTTGCCGCTGTTTTAACCACCAGTCCCGAACGAACACTGAGCCGTGAAATGGCCAGAATCCGTCCTGCTGTCGGGGATGAAGAAGCTCAGGCAGAGAAGGTTGAGACCG
>JAESRE010000041.1 GCA_016764775.1 Alphaproteobacteria bacterium
CCGACTGCAACCGCCCGTATGTCGCGCCCAGGATTCGCGACGTTTCGGAGGCCCGTTCCAGGACTTCGGTCGCGGTCATCTTGGGCGTGTCGACCTGGCCCAGTTTGTCGGCCAGCAGCGCCTGGCGAATACGTCCGCGCAAGTCGTCCAGCATCAGTTGGGAAACGTCGAAGCGGCCGGGCGCCTCCAACGGCGTCAGTCCGGCCGAGCCGACGGCCTTGGGGATGATGGTGCCCGGCGTCAGCTTGATATTTGCCGGGTTAAGCACGCCGTCATCGTCAGCCTGCCAGATCCCTGTCACTGCGATCGATGCGTTTTTAAGAATCAACTCGACGACTTTGTTCGCGGTTTTGATATCGGGCAAAGCCTTCATCACAGGCGAACGGCCATAGACCTCACCCGGTGACTTCAGCCAGCGGAACGAGATTACAGGGGATTGCTCAAACTGACCGACAGCCAGCGGTAGAGGTTCACCCTCTTCGATCAAGCATGCGTGATAGCCATACACCAGACCGTCAGGCAAGACGGACTCGAGGACCTTAAAACGCTCCTGCGGGTTTTGATCGACCCGCTTGATAAGATCGGTGGGGAAGACAGCCAAAGGATAACGGATCTTCAATTGATCCAGCGTCAACTTCATCTGACGGTATGCACCGTCGAGATAGCCGCCTTCGCCCTCTTCCAGCACGATATTGGTGAGCGGCGCGGCAGAGAATTTAAACGCGGAGAATGCGCCGGGTGCTGTCTCTTCAAAAAACAGACTGGCCGTACCACCGACGATGAGGTCGAGATAGCATTGGTGGATTTCGACGGCAAAGTTCGAGCGGTCGAAATGATCCTGAATGGTCTTCGCGGCTTTTTCCAAAACGGGCGCGAGCTGTTCGGCTTCCGCATCGCTTAAATCAGGGCCGGGTTTCAGGCCAAACCATTGCGACCATGTCGGCGTAAGGTTACCGAGCATGCTGGAGGCCAGTTGATCAACCGCATCCATCGCGGTCGCATCAAAAATCTGTTCGGTCCGTCCGCGGCCATTTACACTTTCAGATGTAAAACCACCGCGTTGAGGCAAGGCAAATTCGTAGCATTCTTCCCACAAATTCTCCCATTCATTGCGGTGTTTTTTAGCCGCCTCGAAACGGCGCATAATGGCCGCAAGGTTTGCAGGCGCGGCCTGCGCATCTTCTTTTTCCAGTGTTACTGTATTCATGGCTCCCCCTATTCGCCGAGCAAGGTGTTACGGCGCTGTGCGTTTTCAGTCGTGCCGAGCAGGCCACGAAAGCCCGTGAGAATGCTCCCGAAACGACTGCGGTCACGCCCCAATAAAGACGTGCTGCGGGCTTCGCTTGCCGTTTTTGCATCAGCTGCTGCTTGCTCCTCCGCACTTGGTGTTTCGTTTGGCGTAGGCGATGTTGTCGGTGTTGCGGCTTGCTGTATATAAACCGGCTGCACATTCGCTACACTCGTCGGAACCTTGGGTCTGGATGCTAAACTTCCCATGCGAAGTCTCCTTTCAATGTTGGTATCTCTTTTGTCGTCGTCAGATGGCGGTAAAGTTGCCATGGCGTTAAAATGAGCCGGTCGTGAATACCGAGCACCCGTTTCACAGCCTCCACGCAACTAAATAGGCCGAGCGGCGCAGGCGTTTCGGAACGTGAAACTTCTGCAGGCACGACAATGTGCCCGCGCCCGCACATCCAGCGTGGCAGGTCAAAATCCGTTGCTACGTGATGCACATTTACATCCGTGTAATTGGATAACGGGTCGATGGTGATCCACCGTTCCCCGTCATTCAGCAATACGGCACAATGGCGAAAACCCGGCTTGAGTATCTTCAGCCACGGCAGGTCGGCCTGACCGCTAAAGACAACCCAGGCCCTTAAATTCGTGACGGTGTTTTTGATCGTATTCATTCTGCTGCTATCCCTTCCTCAAATTGTAAATTCATATTCGCATTCTCATAGAGAATCGCTTCGTGTGCCCAATTCTCATGAACGGCGCGTGGTTTTTCGATGATGCCTTTTCTCGCAAGCACCACACCGATTCTTTCCAGCGCTTCATGCCAAAGCTGGTAGGCGCGTATCTCTTTTTTACGGTGAGGGTCGGGCGGCAGGTGACGGCGACCGTAGTGGCGCAGGACCAGCAAATGATCACGAACCAATCGGCGCGTGCGGTATAAACGATCCAGAACTTTTAAAATATCCAGAGGCTCACACGGGCGAGGATATAAAGCTGTTCCTGCCGAGAACCGAGCGCCGTCATTTTTTGCGGCCTGCGCGGCGACAAACCAGAACCAAGCTTCCTCAGCATCTCTGAAAGGCACTGTATTCACTGGCTTTTCGCCCGGATTATCGTTTTTTCTTCTTGATGTCATTGTCTGGACCCCTCCAAAATTTAGATATATTTGTTCCCTTTATGTTCTCATTTGTGATATATATTTTAGATCGAGTCAAGGATAAAATAAGATTTTATTCCTATTTATTTTTCGCGCCTATAATGGGACTATCCTCCTATGCTCACGCACGAAAATATCTGGCTCGCAATCGACAGACTGGCAAAGGCTTTCGGCTACTCTCCATCGGGGTTGGCACGGCAGGCCGGGCTCGACCCGACCTCCTTTAATAAAAGCAAACGCCACAGCCCCGAGGGCAAACCGAGATGGCCTTCCACCGAGAGTATCTCGAAGATTCTGGCGGTGACGGGTGCGACCATGAATGAATTCATTTCTTTAATTGACCACGAGAACGACAGAGGACCCGCAAGGACCATGAAAACCGAAGACATATCCCGCGAAACCGCACGCATTTTGCTGAACACCGAATCCGTTTTGTTCAATGCGCGTGACCCGTTCACGTTAAAATCAGGACGCAAGAGCCCCGTATATATCGACTGCCGCCGTTTGATCTCTTTCGTGAAGGAACGGGAATTCCTTATGGATGCGGCCGCGCATATCCTGACGTCCGAGGTTGGCGCGGATAATATTGATGTCGTGGCGGGCGGCGAGACTGCCGGTATTCCTTATGGTGCATTCGTGGCCGAACGCCTCGAGAAGCCGATGATCTATGTGCGTAAAGAGCCTAAAGGCTATGGCCGCATGGCACAGATTGAAGGAAACCTGCCCGAAGGCGATAAACCGAATGTCGTTCTGGTCGAAGATTTACAAACCGATGGCGGCAGCAAAAAAATCTTTATTGATGCTTTACGAGATGCAGGCTGCACAGTGGAGCACGCATTTGTCGTCTTCCATTACGGCATCTTCGAGAAGAGCAAACAGAATATGAAAGAGATGGGAATCTCCCTGCACGCTTTAGCAACATGGTGGGATGTTCTGGAACTGGCGAAGCAGGAAAGCTATTTCGATTCCGAAACACTGGCTTCCGTAGAGTCGTTCCTGAAAGACCCTGATAGCTGGCAAGCCGACCAGAGCAAAGGGGATGCCGCATGAAACTCGGATTTTTCGCCGGCCGCAAACCCCGCGCACAAAAAGCGCTGGAGGAACTGACCAGCAAGTACGGCAAAACAAAACCCGAAGAAGCAGATACAATCATCGTCCTTGGCGGCGACGGTACGATGCTGCGCGCTTTGCATACATTCGCCGATTACCAAGCTCCGCTTTACGGGCTTAATCTGGGCACGCTCGGCTTTTTGCTGAACCATCAGGATTTGAAAGACGATCTGGAAAAGCGCATTGAAGAAGCCAAGCGTTACACAATCCGCCCCCTGATCATGGAAGCGGTCGATAAAAGCGGTAAGAAGTTCAAGGAGCTGGCTTTCAACGAAGTTTCGCTTATTCGTGAAACCCACAATTCGGCCAAAATCAAAATTCATGTCAATAACGAAGTCCGTATAAAAGAACTGGTCTGTGATGGTGTTCTGGTCTCTACCACAGTCGGAAGCACGGCCTATAACTCTTCCGCGGGCGGACCTATTCTCCCGTTGGAAGCCAATATTCTGGCCATGACGCCTATCTCCGCATTCCGTCCACGCCGTTGGCCGGGTGCGCTTTTACGCAACAATGCCAAGATCAAATTCGAAATCCTTCACGCGATTGAACGCCCTGTCAGTGCGACAGCCGATTCAAAAGAAGCGCGTGATGTGAAAGAAGTGAAAGTCAGGGAATCCAAAAAGATCTCGAAGACCATCCTGTTCGATCCTGAAAACCCGCTTCAGGAACGTGTATTTAAAGAACAGTTCTTTAACTGAAATTCTGGCTTACGCTTTTCTGGGCTTGGGCTTAACGTCGCGCAATTTGCGTTCACGGGACAGTTCGTTTTCGATCTGATCCAGCGTTTCGGCCAATTGTTCGTTGATGCTGCCGCCTTTGATGATACCGCCTTCGGGGATCAGCCCGAGACGCTCAGCGATATACTGGTAGCCTTCAACCAAGTCGCCCAGATCAAAGCGGAAACGGTCCTTATCCAGCTTTTCGCCTGTTTTGGCATCCCATAGACGACAGTTGTCGGGAGACACCTCATCAGCCAACACAATGTAAAGCTCACCGTATTCACCGAAGATGCGGCCGAATTCCAGTTTGAAATCGACAAGGCGGAGACCGATACCTGAGAACAGACCATTCAGATAGTCATTCACGCGCCAGGCCATGGACACCATTTCCTCTAGCTCGTAAGGATCGGCCCAACCGAATGTCAGGATGTGCTCTTCACTGATCAGCGGATCGCCGAGTTCGTCTTTCTTGTAGTAATACTCGACCAACGGGCGCTGGAGGATTGTGCCTTCTTCCACGCCGAGACGCTTGCACAAAGAACCGGCAGCCACGTTACGGACCACGACTTCCAGAGGAATAATCTCAACGCGGCGAACAAGTTGTTCGCGCATATTAATCTGCTTAATGAAATGAGTCGGGATACCGATGCTTTCGATCTGCGTCATCAAATGCGCAGAAATGCGGTTGTTCAAAACACCTTTGCCTGAAATCTCGGCTTTCTTTTCCGCGTTAAAGGCCGTGGCGTCATCCTTAAAGTATTGGATAACCGTATTCTGATCGGGACCTTCGTAAAGAATCTTGGCTTTACCTTCGTAAATTTTCTTTCTGCGCGCCATTATTTCCTATCCTTATCAAGCGTTTTAAGGCAGCATGAATATACTATCAGACTGGTGATAACAATGGATATTACGCTATTCTGATGGTACAAACCAAGTGAAGAATTTGTGCAGACGCTAAGAAGAGGATACAGATGTCGCAATTTAAAGACCGTGAAAACGCATTTGAAAAGAAATACGCCCACGAAGAAGAACTGGACTTCGCCGTGGAGGCCCGTTGCTCCAAGCTTTTTGGCCTTTGGGTCGCTGAACAACTCGGACTGTCCGGCGCAGAAGCCGATGCGTATGCCATGGAAGTTGTTGAATCCAACCTCGAAGAGCCCGGCTTTGAAGATGTGTTGCGCAAGGTGAATGCAGACATTGACGAAAAAGGCCTGGAAATTGCCGACGAAGATTTGCGTATGGAGTTGGACCGCGCATTGATCGAAGCCAAAAAGCAACTCTCCAACACCTAAAAAACCCTTACCGGAATTACAAAAGCCTCGACAGATATCGAGGCTTTTACGCTTTTTAAGATATGGTTTCTGATCTAGCCGTCAGATTGTTGAGTTCCTGTTCAACTCACCTAGCCTTCTAAATTCTTATTTAGATAAGTCTTAAGTAAGGGGTTGCTAAAAAAAATACAAGAAAAAAAAGCAAGCCTTTGTAAATACTTAGCAAACGCTATCATTTCTTTATTGCAGTGCATAAATAATAACAATTTCAAGCAAATAACAAACAGCGACACCTGTATTAAAGGGCAACGAAAGAATCGGTTGCGGAATTTGACTTGATCTTGCTAACAATTCAGCCTAAATCCAAAGACAGACACGCAAACGAAAAGGGTTACTTTATATGGCCATGGACGCAGAGACCATCAAGACACTTATTCAAGACGCCATCCCCGATGCACAGGTGCGAATCGAGGATTTACGCGGTGATGGTGACCACTACGCGGCTTATATAACTGCGGAATCGTTCAAGGATAAAACCCGCGTACAACAGCACCAGATGGTATACGCCGCCCTTGAAGGCAGAATGGGTAACGAACTGCACGCCCTTGCCATTCAAACTTCCGCCCCTAAAGAATAACCCCCACGGACACTTAAAGGATTAAACATGCAAAACGTTGTATTTGAACGTATTCAAAAAGAAATCGACAATAACGATATCGTACTTTTCATGAAGGGCGATGCGGCCTTCCCGCAATGCGGCTTTTCCGCGCTCGTCGTTCAGGTTCTCTCCCAGATCGGTGTCCCGTTCAAGGACATCAACGTACTGGAAGACAACGACCTGCGTCAGGGTATCAAGGATTTCACAAAATGGCCGACCATTCCCCAGCTCTATGTTAAGGGCGAATTCGTCGGTGGCTGTGACATCATCCGCGAAATGTATGAAAGCGGCGAGCTACAGCAACTGTTCGAAGAAAAAGGCGTCAAAGCCGCCTAACGACTGACTTTTGTGTGCTGGTGAATACTGCACGACATCATCAACCCAAATCCGATCATTGCCGCAAGCATTGATGTACCGCCATAAGAAATGAGCGGCAAAGGCGCGCCCACGACCGGAATCAGCCCCATCACCATCGCGATATTGATAAAGACATAGAGCGAGAAGTTTACGCTCAGCCCCAGCGCGAGGTAGCGCATATAGTTTTGCCGCCCACGCACGGAGATCCATAAGCCGTACATAAAGACCAGCCCGAACAGAATCAGCAGCATGCCACCGCCGAACAAGCCGAACTCCTCCGCCCACAGCGTAAAGATAAAGTCGGTTTGCTTTTCGGGCAGAAAGTTCAAACGGCTTTGCGTGCCCTCCAAAAATCCTTTGCCCTCAACGCCGCCCGAACCAAGTGCGATTTTCGACTGGGTAATGTGATACCCCGCACCAAGCGGATCACGCTCAGGGTCAAGGAAAGTCAGAACACGCTGTTTCTGGTAGTCGCGCATAAAATGCCAAGCCACGGGGATAAGGGCCGCTACGCCGACAGCACCGCCGATATATAGCCATATGGACGCACCGGCCATAAAGAACATCGCCGCGCCCGCCATTATAATCATCAGGGAGGTCCCCAAATCCGGTTGCAGGAGAACCAGCCCTACCGGCGCCAACACAATCAGTAACGGAATAACCAGATACGGAATCCTGCGCATATCATCCAGCGTGGCGGTGTGGAAATACCGTGCCAAAGCCATGACGACCACGATCTTCATCAACTCCGATGGCTGGAGCTTGATAAAGCCCAGATCGATCCAGCGCTGCGCACCCATCCCGACATGGCCCATGATCTCCACAACCAGAAGCAAGAAGAAGCCCAGAAAATACAGCGGCCACGTAAAGCGGTACCACCATTTAATATCGATGATGGCAATGATGATCATACCGAACGCCGCGACAGCAAAACGCGTCATGTGTTTGGCCGCCCATGGAGACGCCGAACCACCCGCAGCAGAATACAAAGCGGTAAAGCCGACACAGGCAATCGCCGTAATCAGTAAGAACAACACCCAGTTCAGGTTTGCCAAACGTTCCAGAAGGCTTTGCTCATGCTTAAGACTTATTGAACTGCTCATAAGGACGTAGGCTCCTCTTGTTTTCCTGCTCCCGCGACATGATCGCTCGGTTCGTATAACGGTGTTTTTGCAGGATCGCGTTTCTGCACTTCCAGTAACAAATCCTTTGCAATCGGCGCGGCCGTTCTGGAACCGCCGATACCGTGCTCAACCACAACCGAGCATACATATCTGGGGTTATTCATCGGGGCATAGCCGACGAAGAGCGCATGGTGACGGCTCTTCCATTCCAGCTCTTCGTTCTTAACACCCGACAATCGCTGCTGCATCGTAATCCTTTGCACCTGTCCGGTTCCTGTCTTACCGCTGAACGAATATTGCGGGTCCTCGACACGGGAGCCATAGGCAGTACCGTTGCGGGTATTCACCACGCGGTCCATACCGTCCTTGACCACAGACATATGGAATTTGTTTACATCCATTTTCGGCCAACCACCTTCGGGCGGTTTGTTATCCCAGATATCACCGCCTGTAATCCATGGCTTAACCGCATAGCCGCCATTCACAAAGCGTGACGTCATCACCGCCAATTGCAAAGGCGTGGCCTGCAAATAGCCCTGCCCGATCGACGCGACGATGCTCTCACCCGGCTGCCATTTTTCACCAAACTGTCCGAGCTTCCAGTTCTTGTCAGGAACAAGACCGGCCCGTTCTTCGGATAATTCAAATCCATATTTTTCGCCCAGCCCCATCATGTGTGCGTATTTTGCAATATTATCAATGCCTAGCTCAGCGGCCATTTCGTAGAAATAGCTATCGCAAGAAACCTGAAGCGCTTCCCGCGCATCCACCCAGCCATGGCCGCCGCGTTTCCAGCAGTGGAAGCGGTCACGACCCAATGTGTAGTGGCCCTTGCAGTATACGGTGCTTTTACTGGTGACGACGCCTTCGCTTAATCCTGCGAGTAAGGTAATCATCTTGAATGTCGATGCAGGCGGATACTGTCCCGACACGGCTTTGTTCACAAATGGTTTGGCGGGGTTGGAATCCAGCTCCAGCATCTGTGCGGCGGTAATGCCGCTCGTGAAAATATTCGGATCGAATGAAGGATGAGAGGCCAACGCATAGACCGCGCCGCTATGCGCATCCATGATCACGGCTGACGCGCTCTTCTGTTCCGCCAAACGGCTCTGGGTAAAGCGTTGCAACTCGCCGTCGATTGTCAAAACAACACGCTTACCGTGCCGGCTGTCCTGCTTACGCAGTTCACGGACTTCGCGCCCGACCACATTCACCTCGACATCGGCGCGGCCAGCGACACCGCGCATATCCAGATCAAAGCGCTTTTCAATACCCGTCTTACCGATCTTGAAGCCCGGCAAGCTGAGCAACGGGTCCTTGCCGATTTCGCTTTTATCGACGGCCGCGACATAGCCGATCAAGTGAGCGGTTGCCTCCCCGTACGGATAGCTGCGGCGTTCGCCAACATCGATATTCAGCCCCGGCAAATCGGGCAAGTTCACCTCAACCTTTGCGACATCTTCCCATTCCAGATCGTCACGAATTTCAATCGGAACAAAGCGGGCTGTTTTCTTGGCCTGCTTTAGAACGCGCTGGATATCTTCTTCGGAAATTTCGATCGTTTCCTGCAAGGAGCGTAAGGATTTTTCGATATCATCCGTTTGCTCGGGAACAATCAGGGCACGGAAATTCTGCGCATTTACGGCCAAGGGCACGCCGAAACGGTCAACAATCTGCCCGCGTTCGGGAGCAAGAACTTTCAGGTTAATGCGGTTTTTCTCGGATAGGGTTTTGTAGCGCGATCCTTGCGCAACTTGTAGCCACGCCAGCCGACCACCGAGCACGCCGAGTATCCCGCACTGTATTCCGCCAATGACGAATGCGCGGCGGGTAAACACCTTCACATGATCCTGCTGTTTTTTCATGGTTTAACTATAATCAGAGTTTCGCGCTTTGCGAAGCTCATCTGCTCCGCAAACTGTCTTTGTTTGAGGGCAAAATCTTATGGGTTATATGGATTAACATATACACAAACGGAAATACGACAATCCCGACAATGTAAGCCGTCACGAAATCCCGATACGGAAGCAGTTGGAAATTGGCCAGTGAAAACGCCGACCATTGGGCAAAAACATAGAGCAGGCTTACCCCTGCGTATGCCAGCCAAATGAGCGCGAACCCCTGCGCCATCAGGTAACGTCTCTGATCGATCAGTCCCAACCGCAGCACCAATAACAGAACCGCACTTAACCCCGGAAGCGTCATTCCGACCAGCAAGTCATAGGCCAGCGCGACCGCAAACACCAGCAATGGCGGCACGAGCGTCGGCCTGAACACGCTCCAGTAAAACACGATCATTAATAAGAACGGCGCATCAAACAGCAGCGCCAGCGGGTACGGGACGGATATCAGGCTGATAATAAGGAGAAACGCCATGAAGACGTAAGGCACGCACAAGCGTGCGAAAAGTTCAGCGCGGTCAAGAAGAGCTAATTCTGCCATTTATCAACCCTACTGGCTTTGCAGCAAAGCACCTTCACGTAAATTCGGATCTTCGGGAATATTGATTATGCGCACATGCATCAGGCGGTTCAAATCCGCATTCGGCTTTACCAGAACTTCGGCGCCATTGGTTTTGACGACACCGACAGGAATGCCCGGAGGGAAAACGCCGCCGACACCGGATGTAACGACGCGCACACCATTATCAACTTTACTTTCGAGCGGCAAATGAACCAGCACGCCCATATCTGTGTTCTGTCCTGCGAAGACCGCATGCTGGCGGCTATTGTCAATTATGACGGGGATGCGGGAGTTGATATCGTTCAGCAACAATACGCGGGAGGTTTTTTCACCCGCTTCAACAACGCGGCCAATCAGCCCATCACCGGAAAGAACTGCCTGCCCCTTCTTCACACCGTTTTCGGACCCCGCGGCCAGAAGAAGGCTTTTTGCAAAGTTGCTTTGGCCATCGGTCAGGATGCGGGCGGTAATGTAGGTATGGCGCGGTTCAATCTGAACATTCATCAGATCGCGCAAAGATTTGTTTTCGGCTTCCAAAGTCAGCGCGGTGTGATACCAGGCGCGTAATTTCTCGTTTTCTTGCACCAAGCGGGCATTTTCCGCCTGCAATGCTGCCAGACCGGAAACATCGCGCACAAATACGGCAGCCTTTTGCACCGGAGCGGCCACAACATCGACTACAGGGGCTGCTGCATCGGACAAGCCGACGCGCATATTGCTGAATGTCTGGGGTTGCATGCTGGACCAGAAGATAAAGACGCCGGCCATAAAGATAAGGAAACCGGATGCTCCGACCATTCCAAATGCCGGAAACGAAAGAACGCCGGATAGAACACCCGCCGAGCGTCTGGCCCTGATTTTCGTCGTACGGCGTTTCAATGCCGCCTCTTTCTCTTAATATTCGTTAAAGTCTATGTGCACTCAATGATGATGCACTAAAAATGCATCATTCCATATTAAATTTTACGCAAAAAACCGTTTAAAAACAAATAAGATAGCGAAAAATGTTCACAGGGCGATTAATAGGACCCGATCAGAACATTGCGAAGGACTTTAGGCTCCTCCAGAGCGTGGCCCGTTCCCAGCGCGACACACGAAAGAGGGTCGTCAGCAAGGGTTACAGCGAGGCCTGTCGCATGACGAAGGACAAAATCCAGATTACGCAGCAATGATCCGCCGCCCGTCATTACGATACCCTTATCCACAATATCGGCCGCCAGCTCAGGCGCAGTGTGCTCCAGAGCGACCTTAACGCCCTCGATAATCTGACCTACAGGCTCGGCCAAAGCCTCGGAAACCTGCCTTTCGGTCACGATAATCTCTTTCGGAACGCCGTTCATCAAGTCACGGCCACGGATTTCAAGGCGTCTGCCGTCACCATCAGCGGGCGGACAAGCCGACCCGATCTCTTTTTTAATCCGCTCCGCCGTGCTTTCACCAATCAGAAGGTTATGAACACGGCGGATATAAGCGATAATCGCTTCATCCATCTTGTCGCCACCAACACGCACGGAACGGGCATACACAATGCCGCCGAGCGAGATCACGGCCACTTCCGTGGTACCACCGCCGATATCAACCACCATAGAGCCTGAAGGCTCCGTCACGGGCAGTCCGGCACCGATTGCAGCCGCCATTGGCTCTTCAATCAACTCAACGCGACGCGCACCGGCACTTTCAGCGGATTCAATAATCGCGCGTTGCTCAACGGCGGTAGAACCGCTTGGAACACAAATAACCATTTTGGGAGATACGAAGGAGCGGCGGTTATGCACTTTACGGATAAAGTATTTAATCATCGCTTCCGTGACTTCAAAGTCGGCGATCACGCCGTCACGCAGAGGTCGGGTAGCCGAGATGCTGCCCGGTGTACGGCCCAACATCTGCTTGGCTTCGTTACCTACGGCCAGCACGTTTTTCTTGCCGTAGTGCATCTCAATGGCCACCACGGACGGTTCGTTCAGTACAATGCCCTGATCCTTGACATAGACGAGGGTATTCGCCGTGCCCAGATCGATCGCCATATCGGCGGACATGAAACCAAAGAGACCAGAAAACATTATCTACAAAGCCTTATAAGCGAAAAAAAGAACGTTTGATCATTGTTTATAGTAGGAAATACGCAAAAAGACATCAAATCTTTTGCGTTTTTACAGGCCTATCAACAATGGATGTAAGATGTTGGGATAATTATGAAATATCCCATGCGTGTATAAACGCGAACCTAACCTTGACGCGCTTTCATGCGAGGGTTCTTTTTATTGATCACATATGTGCGGCCGCGACGACGGATAACACGGTTATTTCTGTCGCGCTTTTTCAATGTCTTAAGAGAGTTAGAAACTTTCATTTCGTTATCCTTGCTAAAATCTGCACGGACCTTAAGAAATTCGGGACTTATTTGTCAAGCACTTCTTTTCAAGGTTTTGGCCGGAAAGATATATAATTGCAATTGATTTTCATTGAGAACACCCCCAAAGTATCAAAAAGAACCTATTCATCAGATACATATGTCCGAGAACGAGTACAAAAAAAGCTATAAAGCCGGTGAGGTTATCATCCAACAAGGTGACCCGGGCGAGAGCGCATTCATCATTGAAAACGGCCGTGTCGAGATCCTGACGCAAAATCAGGACGGCGAAGCCTACCAACTTGGTACACGCGGTGCCGGCACGATGATCGGGGAAATGGCCCTGATCGACGATGCCCCCCGCACAGCCACCGTGCGCGCGATGGAAGATTGCGATCTACTGGAAATTACAAAAAGCGACTTTACCGCCCGCTTAGGTAATGTCGACCCGATTCTGCATATGGCGATGCAGGTCGTGCTGACCCTTACCGTGACATGCTGGAGCGTTCAAAAATTGTCGGCGACCCGCCCGTGATCAACACAGCCGAAACGCTGGAGCTTTCCTACGCCGAAGATTTGGGTGCTGTCGAGGCCATCAAAATCGCCAATGACTTTGAAGCCGCCCTCGGCACAGAAGAAGTCTTCCTGCAATACCAGCCGATGATCGACCTCTCTACAGGCAAGATAAAAGGCTTTGAGGCCCTGATGCGCTGGATACACGGTGAGAAAGGATTTATCTCACCCGATGTTTTCATCCCGCTGCTTGAAGATAACGGCATGATCGTCAAAGCCTCGTCATGGGCGCTCGAAGAAGCGTTGATGGCCCTTAAAAGAATAGAAGGCAAAGCAGGTTACGATAAAGAATTGTTCATGAGCGTGAACTTCTCCTCCCGCGACTTTGCGGCGGACGGATTTGTCGAAGGTGTTTACGACACGATCAGCAAAAGCGAAGTGGATGCCGAGCAAGTGCATCTGGAGATTACCGAGCGTTTGTTGATGGGACAGCCCGAAAACGCCAAAGAAACGCTCAGCGAATGTCAAAAGTCCGGCATGGGTATTTCGATTGATGACTTCGGAACGGGGTATTCGTCATTGAGTTATCTGCATTATTTCCCGATCAACATCCTGAAAATCGACCGCAGTTTCGTCATGGAAATGTTGTCGAAAGACAGCTCGATGGAATTGGTGAAATCAATGATTGGTCTGGGCAAAAACCTGAAGATGAAAATTATTGCCGAAGGTGTTGAAACCATTGAAGAAGCCCAGAAGCTGCGCGACCTCGGATGCGATATGGCGCAGGGTTATTACTTTGCAAGACCGATGAAAGAAGAAGACGTCATCGAGTTTATCAAAGAAAATCGTCAGATCGATTTTTAAGTATTTTCGCTTTTCTATTTTGTCAGCGCGTCGAACACGCCGTCCCATTCCCCTTCGGGTGGATAAGCGATAAGGGCTTTAATACGCTCTGAATACATGCTGTAGACTTTCTCCATACCGAAATCATCCAGCTTCATGCAGCTTTTAAGCAAGTCCTGCGCCTCCTCGAAATCGCCGCCCTGATATGCCGCGATCATTGCGTCATGCTGTTCTTTCAAACTCTTGAAGGCCATGTCCTGTGCGACCTCTTCGTCACCCAGCAAAGCATATATATGCACAGGCAACGTCTTGCCTTTCACGCGGATCAAATCCATTTCCAGCATGGCAAATTCAGGGACGTCATTATAAGTGTCCTCACCAACCAGAATCTCGACACCGTAATTTTTGGTTTGCCCTTCCAGACGCGAAGCAAGGTTCACGGAATCGCCCAATGCCGAATAAGCGAAGCGTTGATGCGATCCCATATTCCCGACCGCACACATGCCGGTGTTCAGTCCTATACCTGCTTGCAGCATCACAGGATCCGTTCCCTCTTCCTTCGCCTTTTCCACGATCTTTTCATTCAAAGGCTCCAGCGCCGTTTGCATTTTCAATGCGGCACGGCACGCTTCTGCGGCGTGATTCTCAACATTCTCAGGCGCGTTCCAGAACGCCATCATGGCATCGCCCATATATTTATCAATGGTGCCCTTATGATCGAGAACGATATCGGACATGGCCGTGAGGAAATTGTTCATCAATATGATCAACTCTTCAGGCGTCAGACCTTCAGAGATGGTTGTAAATTTACGGATGTCGGTAAACATCACCGTCAGCTCTTTGTTCTCTCCGCCCAGCTTCAATTTAGACGGGTCTTTTTCAAGCTCGCGCATCACATCAGGTGAGACATACATCCCGAATGCGCCGCGCACCTGACGGCGTTCAAATTCCGTTTTCAAATAACTCAGCACCGACGATGCAACAAAAACCAGCGCCACCATAAAGGTCGGTGTGACAGGATCGAACAAGCCGCCATGCTCCTTAAACATGTACCATGACGTCCAGAACGCGCTGGTGGACAAGCCTGCCGTAATCATAAGCAGCCAGAACGGATTGACGAAAAAGGAGCAGATAATAATGAGCAATGAAATGCAGATCGCCCCGTTAATTTCGGCACCCCATGCAAATATCGGCCGGATCAAAAACTCTTGCTGTAGAATTTGCTCCATGGCGTTCATGTGTACTTCCACACCCGGGACATTACCGACAGGCGTCGCCCGTAAATCTTTCAGACCTTCCGCGCTCGAGGCCATAAAGACGACCTTACCTTCGAGGCTTTTGTCCGCCTCGTCGTAGAATTCGTCGAGAAATGTGTAAGCGGGAATGCTTTCATCATCGGCAAACTTTCTGAAATAGACCCACATCTTACCCTGCTCGTCGACGGGGATTTTGTATTTGCCCGTGCTGACAATAAACGGTTCGGCAATTTGCTGGTGATTGTATTCTTTATTGAAGAGAACCTTGATGATGATGTTCTTACGGTCATGAAGCAAGCGCACACCTTCAAGGCTTAATGAAGGATAGAAATTCTTGCCGTCATGAAAGATGACATTTGTCTGTCTGATCACGGCGTCCTGATCCAGCGAGGCCATAAAGCTGCCGTTTCCGGCTGCGGCTTGCTGCATTTCAGGCAGGAACTGCGCCGTCGTTTCGAAATATCCGGCACCGCGCGTCTGGTTATCAAAGAAATGCTTTTTTACGTCGCCTTGCGAAATGATTGATGGTTTCAAAACGGGAGGGGTTGTGTTTGATCCATACGAAAATCCGGCGACAAAATTTCCTGCCTCCGAGATCGTGTCGGCAAGAAGCTCGTCATTCCCTTCGGTTGCCGCCAAACTCGCCTTTGCCGGATGATCGTCAGGCAATAAGGTTGCGATATTTTCGCCCGATGTGCGGTCCGGTTCGGCCAGAACGCCATCGAACAAGATAACGGCTGCGCCGCTGTTATTGATGTTTTCAATCATCTGCGCCAGCCTTGTGCGCGGCCATGGCCACTGACCGACCTTACTTAACGACAGGTCATCAATGTCCACAAAAACAAGCTGGCCCGACGGTTCGCGCGGCTCCATTTTCATGTAGGTTTCGAAAACGAGGTTGCTGATGCGGGTCTTGATACCTGTCGTATCCAGTGCGGCCAGTGTGACCAGCCCGAGAATTAAAACCAGAGTGAAGAAGCGCGTGAACGGATGGACCAGAAAGCGCAACATGGATTACTGCTCCGTAAATGCGCGGTCACGTGCGCGTAAAACAGGCTTCAGAAGATATTCCAGAACGGTTCTTTCCCCTGTAATGACTTCCACTTCGGCCACCATACCCGGCGTAATCGGTAACGGATTATCCGCATCCCCCAGATAATTTTTCTCCGTATGGATTTCAATTTCGAAAAAGATATTACCATCGGCGTCACGATTACTGGTCGCGCCCAAACGGACAAGCTCCCCGTCCAGCGCACCGTATTTTTGAGAGTCATAGGCGGTGATTTTCACCTTTGCGGGCTGTCCTGGACGGATGAAGGCGATTTCATTCGGTTGCACCTGCGCCAGAATTTTCAGTTCCTCATCCAACGGCACAATCTCGAACAGCTCCATTGCGGGCTCGACAACACCGCCCAAGGTTCTGACCGTGATGTTGTTCACCACACCGTCGACGGGCGCACGCACTTCACGGCGTTCGACACGGTCACTGATGGAAACGAGACTTTCACGCAAGGACGAGATTTCCGTTTCAACTTCATTCAACTCACCGAGCGCCTGCGAACGGAAACGGTCCAGTTGGCTGGCCCGCTCTTTTTCCGTGACCTGTAATTCAGCCTGCAATGCTTTTTGGCGTTGGGACTGTGCATTGATCTGTCCGGTCAGCTCGGATATTTCGCGGTTGAGGCGAATTTCCTCTAGTTTTGGCACGGCACGTTTGGCCACAAGGTCCTTGGTGATCTGCAATTCCTGTCTCAGCAATGTCCGGCTAGAAGAAAAGCCGCTGATCTGCGCGCGTACTTCGGCCAATTCGGCTTTCGCCTTTGCGATACGGTCATCGAGAATGGCATAGGCGTTTTGCAACTCCTTCTGGCGCGAGTCATAGAGCGCTTTTTCATTCTCCGCGACTTGCGGTGCCTTTTGTTGCACCCGTTCAGGCACAGTAAATTCTTCACCGTTTGCTTCAGCCGTTAAGCGGGCTTTCTTGGCCTCCAGCCCTAAAAACCGAGCTTCCGTCCCGCGCTCTTCCGAAGAAAATGCGACATCGCTTAAGCGCATCAGGATTTCGCCCTTTTCAACCGTCTGTCCGGGTACAACGAGCATTTCTTCGACGATCCCGCCTTCGAGGCTCTGTACCACTTGCACATCAGCGGAAGGTACAACCTGTCCCTGTCCGCGCGTGATCACCGAGACTTCTGCAATCCCCGCCCATACAATCGCGAAAAGGACCAGCGCCATGATGGAAAACAGCATCAATATCGCAGACGTCGCGGGACGCATTTTGGTGGCGGCGTCCAGTTCGGACATAAAATCGGTTTCTTTAATCTTAGAGCTAAACATCTATGAAGCCCTCACCTTTAACTCGCCTGAATTCAGAGCTGCCAGAACCTTGTCCCGTGGCCCGTCCATAATCAGCTGCCCCTGATCGAGCAAGATCAAACGGTCGACCATCTCCAGCATCGGGAATTTATGCGTAATGAGAACGAGTGTTTTATCTTTTGTATGCTCGGCCATGTATTTTTTGAACGCTTCTTCGGCCTGCATGTCCATTGCGTTTGTCGGCTCGTCACAGATCAAGACACGCGGGTCAATCAACATGGCACGCGCCAATGCAATCGCCTGACGCTGCCCGCCTGACAGGCCTTCCCCGTGTTCGCCTACGGGCGCGTCATAACCCATCGGGTGTTGTGAAATAAAGTCGTGCACGCCGGCATCTTTGGATGCTTGCAGGATTTGTTCTTCGGACGCATTGGGCAAACTCGCGCAGATATTGTCACGCACGGTGCCGTTAAACAGCACCACATCCTGAGAGATATAAGCGAAATGGCGGCGCAACTCCGCCGGATCAATCTGGCGGTAATCCGTATCATCCGCCAGCAATGTGCCGTCGGTCGGTTCGTAAAGGCCCATCATCAATCGGGCTGCTGTACTTTTCCCCGAGCCGATGCGGCCGACCAAGCCGACCTTTTCACCGCGTTCAATTGTGAAGCTGATATCGTCGAGCACTTTGCGATTTACGCTCGGATATTCAAAACCGACTTTCTTGAATGTGATTTTTCCTTCGATATCAGGACGGTGCAAAAAGTTACGCCCTGCGGGACGCTCGACCGGCTTGCTCATAATGCCTTCGAGTGTTTTCAGCGCTGCGGAAGCATGGTGATAGCGTGTCATTAAATTGGCAATCTGCCCGATTGGTGAGAGTGCGCGGCCGCTTAAAATTACGCAAGCAATCAATCCGCCGACAGACAGAATACCGTCCGCCACCAGATACATACCCATCAGCACAACAAGGACAGATGCGATTTGCTGAATAAAGGTAGCCGAGTTTATACCGAAGCCCGAAACCATGCGGGATGATTGCCCATATGCGGCATTTTCACCCACCAGCGCGCCGTAACGTGCACGGAATGCACCGTCTGCGCCGATCGCCTTGATAGTTTCAAGACCGTGAATGGTTTCGACAAGCATGCCGTGTTTGGCTTCGGCTGAGCGTGTGGCTTTTCGCACCAGCGCTTTCAAAGGCACCTGAATAAGCATGCCGACAAAGAAGACCGCCGCCAAAAGCCCCAGCAACAAGAATGCGACAGGGCCGCCAAGCTTGTAGATGATAAACAGGAAGAACAGCGTGAACGGTAAATCCACCAACGCCGTAATGGTCGCGGATGTAAAGAAGTCGCGTACGGAATCGAAATCTTTCAGCATGTTGGCGAATGCACCGCTGGATTTCGGGCGCTCGCTCAAGCGCATATTCAGAACCTGATCGTAAATGCGGCGTGTTGCGATGACGTCTATGCGTCTTCCTGCAAGATCGAGCAGATAGGCCCGCAATGAACGCATAATGAAGTCAAACATGAACACGACAAGCGCACCAATACCGAGCGCCCAGCCCGTTTCGGTGGCACCGTACGGAATAACACGGTCATAGACCAACATAATGAAGAGCGGACTGGTCAGACCAAACAGGTTGATAAAGACCGCCCCCAGCAGAACCATGCCGAAGATGCCCCTGTTCTGATCCACCAATGACCAGAACCAATGCTTATTGCGATCATCGGGATCGGCTACATCGGGATTGGTAAATTCAGGTTTGGACTGTGTCAGGATCACGTAGCCCGTGTAATCCTTTTGCAATTCCTCGGCATCGAACGGTTTTTTCGATTGTGTCTCAGGATCGTAAATCTCCGTGGCGGACACAAGCACGCATGCGCGCTCCCCGTTCAGTATAAGAACCGCAGGCAATACAGCATCAGGGATATCGGATATTCTGGCTTTCTTGGCCGTTTTGGTACGAATGCCCAGCCTTTCGGCGGCTTCCCCGAACAGCTCCGGCCGCATGCGCTTTCCATCATACGCCAGCCCGGAAACCAGCGCCTGAGCCGATTTAGCGCGGCCGTAATGGGCGGTAATAAACACCAAGCATTCGAGCAATGCATCCGTTGATGCACTCTTGTCTTCGGATTGTTTGGTGGTTTTGCTCATGGTTTAAAACGCCTTGCGGCACAGCCTGAAAAACGTTAGTTCGGCACATGCCGTGGATGTGACTGCGCTTCGGCCATCTCTTCAAATTTAACATTCAATGTTTTTTGCAACAGCCCCATTGAAGCCAGAATACTGTATTTCGCGAGATTGACGCGGCTGCGGGCATTCATGGTTTCAAGTTGTGTAAGAAGAAGCTGGTTATCCGACTGCATCAACTGTAAGAGAGAAATGCGTGCGCCTTCGAACTGCACTTCGTATGTGTCGTAAAGCTTCTTGTTCAGATCATAGCGTTTCTTCTGATTGTTCAACTGGCGCGTTGCGGTTTCCAACTCGGCATAGGCCCGTCTGATATCGCGTTCTATGCGGCGTTCTGTTTCAGCTACACCGGCCAGCGCCTGCTTATGCTCGTACAAACGTTGTTTGATACGCGCGCTTTGCCCGCCACCTGTCTCAAACGCCCAGTTCATGCGTACAACCGCACGGCCATCTTCGACTTCGCCGCCGATAATGTCTCTTTTATCGCTTTTGAGATAGGAGAGTTCACCGTCAAATTTCGGAATGTAGGTGCTTTCCTCCGCCCGCATATCATATTTTGCGGATTGGGATGCAAATCTGGCTGACTTCAAGGAAGGATGCATGTCCTTGGCAATGGCGATGGCTTCATCCGCCGTAGCGGGAATGGCATCTTCCGCCAGTGTCGGCAATATTTTGGATTCTGTCGGGAAGTGCCCGGTCAATTCATTGTAATCGGATTCCAGAACGCGCAACTGGCCTGTGTAATCGGCGGTAAAGTTATCGAGAATAACGGAAACATCCCGCGCCTGCTGTAATTCGGCCTCGTCGGCGGCGCCATCATCGACCAGAGACGATATACGGTCCATGTAATCCGAAACGCTGTTCTTTTGCTTAACCAGCATATCCAGCCCGTTACGTACCCGATACAGGTTCACATATGTTTCGGCCACACGCAGGGCCAGCGTTTCGCGGATATCCTCAACGGACATATCCGCGGCCTTTTCTTCGGCCTCGGCAGATTTGATACGGTTGGCCGTTTCCCAACCGTCATAAATTTGTTGTGTGGCGGATACCGAGCCTTCCCACAAATAGGAATACCCTGCTCCGCGGGTCACGCTTAATCCGCGACTGGTGCTGTTATCGCCATAAATACGACCACCGGTTGCGTTGACTTGTAACTCCGGGAAATAGGCCGATCTCTGCTCACGTTGACGTTCACCCGCCGCGAGCATTGCCTGACGCGCACCGTCGACCTGAGGATGCTGAGACAATGTCACAGCCACAGCCTCTTCCAGCGTTTCAGCGTTCACCTTTAAAGGCGTCACAGAAAAAGCTGCGAAGGCGCAAAACGCCGCAAACGTCTTCAGATATATCTTCATTTTTACTCGCGATAGTTCAGGCATAGGACGCCTTATTAGAGCAGGGAGGGATTAAAGAATTCTTTCTTTTTAAGAGTAAATAAAAAAACCTGCACTTTCAAGGAGAAAGGCTAGAGCCGCATCGGCAGAAACCACCTTGTAAAGTTGAATAAAATCATTTCGAGGCCTTCACAAAATCAAAAAGATCGTGCATCTTTGTCTCCATCTTAATCAGACACTTGCAATAAGGACGTCCGCCGTGGGTTTAAAGATCGCCATCCCCAAAGAACGCGCAGAATATGAAAAACGCGTTGCAGTTTCCGTAGATACCGTCAAAAAGTTGACCGGTTTAGGGGCACTGGTCATGATTGAAAGCGGCGCCGGTGAAGGCGCTTCCGTCACTGACCAGATGTTCAAAGACGCAGGTGCCACCATCGCCAAAGGCGAGGCTGATCTATATAAAAGCGCGCATGTCGTTTTGAAAGTCCAAGGCCCGTCGGACGATGAGCTGGGCAAGCTCGACAAGGGTACGCTCCTGATTGCGATGCTCGCACCATATGCGAATGCGGAGTTGATAAGCGCTCTGGCCAAAAAAGGCATCGACGCGTTTTCAATGGAACTGGTCCCGCGTATCACCCGCGCACAAAGCATGGACGTTCTATCATCGCAGTCTAACTTGGCAGGATATAAAGCGGTTCTGGATGCTACCGAACATTACACACGCGCTTTCCCGATGATGATGACGGCGGCGGGCACCATTCCCCCGACAAAAGTTTTCATCATGGGCGCAGGCGTTGCCGGATTACAGGCCATTGCGACCGCCAAACGTCTGGGTGCCGTCGTGACCGCAACAGATGTACGCCCCGCGGCCAAAGAACAAGTTGAATCACTGGGCGGGTCATTTGTCGCCGTTGAAAACGAAGAGTTTAAAGAAGCCGAAACAGCAGGCGGCTATGCGAAGGAAATGTCCAAAGACTACCAGAAGCAGCAAGCCGCACTGGTGGCCGAACACATCACCAAGCAGGATATCGTGATCACCACAGCGTTGATCCCCGGTCGTCCGGCGCCAAAGCTGATCGATTCCAAAATGGTTAAATCCATGAAACCGGGCTCCGTACTCGTTGATCTGGCTGTGGAAAGCGGCGGCAACATCGAAGGTTCAAAGCCCGGAGAGATTGTTGATGTCGAAGGTGTCAGCATTGTCGGCCACCGCAATGTGCCGAGCCGTCTGGCAACGGATGCGTCTTCTTTGTATGCGAAAAATCTGCTCAACCTTCTGAACCTGATCATTGATAAGGACAAAGCAGAGCTTGCGATTGACTGGGACGATGAAATCGTTAAAGGCATCGCGCTGACTAAGGGTGGCGAGATTATCCACCCGAACTTTGCCGAGAAAAAGACAACAACGAAGAAAGCGCCCGCTAAAAAATCAACGGCCAAAAAGACAGCGACAGCAAAAACTGCGACCAAGAAAAAGGCCGATGACGACAAGAAGCCTGCCAAGAAATCAAAAGAAGGATAACCGGATATGGCCGAGACACAACGCACAGTAACCGAAAGCACGGAAGAGCTGGCAACGCAGCTCAAACAGTTGTCTGAACGCGCTTCCGAAATTGCCGCCGAAACATCGCACGCCATTCAGGCCGATGCCGCGCACGGGCAGCCGTTCCTGATTACCGGATTGACCGTATTCATTCTGGCCTGTTTTGTCGGGTATTACGTCGTTTGGCGTGTGACCCCTGCTCTGCACTCTCCGCTTATGGGTATCACCAACGCGATTTCATCGGTCATTATCGTCGGTGCGATCATGGCTGTTGTTCCTGCGGGTGCCGGCTTTAACCTGATCGGTTTTCTGGCAGTGATTTTTGCCTCCATCAATATTTTCGGCGGTTTCATCATTACCCGCCGTATGCTCAGCATGTTCAAAAAGAAAGGTTCATAACCGATGGTCACGCTTGCTTCCCTTTCTTATATCGTTGCATCGGTATTGTTCATCCTCGCACTGCGCGGGCTTTCCCATCCTGAAACAGCACGACAGGGCCTGAATTTCGGCATGTTCGGTATGGCCTTGGCCATCATCACGACGTTGCTGTTACCGCAAGTCGGCGGGACATTCTGGATCTTAATCGCCATTGCTATCGGTGGTTCGATCGGTACCTATATCGCCAAAACGATTGATATGACCGAATTACCGCAATTGATGGCGGGCTTCCACTCTCTGGTCGGGCTTGCCGCGGTCTGTGTAGCGGCGGCTGCATTCTATCACCCCGAGGCTTACGGCATCGGCACAAAGAACGACATTCACTTTGCCAGTATGGTGGAAATGTCGCTTGGTCTGGCCATTGGTGCCATCACCTTTACAGGTTCTATTATCGCGTGGGCAAAGCTTGAAGGCCGCATGTCGGGCAAACCGATTGTGTTTGAAGGCCAGCACGCCATGAACGCTATTCTCGGTGTGTCTTTATTCCTGCTCATCGCTATTCTGTGCCTGACCGAAAGCAGCTTCATCTTCTGGATTGTTGCCTTGCTGTCCATGGCCATCGGCGTTCTGATTATCATCCCGATCGGCGGTGCAGATATGCCCGTGATTGTATCGATGCTGAACTCCTACTCAGGCTGGGCCGCTGCCGGTATTGGCTTTACGTTACACAACAATCTGCTAATCATTACAGGTGCTCTGGTGGGTGCATCGGGTGCGATTCTTTCCTACATCATGTGCAAAGGCATGAACCGTTCCTTTATCAGTGTGATCCTCGGTGGTTTCGGCGGCGAACAGGCCGCGGGCGGAGATGACGATCACGGTGACCGTAACGCTAAAATCGGTTCCGCAGAAGATGCCGCCTATATCATGAAAAACGCGTCCAAAGTCATCATCATCCCCGGTTACGGTATGGCGGTAGCACAGGCGCAGCACGCATTGCGTGAAATGGCCGATATGCTCAAGCATGAAGGCGTGGATGTGAAATACGCCATCCACCCCGTCGCGGGCCGTATGCCGGGACATATGAACGTGCTTCTGGCTGAAGCCAACGTGCCGTATGACGAAGTATTCGAAATGGAAGATATCAACCGTGAATTCGCGCAAGCCGATGTTGCGTATGTGATCGGTGCGAATGACATCACCAATCCGGCAGCCAAAAACGACCCGACATCGCCGATTTACGGCATGCCTGTTCTGGATGTTGAAAAGGCCAAAACCGTGCTCTTCGTTAAACGATCACTGGGTACGGGCTATGCCGGAATCGACAACCCTCTCTTCTTCACCGACAACACAATGATGTTGCTGGATGACGCCAAAAAGATGACCGAAGATATCATTAAGGCCCTCGAATAAGTTCTGGATATCGTTGATTTCCCCGCGTAAATTTGTAGTTCCTTAACCTGTTTAAGGCACTCTTATATATTGGACTTATCTAAAAGATATTTATGGGCAACACTGAAAACACTTCACCACAGCTGGAAGAACGCTTCCTAGAGCCTGAAGGCTGGCGCTGGCATAACTTCAAGCGGCCCGCAGCGGGCGGAGATCGCAAAATCCGCTTTGGCTCTGTGTTTCCGAAAGACAGTGTTCCCGATGCCGTTGTCGTTTGCCTGCCCGGTTTAAGTGAATTTGCCGAAAAATACTATGAAACAGCGCGCACATGCCTCGATCATAACCTCGCCTTCTGGACACTGGATTGGTACGGTCAGGGTGGCTCAGAGCGCTATTTAAAGAACCGCCAGAAGCGTCACGGCGTCAGTTTTGATGAAGATGTCGAGGATTTTCGCTATTTCATCACTGAATACGTTAAACATGCCTGCGTTCACCCCGATGTCGGGCGTATTCCCCTGGCGATGCTCGGACACTCCATGGGCGCCACTATCGGCTTGAAATACTTACAAAAATATCCAGATATGTTTGAATGTGCGGGGTTTGTTGCGCCTTTAATGGGTTTGGAACGGGTCAAAAACATTCCAATCGGCGCTTTACTGCCTGTCAGTGGGGCTTTGCGCACAATGGGCAAGTCCTATATTGCGGGCGGGTCGGATTGGAAACCCGAAATGCGTCCCTTCGAAGGGCCGGAGGCGCTGTGTACCGACCCCGAGC
>JAESRE010000042.1 GCA_016764775.1 Alphaproteobacteria bacterium
GGTGATATGGCCGTCATAATCCATCTCCCCGGAGGCATATTTTCTGGGCGTTAGTCCAAGATGCACACCCAACGTGTTCGAACGTGTGAACCTATACGGGTTATCGATGGTTGCCTTATACAAAAGAGCGATGATTGGACCTACCCCTGGGATGGTCATCAGTCTTTGGCAAACATCATCACTATTGGCCATGCTGCGGATCTGCTTTTCCAGGACAAGAACCTGGCGCACCATCATCTCCCTGCTTTGCAACAAAGGTTCAATATAGCACTGAAGCTCCTGGTCATCTTTGATCATCTCGCGTATCCGCGGCTCATATTGCGCCTTGGTGACCTTGCCGATTTTTAAACCGAAGATCTTCAGCGTGCCTCTGATCTGGTTTTCAAGGTCGATCCGCTTGCTGTTCAGGCAGCTTCTATTGTTTAAAAGCACACGGATCTTCTGGCTTTCAGCGCTTTTAACATGAGTGGCCTTAAACCAGCCTCAAACAACGCATGATAGAGCCAGTGAGAAAAAGAGCCCGTCTCTAATCCAATACGGCCGTATTCTTCGCCTGTGGAGTTTAAATATGTGATGATGTCGTCCGGTTCGGTCGGAACCATGCCCTCGTAGGCAACGCTACCCTCTTCATCCACGATACAAATAGCGGTCAGTTCTTGTGATACATCCAGTCCAACGTAATAAGGCATAATCCCCTCCCGGGTTCGAGTTATAGACCCTTAAAGTCTACGTCCATTAAGCCGTCATCTCTATCCGGCTTAATAAACATCCTCATTACATTGTCTTATGAAAAATTATATCTCAAACAGTAACTGAGTAATATCGCCATATCTCTTAAGTTCTCTTAATTTTTTCAACTTATTATCATATATAAAACTTGTATCAAAAAATACTTGATCGATAGTAACGGCAGAATCGTAGTTACTCAACTTCCTTACTAAAACTCTACATATCGCTAGATAATATGAACTCATATTCACTGCTACTGTATCTGTATAATTTGGGCCGGTTCCAGAATGCACTATTGCATTTCGAGCCCTGTATATTCTCTTTAATTGCCACATAACTCTCTTCTCATGATTGCTAATTGTTTTTGCGGCTTCTTGAGGCGTGGCAAACTTTTGATGTAAATCAACTAACCTAAACGATGCTAAAGGGTTATCTCTAAGTAGTCTGAGCATTTCCTTTCTGAGACTGCTAGTATTAGCATCCTGCAATAATACTATGTTAGCAAATTTAGCTAACGATGATTTGCCCTTTCTTTGTTTCTTTACGATCTCTCTAAATTGTTTCTTATATATTTTTTCGAGATCGTAGAAAAACGCTTTAAAATTTCTTTCGGCATAACCTGTACAAATAGCTTTGCACCAGTTACTTATATTTTTTTCAATTTTTGAGCCTTTTTTAGGCTGTGCTGAAAGAGCTTCTAAGGCCGCCCACATAGACGCTAATTGTGTGTCTGGCGCATTTGAATTGATAGCTAAATCATATGTGTTTAATGATCTGAAAACCTTTGAACGTGAGGGTTTAGTCAATAAATTAGGATCGAAAATATTGTTAAGAGAGTCTTCTATTTTCTTATGGGCATCACCAAAAACATCTCTCTTAGGTTGCTTCAAAATATTGTTCTTGCTTGGCACATAGGTGCCTTCTCTAGACCCAACTTTATGAACAAACATTTCACTACTCTTTTGAATGTTTTTTCTACTGGGTTCTATAAGTGTAAGTGCCAACAGTGAAGACAAAGTATACGTAACAAGGTGTTTAGCAGTATATGGGTCTAAAGCCTCAACTCCTGTAAGAGCATAAATTCTATGGGTGTTTTTAATTTTAAAAAATTCCGGCTTACTGTTCTTACAACTTTTGGGAATATTGCGGCCTTTTATGATTTCAAATCCAAAATGCTTTTGTAGCATTTCCGCACTTTCTTTTCTGGCCCGTGCATATACGTTGTATTTGTTTAGCTCAAAATCGAACTTACTAAAGAATTCTTCTAGCTTCGTTTGAGTTACACGCGTTTGATTGTCTTTTAAAAAGCAATTTTTCAGCATTTCCTCAACGTAATACTTGCTGTATCCGGCGCGGATGAGGTATGCGCAATAACAAGCGGTTATCCTTCTGAGTTCATTTCTTTTACCGCCAGAAAACACCCTCTCAATGATTAATTTTTCAGCCTCTGCCTTATAATTTGGCTCTAAGCTTCTAATAAGAAACTCGACAGCATGGGAAACTTTTTGAGCATCACAAGTAGGTAAGTTCAGCATCTGAAGATGAGTATTTACCTCTGTAAAACAATTCTGTGCTATTGGGTCAGATTTTATGGACCAATTGACTTCTTCGACCGCATCATGAAGATGCCACTTGTTTATTGTTTGTCCCTCTATACCATTCGCAACATATCTTAAATCTCTTAACCTACCAATTGTATCTAAGGTATAGACTCTATAATTGTCCCATGAATGATCATTTAGAAGCTCTTCAATGACTTGAACAAAAAATAGTAGATTTTTTGCTGACTTACTTTTTGACCATGAGTTAGGTGTCTTACGCATAGCATCATACTACTGCGATTCAAGTACGAGAGTCAGTAGGAGTTTGTAGGTAAAAGGGACTTTAAAAAATACCATAAATTTTACGGAATCGATGATATCGCTCTAAGAGCTTATTGGGTTTCCTCCACCAGCTCTATTTCTTCATCCGATAAGCTGTATAGCTGATAAATCGCGGTGTCTATCGCTCTATCTGTTTGTATAACGGTATTTTTCAGGGCAAGCGCTTTCGCTTTTTCAGCTTCAAAATGCTTCAGCCACTCCGATTTTTGCTGCAACGAAAGCGTTTCCGGTTTTATCCGCTTTTCAATTTCTTTTACAAAATCACTGAAATCCAGATCGTACCATTGTTCAAGATTCCGGCCGAGTTTTTCAATTTTAAACTCCGACTGTAACAAGCTGCAAAAGGCAGTGCTGTGTTCGTAAAGTTCTCTATTAGCTTCCTGTATAGTTTGCGTTTTACCAGCTAGGGCCGCCTTTTCTGCTGTAGGTGCGGCGGGAACCCGCATTGTCCGAATGTCATTTAATGTAATTTGAGAAAAGTCGTCTTTTGTTGATGCCGTAGAACCTTTGGTCATTAAAAAAGATGTCAGTTTAGAATTGATTATGGCGAGGACATAGCCGGGTTCATATTCTTTGTCCGTGATAATCAGGTTATACAGGTCTTTTTTGTTCACAAACTCATTCTGAGCGATCACAGCCATAACCCTTAACTGGCGGCTGATTAAACGCCTTATCAATATTCTCGGTTCTGCGAAAAATTTATAGTCTTTTGGCTTTTCTTTCAGGTTTTCACCATAGCGAACATAAGAAAAATCAGGCTGTAGTTCGTAGCGGTAAACACTTCCGATAAAATAAGGTTTTGTATCTTTTTCGGGCTGCTCAAGAATATCAGATTTATCCGCTAATATGCCGCGTACTGAATCAGAAATGGTGTCCAGCTCAACACCAACCTTTTTGGCTTTTTCACTAAGGGTATAAAAATTAGGGTTGAAAACAATTTTCAGGCTGTCCAGCTTTTGCCAGTATCCGGATGGCAACTCCTGAAAATCAACTTCCTGCTCCAAAGAGCCAAAAATCTTGTAACGGATGGGGAAGTCATAAACCTGGGAGCTGTACTTTTTGGCTTGCTCATTTTTGATGATATAAATTCCCGTATCAACATACGCATCAGCAAAAGTATCATAAGGAAGTTTGATTCCTGTTATCAGCCGGCCTTGCTCTTTTAGGGCCTGTCGGACTGATAGATAATTATACCCGCTTTGCCACGATACAGGTGTAATATACCCCCAATAACCGCCTTCCTTACAAACAGCAAAAGCCTTATCAATAAAAGCACTGTAAATGTCATAGTTTCCTTTAAAGGATGGATACGATTTTTCGATATGTGCTTTTTCTTCGGTCGAAAGCGTAGCCCCGTATGGCGGATTGCCTACGATAACATCAAATCCCCCTGCTTTAATGATCTCTGAGAATTTGGTGTTCCAGTTAAAGGCCAATTCTTCCCCGACAATATTCGGATCATCAATCAAGGAATTACCGACACGCACATTATCTTCCAAATATGTGAGTTTTTCGCGGCGATTGGCTGTTTTAAGCCACAAAGACAGCTTTGTGATTTCAACTGACTCGCTGTTAAGATCCACCCCGTAGATATTGTTTGCCAGAATATGAGTATCCCAACGAAACAGGTCAATTTGTCCACCTTTGAGCATAGCCAGTTCGTTATTAACGGTTTGCCCTTCCCTGTAAAGATAATCGAACACTTCATTGAGAAACGCCCCCGAACCACAGGCTGGGTCAATGACTTTTATGCCGGACAGTACTTTCTTATAAGCTTCCCAAGCTTCGATATGTTTTTCGATTTTCTTGTTATAGGTAATTTGTCCTGCACGTTTTCCGCGCATTATGGGGGTTATACTCTCATAGTCTTTTTCCGTTAATTCCGGCAGCTTGTCGAAGCCAATTTCCAGTCGCCGGTCGCTGAGCCATCCCCCGACTGTTTGTTCAACTATATAACGGGTGATATAGGCCGGAGTATAAAATATGCCGTCCTTTTTACGCTTACTGGTCTTTATTTGCGGTTCTTCAACTCCCTCTTCCGCCAAAGCCCGCAGCTCTTCAAGGTCGCTAATGGATTGCTCGAAGATGTGGCCGAGAATGTTTACGCTAACGTCGCTGTCAAAATCATATTCGCCAATTTTCTTGAAGCCTTCACACAGTGCATCACTGATTTTAAGGCTATCTAATTCTTGGTCATCAGCAAAAAGGCCGCCGTTGTATCCTGGGATTTCTAGTTCTTTATTTCCTTTGTTAATGGCGTGGAATAGCCCTTTAAAATTTTCCCATACTGGCTGTGGGTTATAGGGGTTTTTAGTTTCATAGGCTTTTTGCAAGGTATTGTCCGGCAAAAGCTTTTTATCTTCTGCGAACGCAATAAATAGAATGCGGTCTAAAATGGTTTGAGTGTAACGTATAACATCGAGGGGGTCTTTTTCTGGGTTTTCATCCCCTATCGTTTTTATCAATCTTGCCCGCAGCGCCTTATAATCGTCATAAAGATCATTCGTAATATCCTTATCGACCTGCTCACTTTCTTTGAGAAGGTTAAAGGTATGGCCGCCCAAAAGATTGCCTTTAGACAGCAGCGTTACAAAGCGCGTGTAATGAACAGGGTTAGACAGTTTTGCGAAATCAAAGCTTTCATAGGACTTCCTGCCATAGCCAATAGCATAAAGCCGCAGCTCGGTATAGTTCGTCACCAGCACCCATTTTGCGCCTTTGGCGTCCATGCCGTATTCCCACGCCTGTTGCACAGGTGATTTGTTCCGGCCGGGCATGATTGCATCGAGGTCTTTTGTCTTCGCGCCTTTGAGTTCAAAGGGAGCCAGCACCTTATCTTTAGCTTTATCGGCCTTATCAAAAGTTCCGAAAGCCACATCAACACTGCCGGAGCCAAGCGGATATTCTTCAGCCAGGGAATATGTTGTGCCTTTGCTAGAAACTGTGTCATAGCCTAAAACACCGGCCAGAATCTTATGAATAAAATCGCTGCGAAGAGCCGTTTCTTTGATTTTGTATATTGATGAGTCTTGAATTGAATCGGCCCATCGATTGAGAATGCCTGCGTGTTCATCCGGAATCTCTAACGGGGTTTCTGTGATGCGCTTTATAAGGCGGGGATGAAATAACGTCATGTTCTATTTTATCTCCGACCACACGGCAGAAATAGGCACGGCTTGGAGGTTGTTGCCAAAGCCACCTAGAGTTTGTTCTCCTGTGTAAAGAACAATCCCGCGCTTGAATTTCTTTCCAGCCAGTGTGGACAATTTTCTCAGACCGTTAAAATCGCTGTCTTGAAGCGTTGCGGCTGATTTGATCTCGATTCCAAATAAGCCCCCTGCCCTGTCTTCTAAAACCAGATCAACTTCCGAGCCTCTTTGAATACTGAAATGATAAGGCTTGAGATACAGCTCAGACCAGCTTAACTGCTTTAAAATCTCCATCACGATGAAGTTTTCCAGATAGGCGCCAGCATTGCTTCTTTGCTCTAGGAAGCTATCGTCTTCCTGTCCGATCAGGTGATTGAGAAGCCCTGTATCATTAAGATAGACCTTGGAGGATTTTACAAACTCCCCTTCTGCGTTTTTTGTCCATGCGGGAACATGAACAATCAGGAAAATATGTTCCAAGAGCGTGACATAGCGTTTCAGGGTCGTGTTTTTAATACCGGACAGACGCGCTATGTCTGACATATTGATGGTGCTCCCTACTCTGGTCGCAATCAGCTTGAGGATATTCGGAATCTCCGTCAGCCCTTCGATATTGGCCAGCTCCCGAATGTCTTTTTGCAAAATGGCCGTAATGTAATCGGCAAACCACTTATTACGTCTGGACGAAGAGCTCCGGGCTATAGATTCAGGATAGCCTCCCACCCTCATTCTGGCCGCAATGTCTTTCCATGTGAGCTTTGAGGCCGCAAACTTCTGATCCGTGCTTACAAGCGTATTCAGGAAGTTTGATCTTTTGCCCTCGATCTCGTCTTGGGATAGCGGCCAGAGATTATGAATTTCTATGCGCCCTGCAAGCGAGTCCCCTACTTTGGGCAGCATCATAACATTGGCAGAGCCCGTTAATATGATGCGTCTGCCTTTCCGGTCTTCATCGACCAGCTTTTTTATGGGTAAAAACAGCTCAGGCGTTCTTTGAACCTCGTCAATAATGACGTGTTTGCCCAAGTCTTCTAGAAAGCCCAAAGGGTCTTTTTGAGCGGCCAGCAAAGTGGCGGGATCGTCCATAGTGACAAATTTCCCCTGAAAAGCCCCCTCTTCCACTATTTTCTCGCAGAGTGTGCTTTTGCCTGTCTGACGTGCCCCGTTTACCAAAATGACGGGCGTGTCTGCTAAAGCCTCTACGATCGAATCTGTGATATTTCTTCTATACATGGTCTGATTTAACCACTTTTTGCAGACTCAGGCAAGCTCAAATGGTGAATTTTGTAGCGAGATAGTGGTGAAAATTGTAGTTGTAATGTGGTGAATTTCTACACTCATTCACACCGGCTAAATATTGGAAATAAATCTTACTCTCCGTGCCGCCATTGCCAAGGAGGTATGGGATTTGGATGCTTCCACAAACCGATTTTCTTGGACTTAGCCCATTTTTCAAGTCGATTTAATTTCTGTTTTCTATCGTTTGGAAGGTGATCGTAATAAGCACGCATAACCCACGCGTGGCCAAGAATTATCATGCGCTCATTCACATTTAACCATTCTTCTTTGTCACGGTGCCAAACATAAATCGTAGCCAAATCCCGCCCATGACCGTCTTTACCGTGAACCTCAAGCCTAACATTTTGTCCGCCAATGAGTTTTATCAAACCGAATTTCGCAATGTCACCCCACGGCTGACCATCTTCAGGACAATCAATAGAATCTAGTCTAATTCTGAATTGTTTACGGCTAGCTTTAGAGACAATGACAGTATCTCCATCGAGAACGCGTACTACTTTGACACATGTGAGGTTTGGAATTTTTTCCCTAATTTCAGATTCAGATAAAGCTTCCTTCTTTACAGGAACTGCATAATCAGGATCTTCATAATAATTTAAATCATCGATTTGAGGTTGATTTTTGCCCTGAACATACGCGTAGTAAGCAAAGCCCAGAAAGATTAAACAGATTGTGATTAGCTCAGCCACTGAGGGTGCTCACCTTATTTCCCATGCTTCTTCACTTTAAATCAATATCCAGATCATCATCAAGCCCTTGCGTCTCGTGAGGGCTCGCTTGATTAAATCCATCCGACATCTTCACCCTGCTCACTTCCGGCCGATCCGAGCTGCCAAACTCACCTGCTATCCCTGATGGCTTTTCCTGGGCTTCAGAAGCTTCGTAAGCTTGCGCTCGGTATCTTGGTGGCACATCTGCCCGTACATCCTTAGAACGCTCGTAGCGGGCATTTTTATACGCTTCTTGATCAAGTATTGGTGATTCTTCCCTCGGCGGCTTTGCAGGGCTAAATTTCGCCTTTAAGGACGTTCCTTTAACATCCTTCATCCGGCGCTGTCTTACATCATCCAGATCCTTGAAGACTACCCTACCCTTCGACTCTTTTGTTTCTGGTGTAGCTTTAACCTCCGGTTTGTATTTCTCCGGCACGACCGATCTGGCTGCCTCAACTTTCTCACGATGCGCCTGGCGGCGCTCCTGAACCATCGTTTTGCCTCGATGTATCTTCACCGGCTCTGTTCGTGTTGGTTCTTCGTTGGCCCGCGCAGCAATTTTAGTCTCAATCTGCTTTTGCCAAGCAGGGTTTTTTGGAACTTCATGTATTGGTTTAACTTCGCGCACGGGCTCTCGTATATGCGCCTTCTCAAAGGCGCGTATTATATCCGGAACCGATTTTTTATATGTGTTTTCAAGGGGTCGGTTTTGGGTACGGGTCGTTTCGTAAATAATAGGGTTACGCTGCGATAAAAGGCTCCGTGCTGCAACATATTGCTCTTGAGATTTTACTTTAAGTTCGGGCCGGAAGTGCTGGGGAACCTGTTCTCTGATCATGGCAGCTTTCGCTTGCATTTTGATACGAAGCTCTGTTACAGAAGTCGTCCTCATTGGGCGGGGTTGTTGAGGAACGTGCCCCGCCCTTTTTTCATTTAAATCGGTAATTGAGGGTTGTGTGGCTACCCCTTGCATACGGTTGTATGTCCCATTTTTAAACACGCTGCGCGTGTGCTCGATGCGCACCCGTTTGATCTCAGTTTCTAGCTTGCCGATAAATCGATCAAAGGCCTGATACTGGCGCTCCAGTTTTTGTAAGGTTTCGAGCTCGCGAGTGAGACGCTCAATACGATCATGCAGCCCTTCGCGGTAGGCTTTGCCGTATCGCTCCTGTTGGCGTTCTTGTTTAAGCGCCCTGCTCTGCTCATCGGCATTAAGCCCTTCGGATTGATTAAAGCACTGCATGACCAGACGGGCGGTAAATTCAAGGGCTTTGGTCAGCGCGTTTTGAATGAGTGCGGGGAATGAAGTCCCCTGCTCCAGCTGTTTTAGCCGATCAAGGCGGGTGTCGAGCTTTTCGATCAGCTGATGGACCTCGATGATCTGTTCCTTAATCGGTTTATCGGGCAACTGCTCGCGTTTGGCATTCAGCGCCTTAATCTGGTTCACAAAATCCTGACGCGTGCCGCGGTCAATCTTCGGATAGTCGATTGTTCGGTGCGGCTCACGTTTGACCTTACTTTCGAGTTTGAGGGCTACGGCATCACCTGAACTAGCACTGCTAGAGCCCTGCTTGCCCTCCTCGTCACTTCCATCTTGGCTGTCATCCTCATCAGAATTGGCTTTGCGCTCATCTTTATTAGCGGCTGCGGGCCCCTGCCCGCCGGAGCCGCCACTGGATGAAGATGACTTCCCTTCTCCTTCTTCATCATCGGTCTCGTCATGAGTTTGGGAGCGCGATTGCTCCTGCTTTTTCGCCTCCCCGGCTACGGGGCCGATATGGGTTTGGGGTATGGCATCGATGCCCTGGTCCTCATAGGATCGCCGGTCGATTTGAATATCCTCAAACCCCTCAGATTTAAGAGCATCATTCGCGAGGGTCTCCCATACTTCGCGAATGACTTCTGTCTGAGCTGGCCCGGATGTCTTGTCATCCAATATCCGGGTCTTTTTACCCATGCCTGCAGCTGTGATTTTACGGGTTGTGAACATCAGATGTGCATGGACATTGCGATGATCAGACCCATTGGGCCCCTGCCCATTTACCGGGTCATGGATCGCGCAATCTACCGCTACGCGGTAGTTCTCGATTAACCAGGCTGCCATATCTCTGGTTAATTGAGCTTGTCCCTCCTGGGACAACTCATGCGGCAAGGCCAGAACCAGCTCGCGGGCCACACGGGAGTTTTTTCTGGTTTCGGATCTTTCGGCCGCATTCCACAAAACGGCACGTTGACTGTGTTGGTCTTTAACTGAAAAAAAGCTTTCCGAAGGCGCGGGATAAAGCAGGAAGGTTTCACGGATACCGGTTTTATTGGCATAGCGGTGCGTATACCCCGTTCGCTCGTTGGTTATGTTCGAGCCTGAACGATACGCGGCCTTTGCGATAGCGCAGGCATCCTCGCTTCGAGAAAAGACTTTCAGGGAACAATGATAGATCGCCATGATCCATGGTTCCTTTTACGCAGTAAACTCAGTTAACCCAACACACACCATCCTTTCCCCAAAGGATTGCCGTTTTGAAGGCGCTGCAAAGTTAAGAACCGAGCATCGATCAGGTTCAAGAATGCTGTCCGCATTCGGACTTTGCGTAAGTGCGCCCTTAGTCCTTTTAAAGAACTCTCCACTATTATGCAAATTTAGCCATTTTTACCGCAGGCCTCCCCTGCTCTCTTTCCTGAAAACATTTTTGAAGGTCTGTGATGTGATTTTAAGGGAATAAGCTCGATCAGTGATCTATGTATGATCGTAATCGCTCCAGTTTTTCGTCCAGTTCTGGGTCTTTTTTATCTTTATATATATCTGTTTTATTAATGTTGGACCGATGAGTCCGAGCCATGAATCTGTTTGCTCCACTCGGTTTTGGTTTGAGTGAACGAATAAGATCAAAGGTCAGCCAGACTTTGATGCCTGTAATCATGCCGAAGCGGTTTTTGGTGTAGTAGTAGCGCAAGTACCCTTCTCGCGCCGCATCTTGCAGATAGCGATACACCTGACGCACTGAACGGCCTATATGCTTCGAGATTGTGCCCTCGGTTAATTCTAATGGGGCCCCCTTCCCGGCCCAACCTGCGAGCATGGCTAACATGCAGCGCGTACCAGGCATAAGCCTGGCATCTTTTATAAAGCTTTGCTTCAAGGGTAAGACGAACGTGCCGTCATCTTGCGGACGTTGCTTGAAATACCGATGCGGTAGACCACTCCCCTGCCCCAGCTCTGATTGCAGAGCGGATGGCATGGTGCGAAGGATTGAGGTGAGTGGTGATGTTAATGCGTGTGTGCTCATGCGTCTTATAAGCGCCCTACCCGCTTGATAAGTTCCCTGTGCATAAGGACGCAAAAATCCTTTGCAAACCCAATAAGGACTTGCACCCGATTCGCACGAGCAGTACTATCTAAGTATCGAATTTAGGAAGCACTGCTTCTGATTTTAAAACCGCCGCGCCAACGGCGGTTTTTTCTTAGGAACTAATAAGCGGAACGCTTCTCCTGATTTGGTTAATTGATCCCCAGAAAAGGGAATCGACACCTGTGACTCTAGCAAAATAATGTTACTGTTACAATCATGTAACGTTACAAACTGTATGTTACATGATGTTACAAATATAAGTAATTGTAATCACTCAAAGTTGCCGCACTGGATGTAACATGTTACAGCGAAAGTTTGTAACCTGTTACAAGTTACATGTGACATGTTGTTACAGGCTTATCGCGAATGTTACAGGGCGGGGCGCTATTTTCATTGATGTTACAGGGCGCACGTTGTAACATTTCTATTCAAAGTGACACTCTGTTACAGGATTAAACCATGAAATACACAGTCAACGAAGCCGCCAAAATTGTGGGCGCGACACGCCAAACCATTTACCGCCATATTGAGTCAAAGCCTATCTCAGTAGAAAAGGATGAAAACGGTAATCAGCTTATAGATGCTTCAGAACTATTAAGAGTTTACGGAGATAAACTCGACTTCGAAGCTTTAAATGAGGATGATAGTGACCACGATGTAACACAGGATGTTACACCTCGTAACAATGCGGCTGTAACTGTAACAGAAGACAAGATCGAGCTTGTTAAGTTACAAGGGGAAATTGACAAGCTGCAGGAGATTATGAACAGGACTGAGGACGAGAATGCTTACCTGAAGCAGCTTCTTGAAGAAGAAAAGACCGAAAGAAAGAAGGCCAATAATCTGTTAGAGGATATGCGGTCACAGGAAGATAAATCTAAAGCTTGGGAAAATTCATTCAAAGCTCTCGAAAATAGAATTGCTAACCAGGAAAAGTCAGCTAAAGAGCGCGAGGAACGCGAGCAAAAAATTCTGCGCCAGAATAGGGCGCTGCGCAATGCGCTAAAGGAAGAACAATCCAAATCCATCTGGAAGAAGCTCTTCGGCTAGGGCAGGGCGCTTTTAGTTTAAATCAGTCATGACCTTGTGAGGTTGGTATCTGCAAGAAAGCAGTGCCAACCTTTTTTGTGTTCTCTTCGTTGCTGTCAGAACGGTGTTATCTCCATGCACCGTCAAATCTCTTCGCCTTTCCCTCGATGATCATGGGGGAGGGGGTCAGGAAAGGGCTCGGATGTGCCGGGCTCTCCTAAAGCACCTGACAAGGAGAGAACACATGAAAAGGATTGTCACATTCAATGAATTAAGCAAATTAAAACCAGCAGAGCTTTATAGCTATTATCACAGGCTCTCTAATACGCTTCATAGAACAGAGCAGGGCACTCATGAGCGCCGGATGGTTCTGGCTAGCCTGGAGCACGTTATTCAGGCCATGAATGTCCAGAATAACGATGATTGGAATTGTGTCTTCGCTTAAACCGCAGGGCAGGGCGCATATGCGCCCTGCCTGTTCTTTATACAGAATTTATGGGATCATAAATCATGGCAGATGAAATCAAAGGTCTGGATTACCATCCTGAGGTAGAAACCTTAAAATCCTATACGGATGAACCGCCTGAAGGTCTGTGGGAAGGCCGTTTGGATGACCGTGCCTGGGGCAGGTCCACGAACCTGTTTTGCTACTTCACAAACCTTGAAACCGGCCAGAAACACCGATTGAGCGTGTTTCATAGAAACGGTTACAAACCCTATAAAGATGGACCGTCATTCCGGGCGGCCGGAGTAGGGGAGGTGTACCGGATTAAAACGGCCTTAAGCAAAAACGGTCTGCCCAAATTTATGTCGGCTGCAAAGCGCGAAGATTCTTAAGCTATCAGGAAAAAGCAAAAAATGTTCACCATTTGTTCTTGGCTGCGTTTGTGTGTAAGAGCATAGTATCTCGTACCTAAAAATTGATGAGGAGACACAAATGACCATACGAGATGTGGCCAGGCGTCTGGCGAGCGCGCTTCATAGAGACCATTCAACCTTGATCCAGCACTATGCAGTGCCTTATCTGGAATACACGCTTCAAAGAGAGTTGAATTCCATGATACATGCACCGGAAATGCAGCTTCAGGAGCCGGTGCAGGCTGGGGCAGGGGGGGGCAGCTTAGGTAAAAGCGGCTTGTGACAAAAATATTGCAACCATAAGAATCCATACTTAAGGTGTGGGTGTTACGAAATTTTTGGGGAGTTTTAAATGTCAGAAAAAGCACAAAAGCCTAACAGGCTTCATCCTTCGTTAAAAATCATTATCGCTCTAGCTGCACTAATTGGGCTTTATATTTTTGTGACTAAATATATCTATCCAACATCGTATATGTCATCAGACTCTACAGAATCTGGGATGGAACAACTAAAAACTAAATTCGAGGAGAGGTAAATGATGGATAATTTCGATGTGAGTTTTTTGCAGACAGGAGCTAGCTGGTCCTCAGACATAATCACAGACCTAAAATTTAGTTTTCCAGATTCCACACCTGCTTATGCGGATACTTTCGCTGAGTTTAGAGCAAAATTTGATATTACTGACAGCGGAAGTGCATTTACCCAAAATTTAGATCCGCTGAAAACAGATCAAGAAGATCTTATGAGATTTTTTCTAATGGACCCTCAAGATCTTAGAGAATATCAAGGTTCTAATCCTATTAACACATCACTTATAAACACGGCCAATGTAAGTATTGATGGCGAAAACCTTGAAACAAACGGAAACCTCATAACCATATAGTTTTTCCCGAAAAGCAACCTCCCCAACTGTTCTCAAATTCGTGAAGTTGCTTTTCAAATCCAAAAGAGCGGTCCAATAGGCCGCTCTTTTTTAAATCAATTTTAAGAGTAGGGGCTTTCACACTCCCTCTATTACATCAAGAAGTGGTTTGAGATGATGTTGCCACGACCTGTTTGGGCAGTCTCTGAATACGCGTTTCTTGCTACCAATGTAATTGGTTTTAGACTACCTTAGGCACATGCCGCTTCTTGAACACGCCATCAGAGACTTCTTCTTCCTTTGGGCAACAATAGACCCCATAGGGACATTGGTTATCTTTGCCGCGTTAACCAAACGAAAAGCGAGTGAAGATAAGAAAAAAGTTGCCATGAAATCATGTCTGTATGCATTGGCTGTACTTTTAGGCGCAATATTAGCCGGACAAATTATCCTCTCCGGAATGGGCATTCGTATGATTTCATTCCAAGTGGCAGGTGGTTTGATTTTGCTTCTGTTTGCAATGCAAATGATATTTTCGAATTTTTCCGGCGCAGATAGCGATCCTGAAAAAGGTCATGATATAGCGGTTTTCCCTTTGGCTATACCTGCAATAGCTACGCCTGGAGCCATAATGGCAGCTATTATCCTGACCGATAATAATATGTACACTTTTATAGAGCAGGCTGTGACCGCATGTATGCTGGTCGGGGTGTTGATTTGTACCTATGCTATGATGCGTGCGTCCGATGCGATACTAAAATTAATCGGACAGAATGGGGCATCCATTCTTATCAAAGTGATGGGGATGCTGTTGGCTGCTTTATCAATTGAGTTGATTATGGAAGCGGTCGGCATAGATGCATGGATGAACCCTCCACAAGCAAGCTTGCAATAAGTTCTATACGAATGAGAAAAATGATAAGCTATCTTTAAGGTTTCGTTGAGAAGGACTATTTCGAGAGTAATGTTAGAAAATCAGTCAGGCATAATGCGTAAAGCACGATTTACTATCGCAACCTTTTTGGTTGTGTTGGCGTTGTTTGCGAGCTTTCAAAGCGCACACACTGATTTTTCGGATATTCTGACCTCTTCCATTGAAGATACAATTCCGGTTAAAGCGCCTGAACTCGAAAACAAAATTGCTGACAAAGTTGTTTTTCGTGTTCAAGAAGCAAGCTCACTCAAGAATATTAAAGAGAGTGAGCCTAACCCGTATCAATCTAAAATCGATACGGTGACTTTACCCTATTATGTTCATTACCAAAATGCCGTTATAACTGCTTATGATCAACGGCAGATTCTGAACACTCAGGGCTTTAAAGCCTCTCGAACCCGCGCACCGCCTGTGAATTCCTAAATATAACTTAATACCCTGTATGTCTTCGAAAATCGGCCTGTGCTGATGGTCTAAGGCATGAATTTTATATTTTAAGGAATTCACCATGACTGACAAAGCAAATAAACCTTTGGAAGATGCGCCTGCTATCAAAACGATAGTTTGCGCTCTGGATTTAACACACAACGACGACAATCTGCTTAAAACGGCGATACGCATATCCCTACAGAACAATGCTGAATTAAACATTGTGCACGTAATGCACGTTGTTCGGGTACCTGGTTTAATGGAACAGTTGGGTCCAAAGAACAGGGAGGTAATTGACCATATCGAGAGCTTACTTGCCACCTATGACCAAGACAAAAAGTTGGATTACAAAATCCACATTGAGCGGGGAGGCCATTTAAGCCATACAATTTCTCAATACGTTCTAAAAGTGAATGCTGACCTTCTTATCGTTGGCGGCCTTAATCATGAGCACTTCGTTCCCGATTTCATTCGAACAACCGGCGAAGAGCTTGTTAATGAAATTGAATGCAATCTACTGATTTGTAAACAGCCCATACATACAGCGCCTACAAAATTGGTTATTAGCGCAACTATGCCGGAAACAATTTTTTCCGCATGCAATCTTGTGCGACCTTCCTCGGCTAATGCCCGCGTTTGGATATTAACTTCTGTAAAAGGCTCAAGAGCTTTTATAAGGAGCTTAAAGAAAATGTTGGGCGTGTTTTCAGAAAATCAGGATGATTTTCAGCTCAAAGTTTTAGACGTTCTACGCATGTTCAACGTGCGGAAAACCGCTGCAAGCTTTATATTTCATTCGAACAGGAGCATCGAGAAAAGTTTTGTACAAGCTCTCGCTTTGCAGCCCGATATTTTCGTGCTGGAGAGAAGCAAACAGCTGAGTAGGCCTAACCCTGAGCTGCGCAAAAAACTACGCGAAACCAAAGCTGATCTGTTGATTTTAGGAGAAGCGCTATGATGTCTAAAACGACTACTAACACTGCACTGTGCTTTTTATCTGCGCTCTCAATTTCTTTAATGATTTCAGGAGAAACGACGGCGATCTTATATGGAATGTTATATGTGATCGATAGTTTTAGCTTACGTCACATTGTAAGTATTGTATCAGCCTATTTGAATATTCAACTGTTTGTATTCTTGCTCTTGCACACTTACGAGGTTGAAAAAAGACTTCAAGAATTTGATTTTTAGGCAGTGCTCTTAATATGCGGTAATTTGGGGTTTAGGAAAAAGGGGCTGTTATAGCCCCTTATTTTTGTGAGATAACCAGCAAATATGTAAAGAAATTGCTCGCCCTTGGCCGTGCTCAGTATGATAGTGTAAACCTAGTTACCTTCATTAAGCCCGATATTGTTAAGAAAGAGTTCTATGAGTTGAGGAGCTTTTTTCTTCATATTAAAGCCCTCCGGGTTAATGAGGTATTCATGCAAAACCCCTTTCATGTAGCAGGATATGGCCTCTGTCAGTAATTCTGGATTTGAGTCTTTGGAAAGTTTTCCTGCTTTTTGAGCCTTTTCAAAATAGCGCCTGAAGAGTTTTTTACCTTCCTCTTTTTTGGCTAGATAGTTTTCTTTGTATATAGCCATGTCGCCTGAGTAATTGGTTTTAATGATAAACAGCATCATGGCCTGTCTTTTCATCGCGTCTTCTTCGATGTTCATCAGCAAGCGCACGCACATATCGCGAAGTTGCTGGATTGGCTCGGGATGGTCTTTTTCGATGTCCTCGATCAGCATTTCAACAATAGGCCGGTGCATGCGTTCGTGGAGTGCATCGAAAATCTCGGCCTTGTTTTTGAAGTGCCAATATATTGCGCCCCTGGTTACGTTGGCCTTTTGCGCTATTTCTTCTAATGTGCTGGCCCCGACACCTTTTTCTGAAAAGATGGTGACAGCAGCATTAAGTATATCTTCGCGCGTGTTATGAGCGTCTTCTTTTGTTCGTCTCATATCTCGTTCCTTGGTTGACAACATACATACATGAATGTATGTTAATAGATATACTAACAATTTATGCGTTTATCTAGCAAGCAATAAAGGCGAGAAGGAAGTCTGCCATGAAAAAAGCTTTACCTGTTCTTGTGGTTATCCTGTTGTGCGCAGGGGGCTGGTATTGGTGGTCTTCACAACATGACAGTGCAAATACGGATGCAACGTCAGGCGGCGCAGCTTCCGCTACTGAAGTGGCTGTTATGACAGTTCAATCGCAAACCATTAATTATAAACAAGAGTTGCCGGGCCGTGTGGCTCCATATCGTCAATCTCAGGTGCGTCCGCAGGTTGACGGTATTGTTACAGTGCGTTTGTTCGAGGAAGGTGCAGATGTAGAAAAAGGCCAGCAACTGTATCAAATAGATGACGCCCGCTACAAGGCGGCTCTTAACAGCGCCATTGCCGATCTGAATAGTGCCAAGGCCAGTGTGAAATCCATTCAGGCCAGAGAAAAACGTTATAAGGATCTGGTCAAAATAGATGCGGTTAGCGCACAGGAATATGATGATGTAAAGGCTGAGTTGGATCAAGCCAACGCCGCTATAGCAGTAGCGCAAGCAGCCGTCGATGTAGCGGAGGTGAACCTCGGTTATACCAAAGTGTACGCACCGATTTCCGGACGCATTAGTCGGTCTTTTGTAACGGAAGGCGCTTTGGTGACAGCCAATCAGGCGCAGCAACTCGCTGTAATCACGCAACTCAATCCGGTTTATATCGATATGCAACAATCCGGCACGGATGCCATGTATTTGCGTCTCCGCATGGCCGATAAGGGCACCGTACCGGTAAAGTTGATGGCGGATGAAACAACCAAAACAGAATATACTCACACTGGTACATTGAAGTTTTCCGAGGTTACGGTTGACGAAACAACCGGTGCTGTGGCTTTGCGCGCATTAATGCCGAACCCCGAAGGCGTTTTATTACCCGGTTTGTTTGTTCGTGCCACTCTGGATATGGGCGAAAGCGAGGTGCTTCTCGTGCCCCAACGCGCAACAACGCGTACAGCCGAAGGCGGTTTGAGTGTCATGGTTGTTGATGAAAACAATCAGGCGCAGGCAAAAGAGATAACAGTTGAACAAGCTTTCGAAGATAGTTGGATCATCTCTGAAGGCTTGCAGGAAGGTGATGTTGTTATTGTGGTGGGTTACCAAAAAATTGCACCGGGGGCTCAGGTGTCGACAGTGCCATGGGAGAAAAAATCTTCGGCAGCACCTGAAATTACGAGCGGTAAGGAGTAGATTTTATGGCTCGTTTTTTTATTGATCGACCTGTTTTTGCCTGGGTTATAGCTATCATCATAATGCTCGCCGGTGTTTTGGCGATCAGGGCTTTGCCAATTGAGCAATACCCAAAGGTGGCTCCACCGACCGTTGCCATTAATGCAAGCTATCCCGGTGCGTCTGCCGAAACGGTTGAAAATTCAGTGACGCAGGTTATCGAGCAACGCCTGACCGGTATTGACCACCTGCGTTATTTCACATCGAGCAGTTCCGACGGTTCGATGAGCATCACTCTTACATTTGAACCCGAAGCGGACCCGGATATTGCGCAGGTTCAGACCCAGAATAAAGTTCAGGGTGCTGTGACACAATTGCCGCAAGAAGTGCAGGCTTTAGGTGTAACGGTAACAAAATCAAATGACAGCTTTCTGCTGGTCGTCGGCGTGTACGCTGAGGATGGTAGTATGACACAGGGCGAACTCGGCGATATGCTCGTCAGCACATTCCGGGAGCCGATTTCCCGCGTAAGCGGAGTGGGGAATGTGAGAGTGTTTGGTGACCAGCACGCTATGCGCATCTGGTTGGATCCTGCCAAGCTTTACAGCTACAATTTGACCCCGTTGGATGTTCAAAGCGCAGTGCAAATCCAGAACACGGATATTAGTGCAGGACAGCTTGGCGGTATGCCCGCAGCAGCGAACCAGCAAATTAATGCGACAGTCAAAGCTCAAGCGCGTCTGGAAACCGTTGAGGACTTTGAAAGCATTGTTTTGCGTGTGAATACAGATGGCTCGCAAGTGCGCTTAAAGGATGTGGCTACATTAGAGCTGGGCTCAGAATCATATGAACGTATCGTGCGTTATAAGAGAAAGCCTGCAGCCGGTATGGCTATTACGCTAGCGACGGGCGCGAATGCTCTGGAAACTGCCGAGCTTGTCAAGCAAAGGGTCGAGGAGTTATCCGAGTATCTGCCTGAAGGTGTTCATATAATATACCCACTCGATGCAACCCCGTTTATCGAGTTGTCGATTGAATCAGTGGTACATACCCTTATCGAAGCCGTTGTCCTGGTGTTTCTGGTTATGTTGCTATTCTTGCAAAATTTGCGCGCGACATTGATCCCGACAATTGCCGTGCCCGTTGTTTTGCTTGGAACGTTTGCCGTTCTATTGGCTTTTGGCTTTTCGATTAATGTGCTGACAATGTTCGCTATGGTTTTGGCAATTGGTCTGCTTGTTGATGATGCAATTGTTGTTGTCGAGAACGTTGAAAGAATTATGAGTGAGGAAGGCCTTTCGCCGAAGGAGGCGACGCGAAAGTCTATGGATCAGATTACGGGCGCTCTGGTCGGTATCGCCGTTGTGCTCTCCACCGTGTTTATTCCTATGGCGTTTTTCAGCGGGTCTGCCGGTGCTATTTACCGCCAGTTCTCTATAACTATCGTCTCTGCAATGGCGCTTTCGGTACTTGTCGCTCTTGTCTTGTCTCCGTCCTTATGTGCGACGCTCTTAAAGCACCAGGAAGGTGAACAGCGACGCAGCGAGAAAGGGTTTTTTGGCTGGTTCAATAAATATTTTAACAAAGGTCGTGACAGATACCAGAAAACCGCGTCTTTCATGGCCGGGCGGTTTGTTCGTTTTTTCGTTGTCTATATTGTGCTTGTCGGTGGCCTGGCTGTCATCTTTATGCAGCTTCCCGGTTCGTTCCTGCCCAACGAGGATCAGGGCTCTATGTACCTGATGGTAAACACACCGCCTAGTTCTACGGCTGAACGTACTTTAGAATCCGTAAAGCAGGTTGAAGATTATTTTCTGGAGCAACAAAAAGACACAGTCGAACACTTGTTTACCGTGGTTGGCTTTAGTTTTGCCGGTTCCGCACAGAATGCCGCTTTTGGTTTCGTCGGCTTGAAAGATTGGGATGAGCGTACCGAAGACGACCAGAGTGTGTTCGCTATCGCACAGCAAGCGGGCGGAGCTTTGGCTCAAATCAAAGATGCTATGGCTTTTGCCTTCTTCCCTCCGCCTATACGTGAACTGGGTAACGCGTCCGGTTTTGACTTTCAGTTGGTCGATAGGGGAGGTTTGGGGCATGAAGCGCTCATGAATGCCCGTAATCAGATTTTGGGGGCTGCATCCCAGAATCCGAAGTTAACGGGTGTGCGTCCGAACGGATTGGATGACGTACCCCAATTCAAGATCAACATAGATAGTGAAAAAGCGTCCGCGCTCGGGCTATCTCTAAACGATATCAACCGCACACTACAGATTGCTTGGGGCTCAAGCTATGTAAACGATTTTATCGATAAAGGCCGTATCAAACGTGTTTATTTACAAGCCGACGCACCACACAGAATGATGCCTGAGGACCTCGATAATTGGTATGTCCGTAATGCTGAAGGTCAAATGGTTCCGTTCAATACATTCTCGACAGTTGAGTGGACCTATGGTTCGCCTAAGCTGGAGCGATTTAACGGGAATCCGTCCCTGAATATTCAGGGGGCACCCGCAGAAGGGGTGAGCACAGGGGTGGCGATGGAAGAAATACAGAAAATTGTAGACACTCTTCCTGAAGGTATTGGCTTGGAATGGTATGGGCTTTCATACGAAGAACGTCAGACCGGCGCACAGGCACCTGCTCTCTACGCACTTTCCGTCTTGATCGTTTTCTTGTGTCTGGCCGCTCTGTATGAAAGCTGGGCAGTGCCTTTAGCTGTCATGCTGGTTGTGCCTCTAGGGGTATTGGGTGCGGTTACAGCTGCCTTTATTTTCAAGTTGCCTAATGATGTTTATCTGCAGGTTGCGCTGCTGACGACGGTAGGTCTGGCGTCTAAAAACGCTATTCTGATTGTGGAGTTTGCCAAAGAATTGAAAGAGGAGGGGATGTCCCTTATGGAGGCTGTTGCGCTGGCAGCCAGACAGCGTTTCCGTCCGATCATTATGACATCAATGGCCTTTATGCTCGGCGTAACGCCTTTGGCCTTAGCAAGCGGAGCTGGAGCAGCCAGCCAGAACGCCATTGGTATTGCTGTGTTTGGTGGTATGGCCGCCGCTACATTTTTGGCGATTTTCTTTGTTCCGATGTTTTACGTTATGGTTGAGAAAGTTTTTCACAGAGAAGAGCTCAATGCTGAGGGTAGTAAAAAGGATCATGCGCATGAGAAATAAAGTCTTAACTCTGGTCCTGGTAACGTCGGCGCTATCTTCCGGCTGCACAATGATACCGGATTACATACAGCCTGATTTTTCTGCGGCACAATCATGGAATGATGTTCCGGGATACACACTTCCGGTCGGCGAAGAGTTGGCCATGCAGATGACATGGCAGGAGTTTTTTACTTCTGAAGAATTGCGTGTGGTTATTGGCACGGCCCTTGAAAACAACAAGGATCTGGCAACGGCTGCTCTAAACATAGATGAAGCACGAGCCCTATATAGAATTGAACGTGCTGATCTCTTTCCTGCACTGAATGCAGAAGGTGCAGCAACGTATCAAAAATCGACAGATGCCGCCGCCGGGACCGCTGTATCACAGAAGGTAGAGCTATATAGTGCCTCTTTAGGGTTGAGCAGTTACGAAATTGACCTCTTTGGCAAAATCCGCAGTCAGAATAGAGCGGCTATAAATGATTATCTGGCGACAGAACAAGCACATGCGGTCGTGCGCAACGCATTAATCGCAGAAACCGCAAACGCCTATCTTCAGCTTCTTGCCGATGAAAAATTATTGGCATTAACTAAGAAAACTCTGGAGGCTCAGCAAAGAACCTACGGACTTTTGTCTGAAAGCCTCAAACAAGGCGTGTCAACAGAACAAGACGTTGCCCGCGCAGAAACCGCAGTAGAAACGGCCCGTGTTAACTTGCACCAATATAGTCGATTGGTGGAACAAGATAAAAATGCTCTGTTCCTGTTGATGGGTGTTTCCCAAAATGAAGGCCTTTTACCCGAGACAACACTGGACAAAGTAGAGATCAAAGACAACCTGGATGCAGGAATACCGTCTGAGGTGTTGTTGCTTCGTCCTGATATCAAACAAGCTGAATATGAGTTGTTGGCTCGCAATGCAGATATTGGTGCCGCTCGTGCAGCATTCTTTCCTAGTATTACACTGACGGGAAGCTACGGATATGCAAGCGCCGGACTGTCCAGTTTGTTTACGAGCGGCGCCGCCGGTGCATACAGCTTTTTGCCTCAGATCACGTTACCGATTTTTCAAGGAGGGCGTAATCAAGCCAATCTGGATTTGTCCGAAATTCGCAAGGAAAAAGCCGTTGTAAATTATGAGCAAGCTATTCAGGTCGCGTTTAGCGAAGTATCCGATGAACTGGCTGCCAGAGCGACTCTGGACGAACAATTAAAGGCGCAGCAACGTTTGGTTTCCGCTGCCCGGAAAGTCTATAACGTATCGGACGCCCGTTATAAATCAGGTATTGATAGTTTCTTGAGTGTTTTGGATGCACAGCGCGAACTCTATGTTTTCGAACAAAATGAAATTCTGATAGAGCGGCAGCGACTTTCTAATCTTGTAAATCTGTATAAAGTTCTGGGTGGTGGAACCCTAACTGCAGAATACTGATTCTGGCGTTAAGCAATGTCTCCGGAGCAAATAGATACAAAACAAAGCTTGATATGTGCTGCAACACGCCTGATGTGGCAGAACAGCTATAATCTCGTCAGTGTTGACGATATTTGTGCCGAGGCAGATGTCCGCAAGGGGAGCTTTTACCACCATTTCAAATCCAAAGCCGATCTCGCCGTGTCCTTAATGGAACATCATTATCAGGAATATGAATCCATAATGGACGAGATATTTGATGTCTCGAGAGGGCCGCAGGAGCGCTTTAAAGCTTTCGCCGAGAAAGTTTTTGAAATCCAGTCAGAGAAGAAGAAAGAATCAGGCTGCGTGTTCGGTTCGCTCTTTGTAACTCTGGGGCTGGAAATGGCAAGCGAAGAGCAAGCTGTGCGTGAAAAAGCCGCTGAAATTCTAAATCGTTACCAAAATTATTACGCAACAGCCATTCGCGATATGGTTGCAGCCAACGAGATTGATAAAGATACAGACATTGAAGAGGTTGCATCAACCATTCACAGTTTCATTGTAGGCCAGTTAATTCTGGCGCGAATAAACAACTCTCTCGATACCATTCTGGAGCAAATCAAAAGCGGTATATTCCGCATTATTCCATCTTAGAGACAGAATATAAACTAAAGGAGCTTAGTGCTTTAAACCTACGAACAGCTAAAATTATACAATAGGATAAGGTGTCTATTAAATAATGGCAGAAGAAAAACAAGGTGAGCAACAAAATACCAATCCATGCATTGCAGTCATAGGCGCGGGATTTGCAGGACTGGCAGCGACAAAAGCTCTGGCGAATGTAAAGGCCCGCGTTGTGCTTATCGACCGCCGTAACCATCATATTTTTCAGCCGTTACTCTATCAGGTGGCAACGGCTGTTTTGTCGCCTGCTCAAATCGCCCAACCGACCCGTCTGATTTTGCGCCAGCAGAAAAACTGTACCACAGCTCTAGCGGAAGTTACAGATATCGACCCTGACAGGAAAATCATCTATGGCCCCAAAGGGGACATGGCTTACGACTACCTAATTGTAGCTACAGGTGCTACACACACCTACTTCGGCCATAATGAATGGGCACCTTTTGCGCCTGGTCTGAAATCTATAGAAGACGCCCTAGCTCTTCGGGGGCGGCTTCTGGATGCTTTTGAAGAGGCGGAGATCAGTGAAGATCCAAACGCCCAAAAAGCACTTTTAACTTTCGTCATCGTAGGAGGCGGGCCGACGGGTGTTGAAATGGCCGGAGCTATCGCTGAACTCGCGCGCCATACGTTGCCCGGCGAATTCAGGCGCATTCAGCCAGACAAAGCGAAAATCCTGCTCATTGAAGCAGGCCTAAAGATACTCGGCCCTTTTCCTGACGACCTATCACAGCGCGCTTTAACGGATTTGCAGGAGTTGGGTGTTGAGGTGAGAACCGGACAGGCCGTGACAAATTGCAACGCTGATGGCGTTTATATCGGCGATGAATTTGTTCCAGCACGGACAATTGTATGGTCTGCAGGTGTTAAAGCTTCCGCTGCATCAGAATGGCTGAAGACCGATCATGACAGAGCTGGACGGGTTCTTGTCAATCCGGATTTGTCCGTTCCAGGGTACGAAGATGTGTTTGTGATCGGAGATACAGCTCATATTGTTGATAAAAACGGCATAGCTGTTCCCGGTCTCGCGCCTGCCGCCGAGCAGCAGGGACAATATGTTGCCCGCCTGATTGCTGATCGGCTTGAAAACAAAGGACCGCCAGAGGTCTTCGCCTATAAGGATCATGGCATTATGGCTACAATCGGGCGTGGCAAAGCCATCGGTAAAATCGGCTTATGGAAGGTAACAGGGCGCCTCGCATGGGCATTGTGGGGACTGGTC
>JAESRE010000043.1 GCA_016764775.1 Alphaproteobacteria bacterium
AGACTTTTATAAACCAATTCCTAACTCAAAAAATGGACCGATTTTAGGGGGCAAGGTCACCGCCCTGTAGAAACGCTATCTAAAAACCCCTGCTGATCAACACCCACATTCAATGGGAGGGAGATTGAATACTGCGCAGTGCGTGTAGCATCCAACGCGGATAGGGAGCCAGAATCAATATAGCCGGACAGTGTTTTGCTTCCATCTTCTGCAATAAGAAGCTTGATATCGGCCAGAGAAGACCATCCTTGTCCAAGGCTGCCCATTTTGCCGCGCTCTGTCAGAGACCCAAAATCTCCAGCTTGCTGCATATCATAGTGCAAAGCAGCTAAGTCGCTAGGCTCACTGATGCCAGCGCTTTGGAGCCTGGCAATATCCTCAGCAAGCGTAGATGGCAGATTACTAACAGGATCAGCACTCACTGAAGTCAAGAAGTTATTGAGAATTGTATGCCAGACATCATCTTCGACAAAAGCTGGACGCAGTAACTCTTCTGACCAATAGTTTGACATGGTCACCTCCCCTTGAAGACGCTAATTTTCCACACAGTAAACCTTAGGTAGAAAATTATTCAAGGAGAGTCAATTTAATTTTAACATTCATGAAAAGGCTGTATGGGCATACCAAACCTTATCCTTCTCAGAAAAACATTTTCAAAGGCACTTAAATCTAATCTGAAGAAGATGGTTTTTTTTGAAAAATATACCCACCCCTAATCTGAAAGTAAAAGACTATGGCTGGGTAAAAACTGAAAATAAAAATTCCATAGCCCCACAAAAAATAGCTACCAGGATAGTGGATGAGCCCTACGACTAAAAAAACAGACTGAACCAACACAATAACTAAACAATCTATAGCAAATCGTGGGATTTTATTTTTCTTGTCACGCGCATCTAGCTCGTGATGATAGGGTTCTAATTTTCTACAAACCGAATACATAAATAGGATATGAGCGGCAAGAACAACATTGATTCCGATCAGTAACGCCTCGTACGTAATAATGTGCAAAATATTCATCATCACCATAACAAGCACTAAAAACAATACACCCAAACCTTGCGATATTTGCAGCAATTGCCGTTCACGATCTGTAACGTAATAAACTTCTCCCCCCTCGCCCCAAGGCAAATAAACAAGTTTACCATTGGCAAGTTTTTGAAAATAAGATTTCTCATCGCCACAATCATAGCCAAAAACGTTAAGAACACTTTTCTTAGACATTTGAAACCTTCCTAATTTGAAACAGCACCATATGATTTAATATATATTTGCCTTTTTTATCTCAAACTTTAGAAGTTTAATCAGCATTTCGACATAAACTTCACATTTAAAGTAACTTTAACAAATACTCCTGAGAACTTAATTAATTTCACAAACAGTTTTAAATAAAATTTTGCTATTATATTAACAATCTTAAAAGCTTCGCTTAACCCATATCAAACCCATCTTCGTTATTTGATAAATTCGGATCATCCACTTGCTCATCAAAAGAAGTGTGATCATTGAACCCATGAGACATTCTTGGTCTTTCATTTGCCTTGGAATCATTCGCCCCTTCCGACCAGTTGTCCCGTAACCCTTTATTTGCAGTACTTTTAGACTGGCCTGTAGCTTCATCAGGGTAATCCGAAGCGCGATATTTCGGATCAATGTTTGGCCTCACGCTTTCCGTTCGTGATCTTCGGAGCTTGTTATGCTCTTCATTGCTCATGGTCGGCGGCTTGTCTTTAGGCGCCTTTTCAGAAGCTTTAAATTTTGATCTTAAGGACGTGCCTTTTTCATCTTCGCGGCGCCTGGCTCGCACATCTTCCAAATCCTTTATGAATATTTTATCCGTTTTGGGTGTTTCGACTTCCCGCTCGGGCGCTTTAAATTTATCCGGCACATGCGCCCTCGCCTTATCAACACGGGCGTTGTGTTCATGCCGTAATTCCTGTTGCAAGGTTTTGCCCGTTCGCACACGCGCTTGCGGCTCACCAGGCGCAGCTACCTCATGTGTTTCCATTTCGCGGAACATCGCCTTAATCGGCATAACATTCCGTGTCTTCCAGTCTTGTTCTTTTCTGTCCACTTCTTCCCTGACACTGACTTCAACGCGGGTAGCTTCGGGTTGCTTAAACTTCACCTCAGGTATCAAGAGTTCTTTTTCAGGGGCAAACACCTGCGCCTGCTCTTTCAATTTTACACTCTGCATACTTTTGTATGCAGCCGCCTGAACATCCGGCATTTGCACCGGATTTACGTCTTTTTTGGGGGTTATCGGCTTAAACTCAGCCGGAATGACGTCCTGCATCGCCGATGCTTTGAGTTTGAGCTTTAAAGATAGCTCTTTGTTCGTGACTTTCTTTATCGGCTTTTCTTTTACCTCTACTTGCTTGGCAATAGAGGGTGTGTGGAGAGCAATTTCTGTTTCTAGTTTTTCAACGAAGGCGGCATAGCGTTCAACCTGCCCGCGTTTAACTTCCAGCCGCTCAATATTGACCTTCATCTCGTCAATTTGGGCATGAAGCCCGCGCCGATATGTGCGCCCATATCGCGACTGCTGGCGTTCTTCCTTAACTTTAACTTCATGGTCATGGAGTTTGTCTTTGAAGGCATCGTTCTGCCGTAAACCAAGAAGCTCGGCCGCTTTTTGAGTGACGCGCTCAATCATTTCCATGATCTTGATCGGAAACGCGGTCTTGTCTTCTATTGCCTGCAAGCGCTCCAGCCGCGCATCCAGCTTATCCATGAGTTTGTCGAGTTCGATAAGCTGGTCTTTGATCGGCTTTTCCCCAAAAGCCGCCCGCCGCTCATTTAAGGCTTTTATCTCTTCAACAAAATTACGGCGGGTTTTAAAACGGTCGATGACGCGGTAATCAATTTCTCTGGCCTTGTGATCAAGCTTCAGCTTGCTTGTGACTTTAAGAGCAAAGCTATCACTGCTGCCGTGCTTACCGCTGTCTTCATCGCCGCTGTCTTCATCCTCATTGCCACCTTTCGCCTGCACGGATGCGGCCCCGCCGCCGCCAGAAGAGGAGGATGAGCTTTTTTCACCGCTGCCTTGGCGGGTGTCTTCACCGCGCTCATCATCACCATCCTCCTCGTGATGTGAGCCGTCTTGTGCAGCCTTATTGCCTTTAGGCCCTATATGGGTTTGAGGGATACGATCAATGCCTTGATCCTCGAGCGACCTGTGATCGACCTTGATTTCATCAAACCCTGCATTTGTGAGAGCGTCATTGGCCAATGTTTCCCAAACTTGCCTGATGAGTTCGGTCTCTTCTTTGCCTGTGGCTTTATCATCGAGAATACGGGTTTTGGGGCCAAAGCCGTGTTCTAAGAGCTCACGGGTAGAGAACAACAAATGCGCATGATGGTTTCGGGTATCATGCCCATGAGCATCGACAGGTTCGTGAACGGCCATATCCAGGGCTACGTTGTATCGTTCCACGAGCCACGTGCTCATGTCTTTAGCGAGATTAATCCTCTGGGTTTCATCGAGTTCATGCGGCAGGGCTAAAATCAACTCACGAGCGACGCAGGAGTTTTTTCGTCGCTCTGCGTCTTCTGCCGCATTCCACAGCGCGCCTCTGTTGATCTCGCCGCCGTTAGAGATAAACAGATCTTCGGGAAGGTTTGAGGGGAGGAATATGTGTGTCGATACAACGCCGGATCTGGCGGCGTAGCGATGCATGTGTTGTTGCCGGTCATCGTAAAGGTTTGCGCCTGCGCGATAGGCAGCAGCGGCCACGGCCGAGTGGCCTTTACTCCTAGAAAACACCCGAAGCGAGCAATGATAGATCGCCATGGGACCCCCCGTCCCTTATTTACGCAGTAAACACACCCTTACTTTCCTTCATTTAAGGTCCCGAAAGCTTGGACCGATATGAGGGCTAAAAGTCAGGTGTCGGCGAGCCATTGCTCACTTGTCGATCCCGACAATTAGCGCCGCTGTGGCGCACGCAAACTGAGGTTTGCATAAGTGCGCTATTTATCTTTTTTATGATCTCACGGATTTTTTAAAGACGGAGTTAACGTATCAGACGGCCCAGGCCGTTCAGTCTCCCACCACCCGGGCGGGGAAGGGGTCGGCGCAAGCAGGACTGCGCAGCAACGAGGGCTTATAAATCAAGGATTTATTCACCGACAATCTCTGCTTCAGACACAGTTTCGTATCTATCTTCAGACGTTAAAGGTTTCAATGATTTTTTTGTAAATAGACGATTTCGTTTTATCGTCCTGATTCAACAAATCGGCCAGACTTTCGGCTTTATCTTTAATAACTGATTTCTGCTCGTTTAGTTGCTTCTGCACATAATCCGGTCGAAATCCATTTTCCTCAGAAAAAGTATCAAAGTGTCGCTGCCCCACTTCACGAAATTTATATTTACTGGCAATCTTCATTGCCATTTTTGCTTTGAAGGCGTCACCATAAACAAGTGTGTTCATCAAATCATAGAACGGCGCCAAACTCTCAACTTCTTGATCATATAGAAGCGAAAAATTTTTGCCGTGAGCATCTCCGTTTCCAACCAGATAATTAAAGATAACTCCTTGCAAAAAAGTGAGCCTATTCTTCCCTGCCATGTTACCGCCCGCTATACGCTCCTCAAGCAAATCAAAGCAGCTTTGCAAGCTAGGCCCCCCCTCGTTTTCGTACTTTTGTTCCGGGGGAATTTGCAAAGCTTGGCAAAAATCCTCTTGATGCAATCTTCGAACACTTTCATTTTCATCGACGCGACGATCATAACGTTTAACGAGGTAATAAGGTTGGTCACCCAACCAATAAACATCCACCTCAGGTACTGGAAGCCCCATGTCACCCGCTAGTTTCATACAGAAAAACTCATTAAAGACCGTATCCTCTAAATCTTTAATTGGTGGTTTTATTATATGGGTTGACGGTGTGTTGCGGAGAGGAATAGCAAGCTTGCCATCTACAATGGAGACAATTAGCTTATCTTGCGCTCCCGCCCCAGAAAGTCGAACACCTTCTTCACCCGCTAAAAATGGGTGCCTATCTAATGATGAAAGAATTTCTTTGGCGTCGCTCTCATCTAATATTTTATATTCAGGTTCGTTAAAAGCTGCTGGACTTTCACCTTCGACAAAAACAGAAACAGCTCCTGCGCATTCACCACCTACTTCGCGCAATAGAGCAAAAGTATTGCCCTCAGACACACCTAAATATCGAGCTAAGCGTCGACGTACAATGTCATCTGGCAAAAGCCCTGAAAAAAACGGCTCTGTAGTTTGATTATCAAACGGCTCTGGATTGAGAGGAAATACGTGAGAGAGCTTTGCTGGTTTTTCACTGCCTAAGTAATCAGCATCATATACGAAAGAAAGCTCTCCATTTTGATAAGAGAGCTTTCCTATCTTATTTCCATGCAAGTAAACGTCTAATATTTGGGTAGGCATAGATTATCACTTCCACTTACTTAAAGCATAAATTGCTATGCCAAGAGCAGCTAAAACAAGTAGGACTTTACCTATTTGCGCAGTGTCTTTACCTCGTTCCAAATCAATAATGAAACGACGTCCCGTGCCAGTTAAACCAGCAAGATCGTCTTGTGTTAACCCTTGTTCTTTGCGGGTTTCACGAATAAGACGACCCAAATCTTCTGTATTTGGAACCTTATGATCCATGAGAAACCTCACTTAAAATTGTTACCGATAAGTAACATTATAGGACATAAAAGCTTAAAAATCAACAAATGTTACCGAACTGTATCATTTATTATGGAGCCATAGTAAAAATAAAATAATGTTACTTATCGGTAACATTGGCTCAGCTTAATTTTCTAGACAGAAATAGTACCCATATCTAAAAACTTTGTTACAAAAAACGTTGAACAAAAACGGGTGCCGGAGCCTCCTGTCCAAAAAGCTTCTTTTCACGCTCTTTAACGAGCTTCTCATAGCGCCTTCTCAACGGGTTTTTTAGGCTAGTGTGAAAAGCATTAACCGCCATACCTGTCTGTTCAAACTCATCCCTCCAAGCCAAAAAACGACCATCGACACACTGCGTAAAAAGAACCTTTGCCTGCCAGAACGTAACTGGCTCAGGTGTCTCGCACATAATTTTAAACCAGTGGCGCGCCCAAACATTGCAAAGATAAGCAGCGTTGGCTGCCTCGTATGCTCTACCAGGCAGGCCTTGCGTGTCAGCGTATTTGTTCAATATTTGATCATTGCGAGAGTTTTTATCACAAAAGCCGACAACCATTATCCCACGTGCCACTTCAGACGGTATAGAACTATCTAACTTTTCATCAATATAAGCTTCGAGAACACCTTCCTGACCGCATTGCAATGCAGAGAACACTTCAACAGCAAGGGCCTGATCAGTGATAGCATTATCGAGCCGTCTGGCACGCATAGCATCAAGCTCTGGCACACTCGGCCCTGTCCAAGCACTTATTGATTCAAGGTCTACGCCGCTTTTACCAAATGTGAAGTGAACTAGTGGACGGCTGTGAGAAATCCTTTCAATCAACTCTGCGCTCTTTTTAGGATCAGTACTCACTATAGCGCGTGCAAGCAGAAGAATGAGATTGTGCAAAGCAGGGAGCTTATTGTCGCTGAGCCCCATGAAAAGGTCATACCAACGGTCCGCAAGCGTCAGATCAGCAGCAACCACCGCGTCAAACTCTTCACTTGTAATATGGTCCAGAATAATCTGCGCTTTTTCAGACGTTAGATCTTCTCTGAATGCAATGAAGGCATTGTAATTGCCGTTTTGCCGTTCGCGAAACTCCTCATTGCTCTCGGAAAGCCGTTTAAAAAAATCATCCGCATTAACAGATATCGAATCTCTCTCTGTAATTAAAAAACGTGTCGGCTCATCAGAGGCAGCTTCGTCTGCTTCCATTTCTATTTCCGGAGCAATGAGTTCATCGGACAGACCTGCGGCGAAGAAAATTGAAGCGTTAATACGTTTAGCGACCTCTCGCACCGCTGAGCCAGAGAGCATGACTGCCGCACGTCCGAAGAGACAAGGTGATATGCGATCTAAAACAGCACTTTCGTCAGTTAAGCCTGCTTGCGCAGCTTTTAGCAATGCGAGAGATCCATACCAGTTTTCAAAGTGCTTATCTTTTGAAGGATCACTAGCCCAGTCGCTTTCTGCTATTGTCTTCAAAAGATCAAGATGGCCAGATCTGGCAGCTAAACTAATAGCACTGACACGCAGCCGCATCTCTGAAGAAGATACAGCAGTGCAAGCAAAACCACATATTTTGTTTGAGATCTCCGCCCCCGTAGCCCCTACAATCTCTAATAAAAGATGCTGCTTGTAGGTGTTGTCAGAAGAGACAACCTCTTCTGTTAGCTGGTCCAAAGTCTTCCTATCTGGTGTTTTTGTTTCGTTAATCAACTCAAGCAAGAGAGGATGCTGTTCATTCGTTCCTAACAGAAGCTCGATCTGGTTCAACGCATCCAAAAATGGGAAGGCAATGAGCAGTTCATACTGCAGCATGATTCCCTCATCCTCTGGCAATCCTTGGTCATCACAGGCCCTTAGCGCAACACTCCATTTTGCAACGAGGGAACGCGCCATATCTTCTGTGATAAGCGCTACGTGTTCGCGCAACTCTAGCAGCCCTTGACGAAGCGACATGCCTGCGCGCTCAACGACATCATCCGCAAATTCGCGGTGCTTTTTCACAGCAGATTGCAGAGCAAAACGAGCAACAACCGGACGGTCATCAACAAAAAAATGATCTTGTCTCGTTGTACCCATATGCTGCCGAAGATCGCTTACATCTAGGCCGTCATAACGACAAACCTTATCACCTAGGTCTACTGGGGCAGACGCATTTGGATCAGAGGGTTCGATCTTCTCATTTTCGTTATACAAACCAGACACCAAGTGACGATGCTTGGTCAACTCCTTGTAAAGTTCTGTTGCAGCCCGATCGTCTTCTGGATCGCCCGTTGCGCGCAATACTGTTAGCAGCGCCCATTTACCTGTTTTTGACACGTTATCGCCAGCTAAGTCCTTACAAGCTATCAGCAATGCGCTCCTCATCTCTTGCCAATCTCGTCGATTCAGACCAATAAGCGCGAGAAAATCTTTGGTAGGTGTATGAAAGGAGCTGTTAATGGCATTTGCAAAGCTCCAGTCGGAAAGCGCCTCCGCAAACAGCTTGAGGTCTTTATCTACAAGCAAGACCAATGTAAGTCGCGATAATACATCCAGATTACCCTTGGTTTCGACAAGCCGATCCTGTCGTGCCTTTTCAGCAGGGGTAAGCGCTTCAAGTTTGTCACCAATCTCCGTCTGCCGCTTTTTGCGCTCCTCCTCAACCTTGTTGTTGGGCTCATTTTGCGCCGAATAGAGCATCCGGCGCTCGGGTGACAGCGAATATGCGCGAAGCCAGCGTTCAACCTCATCACAGATTAAGCACCAAACAGCATCTGATCCCGCAGCTTTGACCAGGGCAGCCTGAATCCACTCAAAATTCGGTTGCTGCCCTCCCTGTAAACTGATGTCGCGCGTCACTTCTGCAAAAGTTAGCGACCTAACCCTAGCAAAGCTAACCAGAGCACCAAACGAATCTGGTGGTGGATTCTGAAGTTCAGAGTACCCCTTTATAAGAGTCTTAGAAATCGTCGGTGAATATTCTTCATCGTCAGCAGCGCAAACTATAATCGCCGCTGTAACTGCTTCCGCTGTTTTATCCAGCGCTCCAACCGGTTCAAGAACCTCCCTGAGAGTATCATCTAGATTGCGATCATTACGCTCAGCTTTTCGCAGGTTTTCTATGAGGCTGAGGCCAAGAGCCAATATCAACCCTTCGTTTTTGAGTTCATATTTCCTCAGTTCTCCTGGTACTGAGCAATAGAACCTCCCTTCAGCAACGGCGGGGACATCGGATTCAAAAATATAAAGATCATCCCTTACCTGAGAGGCCACTCGCTCAGATAATTTGCTTGCTTGCGCCCTCAGATGGTCGATGAAGTCTGCAGGATGTTCACCAAAATCCCCTTTAATTCCAGCCATGATATGCTCGAAGAGAAGACGTTCGACGCTTAGCTCTTCAAAAGCCGCGACGTCACTACCAAAAACATCCAACGCGATCGACAAAATGCGTGGGTTTTTTAGGAACTCTGCCACTGAAGAATTCAGCCTATTTAAAGGAACCTTTTCGTGTTTAAGTATTTCATCACGCTCACCCTCGCTCCATTCGGGAACAACAATATCTTTGTAAGCACAATTCATTGCTCTTTTTATACGCGCTTGAAAGTAGTGCGTGCGAGCGCTTACCACGACGCGCCCTCCTCGCGAACCAACATAGTTAGCAATATGATCGATTAGCTTTCCCCACAACTGATCTGGGCGTTGGTTGACCCCGTCAAGAACCAGCATTAGGCGCGGTGATGATAGATCCCCAGAATCCTTCCAGGCTTTCAAGCGACGACGCCAGCGGACTATATTCTCTTCGCTCTCCACCCCACCAGTCTGAGCAATCAGTTTCCTAAGTAGCCTCGTCTCTATGTCTTGCGGTGAGTTCACGTCCAAAAAATCATCCGGTGTCGCAAACAACAAAATCGGTTTCTTGGTTTGTGATAGCCATGACTGGATGATGATCCATGACTTGCCGCACCCCTCTCCGCCATGAACAAAAACCACTTCCTCTCTAGCACTGTCGGTAAGGTAGGACGTTAGACGACTAACAAGATCATCTCGGGACAAAACATTAACTGCGGCATCCTTCAAAGCAATCGGCTGGCCTAGTTCACTGCGCGCCAAGGCTTTATCTGAAAGCACATCAACAAACCACTTTGCATTAGCTTTTACAGCTATATCGGTCGCCACTTCAGCAGCATCCAGCTTTTGCCGAATAGCTACTTCATGAAGCGGGAATGCCTCATGATTGCGAATAGCGAGCAATGCTGCTAAAGCTTTCTTAATGGCCTCATCTGATTTTAGGTTGTCTTTGAGAAAGGCTTCTACTTTCTCGCCTCCCATTGCGAGCGTAACAGCTAATCGTGGATAATCAGACGGCATCCAGTCAAGAACAAGTACACTAATTCCATCCTTATTACCGTCTGTGCGAAGATCTTCAGCAAGTTGGGTTGGCACAGCACATGTAGCACCTAAAACCCACACAAGATCCGCATAATCATTATGCCTAACAAAGTCCGGGATTTTCGAGAGAATATCCGCTCGCTGCAAATCGGTCGTGTATAATTTAGCCTCAAAAACCACCCCCTCATTAAAAGCAGCCTTTCCATCAACACCTCGTTGATAGCCGCTGCTAGCAAGACGGAATGGCGTGCCGATAATTGCTTCAAGTGCGACAGCAATCAGCCCTTCAAAACCCTTTTGACCCGTAGGCTTAAGCTTCGCCAATGCAGTGCTTAGATTTATAAAATGTGTTTTTATTGATTGTGTCATTGCGGCACATCTCTAATTACGTCTTTACAGCTTCACTTCTAGGCATCTTGATAACAGTTTGATGTTAGCTAGTGTCTAACACCGAATATATCGCCAACTAAATTTTTGAATACTTATTAATTTCATAGAGTTTTTCGAAGAGATTGCCTTTGACAGCAAAACCAACAAATTGCTCCTTCGAGATAATCAAAGCAAGCGCCTTTCCGCGCTGCCTACCAGGCAAAAGCGCCCAAACAACGTTTTTAGTAATTCTTGGATTTGCATCAATAGCATCTTCGAAATCAAACAAGATAGGAACATTTCTATTCACCCACTGTGCTGGAAAAGACTCCTCAGGGAAGGAAACAAAATAAATACCCCTCTGGTTTGTAGGGTAAAAGGCTCTGGCTCCGTTAACAAACCGCTTGTAATCTGTTTTACGCCTAGATCCATTTAACACCCAGACCATTCTTTGATAGAAATTCTCCCGCTTTCTGACCTCTTCAAGCTTGATATGTGAATATTGAAACTCAATTACAAAACCATCTTGAGTACGAATATCTGCGATATGTTTTTCGCCAGTATCTTCATCTTGCAATAATGTTTCTTGCCAAGACTTAGGAAAAAGATTCTTCCATTCACGATGCCATTCGGTTTCGTTTTCCCACCAAGAGTCACAAAAGCGTTTTCCCTTATGGGCCCAGTGCCAGATCTTGATCTCACCACAACGAGGAATCATTAAAGCATGACAGCAAGGGCATTTCCCTCTCAACTTAGGTTGCGGTTCGGTTCTTTTTCCATCAACTAAAGCGTATTTCATCAGGCTAATGCTAAATTAATTTGGTTTTTATAATGGGCTACTAATTTCTTTGAACAACCTCTTTTCCCAATCATTAAGGCTATCTGGAATATTCATTTGCGAAAAATCCACATTGCCTGAGGCGGAGAAAACATGACCACCACACAAATCATCTAATGCCGCTTCAGCTGAGTGATATGATCCTAAACTATCATTCTCATATATAATTTTATAACGACCTCGTGCTTCAGGGACGAGGCTGACCACCTTCCCGTTATGCAACGAGTGCCAGTAGTAATAAATACTTTGAGCTGTCATTTCTTTCCTTTAATGGGTGCTTTCTTCTTTACAACTCTTCTATCAAATCGTGAAGGAAGCCCTAAATAGATTGCCTGTGTAGCTTGGGATAAGCTGATTAGATCTTTTGTATGCTCATAATCAGCATAATCTTTATGAGGTGATCCTAAATCCTTCCATGTTGCGGACAAGAGAAAGTCATAAAACAACTCATGCCCGGTAAACAACACGACTGGATTCGTAGCACGCCCCCTTTGATCTGAGCGCTCCGCCCATTTCACAAACTGCGTAATTATTTTCTTTTCATTTTTTGTAAAATGATCTCTCATTACCGATATAACGATAACAGCCCCAGGAAGTTTTTTTGCGAGGTGTTTGAGCTTGGCCAAATCTCCCTTTTTTATCAATTCACCCTTTCCAAAAGATTTACATTCACCAAATATCAATTCTGGAGGAAGGAGCCCTTCAATCCTCTCTTTTCTTTTCATCGCGACAAAATCTGCCTCACACTTCACGCCGTCGAACTCTAAATCCATTGCAGTTGAAAACGTCATTTCTCCTTTGTTACTGCCCAGTGAATCTATCGCGCGCAATGTAAGTAATGCTCCATATGCACCTCTCGCATAATCAGGTATTGAAAAAGGACCTAGAACCCGATACTTCCATTTTCTTCCCGCGCTATCCGCCTGAGGAAACTCATACTCATTGAGACAACGTTCACAAGATGCCCTATAATTAACTTCTTTTAAGCCGTGCCAATTTTTTCCCTGACAGTGAGGGCAGACTGTTTCAAGACCGAGCCGTATAACATTTCGATCAGTATAGTCTTTAAGACTTGGTTCACGTATAGAGCCACCCTTGCCATTTTCCTTCACGACTTTCTTCCAGTCTTCAACGGACGCGGTACGGCCGGAAAAATGCTCTTCCAGACTACCTTCTTGATTTTTTTTACGACGAACAGACATCGCCATTTTGTTCAAAAGTTTTACTACATTACTGTTAGCTAGGTAATGGACACCCCATGGACCTCCCAATTGATCCAAAACTTGCTTGGCTATGTGACCAGGATCGGAAAGCCTTGCCTGCACTCCCAACTGCTCAAGAGCACCGATAATTGCATCTTCCTTTTTTATTAACCGCAATGACTCATCAGAATTCTTATAACGCTGCGCAAAAACCCAGCCCTCACTACCGACGATAACTCGATCCCCCCCTAACACGCCTAATCGGGGCCACTCCCTATTGTAGGTATTAAACGGAAACACAGTTGCCAGATTTTTTGGACCGTATGTACTCACCTGAACTGCATTTACCCATCGGAAATTATGTCCTCCATATTGGCTAGCAAACTCAGGGGATAAAGTGTCAAACCTGCAGATAATATCCTTTTCATCTTCTTTAACAGCCAAGCTTTTTCTGACCTCCGATGCAGTAACCTTCAATACTTCATGTCCTTTGACAAAATCTATGTCTTGAGGCGTCCATATCCTATTGCGCCAAAATTTAAGGCTGATCGCACCCTTAGGCATATCCTTTGAAAGCAACGTTACAATTTCTTCTGCTTTGTCTCTCGGCACAGAACGACCAAACTCAATGGTGCATCGGTGCATTATTCCGTTCGGATTGCCTTGAACAGGTCTATGCTCTTGCTTGAGCACTGACTGAATAAAGCCTGACAGCTCCTCCACCCAGTTTACCGGCACTGGCAATACAGGGCATGGCTCCAGCCTCATATTCCAATAATCAATCAGATCAGTCGGCCGAGATGGGTCAAATATGTATATTATAGGATCGTGATACCAGTATCGCTGAAAATCTAACCCATGCCTTGTTACCCGTAAGGGAGTTCTTGCGTTTTCTGTAAAGACACGCAGCCAGGTTTCTGGAGTTAATTCCGCCTTTTCAGGCATAAAGACATCTTTATAGCCCTTACGGATATAATCCACGTGCTTGGGCCCTGGATAAACGCCAAAAACAGCCTCAGTCAGACCATTACTCTTGTCTGGTTTTATATCAAGTGATACACGTTTATCACGATGCTCAAAACGCTGCTCGGTCTTGTATAAATGCTTGAACAGATCAATGACATTCAAACCGTAGAAAGGCTCAGAAAAGTCGCGGCGATCCCGAACCTTTAAAAATTCACTCAAAGTACAAACCTCGGGCTCCATCATGTACCTTTGACGCAAAGCTCCTAAACCAGCTTTTTCTAACAGCCCTTTTTGCGCTTCAACGTAAACATCCGGTTCAAAAAAGTTTATATACCCTTTTGCAACAGACAGACCCTTCACACTTTCATACTTATCAGCCCTCCACTCTTTTGGGGGCGTTTGGTAAACAGGAATAATGGGATTAAAATCACCACCCCAGACACAAGTATTGAACTGCATTATACGCTTGATAGAGCGCATATCAGTTGGCTTAACAAGAAATCCGATCCTCGTAGGCCTTAAGCGAATATTGGCTGATATTTCTGACATATGCTTTGGTGACGAAGTGCTCTCCAATTAAACGTTGCTAACTTGCAACTACAGCCGGCAATACAGATTTAAAGGCCTGGGTGATTTCTGGAACAGAATTATTTCCAAGTACCCGGATAATCCAATTTTCGAAATCACCTTTCCGTGTTGCTTTTAAATGCTGTGCAGCCAAGGCAACCAAGCCTTTGTTATCATATAAAGCCATAAGACGAGTCATATCCAAGTTTGTAACGGCGTCGTTGATTGCCGTTCTACGGACATCTGCAATAGCTTCTACATCTAGGGCGGCAGTTTCAGTTGTATACGCTGTTGCTACCGCTGCAACTGTATTGGCATTGCTCAAATCAATCTTTTTCAGAATACGATCGATCCGGCGCCGACAATAACGGATAACATTATCTTCGATATTGTTTCCACTCTGTATGTTTGCGATAATTGCATCATCCATCTGCTGCAGCTTGGTATTCAATGCTGCACCATTATGACCTTCGTGCTGCGCGATTGCCCTTGCGATGTCAGGTAACAATAACAAGTTTTCAATTTCGCTAACTGGCAGGACTTCTATACCAAGAGTGTTCAGGTGGGCAATTTCACTTGCTGAATAGTCGTCAGCGTCAACAATGCCTGAGCAGGTAACCCGCGTAAGCGATGCATTGGCACGCATGGTTACAACAGAATGAATAACATTTTCGCAGGCCCCGCAGGGGATGACGGTCCATTCAGGATAACAATTTCTGTATATGGCAAAATCCAGGCTTGAATCCGTACCTTCAACGAATAAGATCGGCCTACGACTCCCCAAGATTGTGGTTGTTATTTCTTCACTAAAGCCAGTTTCCGGGACATCTTCTATAGTCCAGGTTCCTGCCGGATCATACTCACGAATTATGTATTTTTGTCCGATCCTGGAAGCCACAAACTCTAAGTCATGTGATATGAATATAAATGCGCAATCAGGACGGGCAGCTTCAAGTTCATCCCATAGATTTGACATGATCGACTTGTGAATATGAAGCTCTGGCTCATCGAAAATAAGAACGCTGTTGTCATCTGCGCATAACGTCTGACCTATTAGATAAAATATAGCCCTTTCCCCGTCGCTCATATCCTCCGCTTTATAAGGCGCGGCGCCGCCGGGAACAGATACCTTAATATCATCACCTGTAATATTCAGTTCTCGATGGGAAAGCAGCCTTTCCCAAATTTCTGTTAGCTTTTCAAATTTTGTCGCTTCGGCAGCGCCTGTATCCCCTCTACGTGCTTTTTTATGCGTTTCAACAGCCTTATTTGTTTGCTCGGCAAAAAGAGCTTGGAGCAATCTGTCATAATCATTCAGCAGAGAGACTGATGAATTTCTGCCCCATCGTACATTTTCTCTGTGAGCAACCGTGGAATCTTCATTGGTTCTTCCGATACGCAAGCCTCTCAGTGCTTCTTCTTCATTAATTTTTTCTACGGAAGTTTTAAGGTTTAACGCTCTATGGGCAGAAATACGGTGCGCTTTAAGCTCCAAATCTTTTTCAATTTTAACAGCCAAGCGCGTTTTTCCGCATCCGTTTGCTCCGACAAAAAGAAGAGATGTTCCGCCTTCTAACGCAAACGTTTTTTGGCCACTTGGAGTGGGTATCTCAAAGTTAAATGTCATAAAAATCAAATCCCTCCAGTTTGAGTATCAAACGGTCTGTGTAATCCGCCTTGAGCTTGCTCCCTAACACTCCCCCTCAAAAAACCCTGAGTGGCGAAGGTAAATGTAATGTCCTTTTTCCCTTCGGGCAAATCACAAAAAATACGGGCCAGAGACTGAACGAATATATCAAACCTTAGCGTTGTTCTAGAAAGCTCTTAAAAATCTGGTTTTCTAGAAGGCTTGAAATGAAAAGCGATTTTAAAACTGGTGTTTGCAGACCACTGGCATGAAATCAGAAACGCTATATCAAAGAGTCGATTTTTTATACTTTAGGATGTTATGAACGCTATTAAGGCGTAAAAAAATGGTGCCTCCGGAGAGAATCGAACTCTCACTCCCTAACGGGAACGGGATTTTGAATCCCGCGCGTCTACCTATTCCGCCACAGAGGCACGGCCAACATCTATAGACATTGTGGCTTAATTTCGCAAGCAATAAATGACTTAAGCGTTTGCTGAATCTTGGTTTTGTTTGGTTGAACGGCTACGGCCAGTCTTTTTCACCTGAGACTTGGGCCTGCGTTTTTTACGGCGCACGTTGATTGCGGCCGCATCCAGACGGTTCTTGATGTGAGAAGCATAGTATTTCTCGATCATTTCCACGCTTGTGCGGCAGTTTTTAGCAATCTGGTATATATCTGCGCCCTCCATCAAGCGTAAGCAGATGTAGGTGTGCCGCAAGCTATAAGCCGTTCTACGCTGCCCTTCACGGTCAAACTTGAGCCCCTCCTCTTCCAATATCGTATTGAGAAGGTCACGGTGGGTTTTCGGGAACAGACGATCGTTAGGCTGCGGTTTGTTACGCTCTTTGAGCCGCTTAAATGGCTCGACAGCACCTTTAGTGCTCTTACAGAAACCAATGCCGCGTTTACCGCGTACTTCGATCTCCAGAATAACCTCGCCGGTATCCCAGTCCTCGGCGATTTCTACGTCCCTGTATTCGAGCCGTTTGGCCTCATCGGGACGAAGGCCAGTATTGGCCATGAACAGAACATAGTCGTGCAACTGTTCTGATTCCCACGCATAGCGTTCGCGCGTGGGTTTTTTGGCCCGCCTGCGCGTGGCCTCATAAAGCTTTTTGTATTCTTCGGGTGAAAACCAAGCCCGGTGGGTGATCTTGCTTGATGCTTTGTATGGCTCGGACAGATCAGGCAACCGATCTAACCAACCATGCCTTACTGCTGTTTTAAGGGATTGTCTTAAAGCAACGATTTCCTGATGAAGCGTGCTCCGTGCCGGAGGTTGACCATACTTTTCCATCGCCTGCTCATGCCGATGAATACGATACTCCTGCACTTTACCCGCTGTGACTTCTGATAGTCCCATTTGCCCAAAGAATGGGATTACATGCACCCGCAATCTCATCTCCTGCATCTCGACATATTTCTGATTGCGCTGACCATGGGTAATGACTTCGTATTCGCGGATGAATTGCTCGGCGGCTTCCTTGAACGGTTTATCGTAACGAAGCTCCCCGCGCTTTTGTTTGCCGATCAATGTCAGATACCAGTCTTCGGCAATATCTTTAGCCAGAGCAAGGCTCTCTTCCTTTGTGCTCTTTCTGCGGTATTTTCCGGCAATGAAAGCCCCGCATTGCCAGTAACTGCTGCGATTTCTTTTATAGAGGTTTAGTTTCCCGCCCATTAGTGTGTGTTTGTTACACATATCGCTGTCTCCTATCTCAAGCAGAGCCTCAGTTCTGCCCATCTGCACTACACACTTTTTCCAAATATTGCGGCTAAACTAAGCCCTACCGGACTTTTGCATCCGGTTTTTCTAAAAGTGTGTAGCTACTGTGTAATTATATATGTAAAATAAATCAGGGTCAAAAACGCGCTAACGCTTTGTTTTTAAACAAAACTAATTTTACAAAAGTATAATAGAGAAGGATTTTGAATCCGGCGCGTCTACCGATTCCGCCACAGAGGCGCACCATCAATAAGAACGTGTATCAATAATCGCTTATCTATTTTTTTTCAACCATATTTTCGCTAATCTATCGTGATGAGTAAAACCATCCGCCCCATTTCTCAGGTTCTGTTTGATTTACGGGAATCCGTTCCGAAGGACAAAGTCTGCACTTTCGACTTGCTGCAAGCCCTGCACGAGCGGGGTTTCGGGTTTTTGCTCTTTATCTTCGCCCTGCCCGCAGCCATTCCGTTGCCCGGTCTTGGGGTCAATCTTATCATCGCCGCTCCTCTTGTATTTCTGACCGCACAACAAGCGCTTGGACGGCATACGATCTGGATTCCGGAGAAGATCAAATATAAATCCATCAACCGCGCCACATTCGAAGGGATGCTGGATGCGGCGATGCCGTATCTGGTGAAGATCGAATATCTGATCCGTCCACGCCTCGGTTTCATGACACAAGGCGTTTTCGGGAATATAATAGGTATTGCGGGCTTGGTTATGGCCCTGTCCGTCTGCATTCCGTTACCCCTGACCAACACGGTGCCAAGCATGGGCATTGCCCTGATGGCGATTGGTGTGATTATGCGCGACGGGCTGGCTGTTCTAGCCGGGATGATCCTTGGGCTTGTCTGGGTCGCCATGATCACCTATGTCTTGATCTTTATTGGCACTGAAGGCCTTGATTTAGTGAAAGAAACCATAAAATCATTATTATGATCACGCTTATACGCAAATTGCTGTCCTGCCCCGTCGCCGTTTTCGGCGGTATCACCCTTGTAAGTGTCTTTGCGCTCGCCGCCGCACTGTATTCGGAGGTGGCACTGGACCTTGAGCCCTGCATTCTGTGCATTTATCAACGTATACCGTTTGTGATCGGCGCTTTATTCGGGATTATCGGTTTAGCTTTGCGCAAGAAAGCCAAGGTTGTTAACTGGATATTGGCCGCGCTTGGGGTGAACTTCCTGATCAACTCAGGCATTGCATTTTATCACACAGGCGTTGAGCAGAAATGGTGGGTATCCGCCGTTGAGGGCTGCGCCGTGCCGAATTTCGGTGACAGCGAACCGCAAAGCATTCTGGAAGATATCTTGAGTGCGCCAACGGCAGCATGCTCCGAAATACCATGGCAAGACCCGATCATCGGCCTGTCCATGGCGAATTACAATGTAGTCTTGTGTTTCGGAATTGCGCTTGCCTGCGCCTTAAGCCTCATCATCCGCCGTAAAGCCGACGCTTAATCTGTTCGGTTAAGAAACGCCCAGCAGGTTCAAACCTGTCATAACGCCCAGTACCAAGGTGGTGTGAAAAATGAAGAAACCGACTGACTGTTTCAGTGTGCGCTTCTTGGAAAAATCAAATAAGTCATCAAACATGGCTACAAACCTTACTCAAAATATGTGTGAATATGATGTGTGATAGCCTGAAAGCCGCAGTACGTCAAGGTTTTCGTGATTTTTTGATGCAAAAATTAAAAGCCGGGCAATCATCTCGCCCGGCTTTGAAAATTTAACCCCCTATGATGGAGGATAGTTTAGTCGTTTACTTGTTACCTAAAGTAGTCAAGTAAGACACAACAACCATACCCAGCATGACGTTCACTTCGTATGCGAGATACACACCAAGGAACATGATGACTACGGACATGACGTCGTTTGTCATTTTCTTTCCATGAAGGATCGTGCTACCGAGGACCAATGTCCAGATCGCGCCGATCATTGTATGGATCGAGCCACCGTCGAAGAAACTTCCGACCGTACCGTCAATCACACCCAACGTCACAAGATAGTGACCAAGGAAAGTTGAAAGACCAACCAACAAAACAATGTGGAACAGGTAAAAACCTATCGCACCAGTGATTGATCGTGTATGTGCAAGATTTGTAAGATGACTAAACATAATACACTCCTTTCGTTGCACGTTGTGGTGCGGAAAAAAGTTTCCGCGTCTTTTCCGGCAGTGCCAAAAGGAGCTTAAATTTCTAAACCGTTCTCCATGGCAAAGCCGAAACTTCTATGCTTCCCAAAACATTCGAAGCTTTATAAACAAACCCTTTTTCTAGCCGGGCCTTTTTATAAATCTTCCAGTTCCGTATCCCAGTACAAAAAGTCTCCCCAGCTCTTGTGCAGAAAGTTCGGGGGGAACTTTCGTCCGTGATCCTGAAGCTCGTACAGGTTTGGCTGCCTCGGCTCATGGATCGGATACATATTCACTTCGTGTGGCATGTGGTTACCTTTAACCGTATTGCATTTCTGGCATGCCGCCACGATGTTTTCCCAATTCGTCCGTCCACCACGTGATCGTGGTATTACATGGTCGAATGTCAATTCATGCGTCTTGTACTTTGTCTGGCAGTACTGACATTCCCATCTGTCCCGTAAAAAAACATTAAACCTTGTAAATGCCGGGCTTCTGGCCATCGGGACGTATTCTTTTAAAGCCAATACGCTCGGCAATTTAATCTCAAAACTTGGTGACCTCACCGTTCTGTCGTACTCCGAAATCACCGTGACGCTATCTCTAAAAATGGCCTTAACAGCTTCCTGCCAAGGCCAAATCGATAACGGAAAATAACTCAGTGGCCTATAATCGGCATTCAATATTAAAGCAGGACATTTCTCCAATGGCATCACACTATCCATAAACCCTACACTCCTTTTCAATTCCGTTGACTACGGCTGGAGGCCTGTATGGAATAGGTGCTCGGTAGTGGTTTAGCGCCCGTCAGACCTCGCGAATCTGATACTTAGAGTATAGCATAAATGCGGGTTTCACCGAAGATTTCCGTAAACAATTTATGCTGCGGTAAAGCATTTTACGTAACGCAGCATTTTTGTAAGTGACTGATTTTTGAACAAATTCAAGATATTGCTGTTTTCCATATTGCGCAGCACAACAAAAAATGCAGTGCAACATAGATATTGTCGAAAACCCTTATCCTGAAGGGGTTTCAGCGTATAAAACAGATTTTAGAAAAAGGCTACCTTCGCGCAAGCCACGCTCGTCTATCGAGTGCGTCAGTCCGGGTGTGGTGTGGCCCGTTACTGTAAAGCCTGCCTTGTCTAGTTCCTGCCGTGCGTGGAAGAAGGCTTCGACGGGCACAACATCGTCCGCTTCGCCGTGGATGAGGCAGACCGGAGTTTTGTTCGGGCCCGGCTCACCGAGTTGTGCACCCGAATAGCCGAGGATACCGGCAATCGGTTTTGGCAAACGCGTGCCTTTATACAAAGACATCATTGTGCCTTGGGAAAAACCACACAACGCGAGGTCACCATAATCGAGGCCGTATTTCTCCAGCTGTTCCTTAATGAACGCCTCCAGAATAGGTGCAGCATTTTCCACGCCCTTTTCCATCACGGCGGGGTCGCGATCCTGTAGAGAAAACCACTGATAGCTGTTCGGATATCCGGGCGGTGCCATATCACAATCGAACGGTGCGTCGGGAGAGACGAAAACAGTGTCAGGCATGATGTGCCCCATCACCCCCGCCAAAGCGATCAAGTCCTGTCCGTTCGACCCCAGCCCATGCAAAAAAATCACAATATTTTTGGGGCTGTCGGAACCTTCTGAATAAAAATTCGTTATTTCTGCGTCGTTCATGCTATATCGCTAACATGTTTTATCAACGCTTCATACTGCTAACCTCTGTTTTCGCCGTATTGTCCCATGCGGGGCAAGCGAGCGCGCAGGTTACGGAAGCGCCAGACGGCGATCCTGCAGATCTGGGTGTCTACGACCTCGGGGAAACGGAACCTCCGCACGAAGCGGTCGACGACACGATACAGGAAGACATGACCGAGCAAGTTGTGGTCAGCAAGAAGAAACACTATCTGAGCCTGTCGGTAGAAAACGACTCTATTGGTGGCGGAACAGACCACTTCTACACCAGCGGCGTGCGACTGACCTATTTCAACGTGAATGCGCCAGTGCCGAAGGCCATGGATGAAATCGCGGACTTCATCCCGACATTCGACATCAACGAGACAACCAGCACGTTTTACACTCTGGGTCAGAACATCTTTACGCCGGAAGATATAACCGTTGCCGCAAATCAACCCGACGACCGCCCTTATGCCGGCTGGCTTTACGGTTCGGCCGGTATTGCTACCATCGAAGACAACCATCTGGATGAAGTCGAGCTAACCCTCGGCATTGTCGGTGATGCAGCCCTTGGCGAAGCGGCACAGGATTTCATTCATGACTCCGTCATTCCCGCGCAGGACCCGCAAGGGTGGGACAACCAGCTCGAGTTCGAACCGGGTATTATCATTTCCGCCAGCCGACGCTGGCCCCGCGCCATCCGCGAGGAGATAGGCCCCGTCCTATTACGCGGGGAACCGAGCATCAATGCTTCGGTCGGTAATATCTACACCTACGCCGGAACAGGCCTGACCTTTACGCTTGGCTCTAAAAACGACCCGTATCAAGATGCACCCGTGCGTGTGCGCCCATCCATGCCCGGTAGCGGGTATTTCGAAACACCGGCTGACCGATGGAGCTGGCTCATCTTCGCCGGTGTTGAAGGCCGTGCCATTGCCCGTAACATTTTCCTAGACGGGAATACGTTCCGCGACAGCAACAGTGTGAACAAAAAGCACTTTGTCGGTGACGCCAATCTCGGCGCAGCTTTGACCTTTGATGATTACCGTTTGAGCTACACTTACACGATCCGTTCAAAGGAATTCGACGGGCAGGAACGCGTCAGCGAATTCGGCTCTCTTACCCTCTCCACGAAGTTCTAGCAGCTTATCGACATTGTTGCTGACAGCATGTAAGCTATCCGCATGAAATACGATCTTCTTCATATTCAGGGCAAACCCTATGTGCTTATGCCCCTGCACGATTACCGCGAGATGGTCAGCGGCGGAAAGAAGCATAACCTGCCGACTGACATTCTGAATGCATTGGTCGCACGCGAAGAAAACCCTGTGAAGATTTTGCGCAAACATCGCGGCATGACGCAAAAAGATCTGGCGCAAGCGGCGGCGATTTCCCGCCCTTACCTCGCAGAGATTGAAACCGAGAAGAAGGATGGTTCGGTACGGGCGATCAAATCCATTGCGGACGCCCTTGATGTCGATATGAGTTTATTGGTTTAGCTGAATAGCCATCTTAACTCTGCAAGATAAAGCATTCTAAGCCTTCAGCTTTTCGAAAGCTTGATCGAGGTCCGCTTTTAAGTCTTCCATATGTTCAAAGCCGACATTCAGACGGATCAGGAACCCCTCCTCGGTCCATGGCACAGCAGAGCGTTGTTTTTTCAGATATTGCGGTTGAAGCAGACTTTCATACCCGCCCCAGCTGGACCCGATACGGAAAAGCTCCAGACTCTCAACAAAGGCCGTCACTTTTTCCTTCGGTGCGGGATTTAATAAAATACTGACCAGCCCATTCGTGCCTTTGAAGTCACGCTTCCAGACATCGTGGCCTTTATGTGTTTCCAGCGCAGGATGGTAAACCTTGTGCACATCACCACGCGATTGCAGCCAATTTGCGATTTCCAATCCGCGTTCGCCCGCTTCCTTCATACGAATATTGAGCGTTTTGAGACCGCGCATGCCTGCATAAATCTCTTCCGATCCTGCACAAACGCCGATATCGAGCGCTGCGCTTTTAACGCGTTTGTAGGCATCTTCATTGCCTGCGATAATCGCGCCGAGCATACCGTCAGAGTGGCCGTTGATGTATTTTGTGCAGGACAGAATACTCAGATCGACGCCGTGCTCCAGCGGGTTGAACAGCACGCCACTGGACCATGAATTATCCAGCATCGTTGTGATGCCTTTGGCCTTTGCAACCTTCACGATGGCCGGTACATCCTGCACACAGTATGTCGCCGAGCCGGGGCTTTCCATGTAAATGATGCTGGTATTGTCCTTTACCAGCTCCGCAATTTCCGCGCCGATATACGGGTCATAATATTCGATCTCGACCCCCATGCGGCTCAGAACATCATCAAGGAAGTCACGGGTACAGGGGTAGATACTGTCCGCCACCAATATGTGGTCACCGGCGCTGCTGCATCCGAAGAATGCCGTACTGATCGCCGCCAAGCCCGATGAGGCAGGAATGGCGCCTACGCCGTTCTCCAATTCGCATAAGGCATCGGAAAAGGCCTGCGCCGTGGGAGTGTTCAAACGGCCGTAACGGTATTGATGCGCGGGGTTTTCGTAGGCCGCCAGTGACGGATACAAGATCGTTGATGTCCGCGATGGCGGCATATTGACCAATCCGTAGAAATCGGAAGGGTCATAACCGGTGTGCATTAATCGGGTGGCGGGCTTATGGTCTTTATTCTTGCTCATGCATCTAACTCAACTGTTCACTTGGAAGGCACGGTCATGTTGCAGGGCGGGAATTGCGTTATGGGCCTTTACAACATCATCCAAATTCAAATCTGCCGTGATTATACCAACGCCGTCGGCTTTTTCAGCCAAAATCTCGCCCCACGGGCCGATGATCATTGAATGGCCCCATGTTTTGTGGCCGTTTTCATGCTCGCCCGTTTGCCCCGCTGCCATAACAAAAGCGCCGTTCTCAATGGCACGTGCGCGCAGCAAAACCTCCCAATGCGCCTTACCTGTCGGCACGGTGAAGGCTGCGGGAATAGTGAGGATATTTGCGCCGTTTTGCGCGAGTTCGCGATAGAGATAGGGAAAACGCAGGTCGTAGCAGATGCTCAAACCAACTTTAGCCACACCCGTATCAGCAACAACACCGCGTTCCCCCGGCTTGATGGTTTTACTTTCGCGGTAGCTTTCGGTTTCGGATATATCGACATCGAACATATGGATTTTGTCGTATGTGTTTACGACCTCTCCCGCATCGGAGATTACGAAGCTTCGGTTAGCCAAACGGCCATCATCCAGCTTGACACCCAACGAGCCGATAATGATCCAGACGCCCAGCTCCTTTGCCAGCGCTTGAATTGCGGTCAGTACTTCATGACCTTCTTGCGGCGGCGCATCCTTGGGTCGCAGGTTGAGCGGAAAGCGCATGAAGCAGGTGTTTTCAGGCGTGAGGATCAGCTTCGCGC
>JAESRE010000044.1 GCA_016764775.1 Alphaproteobacteria bacterium
CCTTGTTATTTTTGAGCTTTGATGTGCTGTTTGCTTCCAACGCCGTGGCCTTCCTGATTTCGGCGGCGCTGGTTGTTACGGCGACCCTGCCAAAAAGGGAGAGAGCCAAAGACGCCAGAGTGATATCGGTCTGGGAGAAAATCAGTTTCGGAACACGCGCCTATCTGTCCACGCCACGACTGCGCGGATTGCTGGCTCTGTCTCTGGCTGTATCTGCGGCGGGGGCTATGGTGATCGTCAATACGGTTGTGATTGTGCGCGGCGGTTTCGGATTGAATGAGCAGGATGTGGCGCTGGCATTTGCAGCCTATGGCGGCGGTTCCATGCTGGCGGCGTTCACACTGCCCAAAATACTGGATCATCTGCCCGACCGTCCCGTTATGCTCGGCGGCGCACTTGTTTTAGCGGTGGGGTTGCTGGCTGGCTCGACCGTTTCATCTTTCCTCTGGCTCTTGCCTGTGTGGTTTTTATTGGGAAGCGCGGCCTCCCTTATCAACACCCCGACAGGCCGTTTGCTGCGCCGTTCCTCTGCGGAGGAAGACCGGCCCGCTTATTTTGCTGCGCAGTTTTCACTATCCCATGCGTGCTGGCTTATCACATATCCGCTTGTCGGGTGGCTGGGCGCAGAAATAGGCATGACGGCCACATTTTATATTCTGTGCGGCATCGTGCTGCTCGGCTTTGCCATGGCCATGTTCTTATGGCCCGCAAAAGATCAGGCGGCCTTATCCCATATCCACAAAGACCTCGATCCCGATCACCCGCATTTAGCCGATGCAAAACCTGTCAAAGATGGATATCGGCATAAACATGATTACGTGATTGACCAAAATCACAGGACATGGCCATGATCTGGGATAGTCATTTTTTAAAGAAAAAATTTTGAGGGGTAACCCAACCCGGTTCGTAACAGTCTTACAAGTTCGTTTTTTCAACCGTTGTAAGGAGCGTTACGCATGAATTTCATCAAAAAAACACTGACTTTGGGGGCTGTTCTGGTGTCCTTTTTGGCCGTTGGATCGCAGGCCATGGCCAAAGAATATACCGTCAAAATGGTCACCAATCTGGAGGCAGACCAGGTTTATTATTTTGAGCCTGCCGAAATCACCATCCAGCCCGGCGATACCATCAAATGGGTGAATGTGCAGGAAGACATGCACAACGCGGTCGCCGATGCTGTGCCCAAAGGCGCTGAATTTTTTGAAAGCCCGATGCTGGAGGAAGAAGGCGCGAGCTGGTCTTACACCTTCAAAAAAGCGGGAACCTACAGCTATCACTGTCATCCGCATGCTGCGGCCGGTATGAAAGGGATGATTACAGTCGGTGCGCCTTCCGCGCCGGAAGAGATGCAGGGCGGCGCTCATAATCATGACCACGGCGCACATGGTCATGGCAACCATGGCGACAACAAAGCAAGCGCTTCAAAAAGTGCCATGGGAACAGGCGTTATTCATAGCGTTGATCTGGATAACAATAAAATCAACCTCTCACATGAACCAATCCCTGCGCTGAGCTGGCCGGAAATGACCATGGATCTGGATGTTGCCGAGGGTGTTGACCTGACATCTCTGGTCCCTGACGAAAAGATCAAATTTCATATCGAACTTGGGGATGACAAGGTTTACCGCATTACCAAAATCATGAAATCAAACGGGCACCATGATCCCAAACAATGCAAGCCTGGTATGGATTGCCCCATGCATGAGGGCATGAAGCACGGGGGCGATAACGGAGACGGCCATGGCGGTCATGATCACTAATATCAATTGAGAGGAATAACAGTCATGATGGACATAGAAATCATACCGAACTGGCATCCGATTCTGGTGCATTTTACTGTCGCGCTTTTAAGCATATCGGGTTTGCTCTATCTGGCCGGACTGGCTCTTAAAAATGCCAATCTGCTGCTGGTTGCGCGCTGGAACCTTTGGATTGGCGCGGTTATCACCATCGGGACCGTTTTGGCCGGTTTCTATGCCTATAACACTGTGGCGCATGATGCGCCTTCCCATGCCGCTATGACGGATCATAAAAACTGGGCGCTGGTCACGGCAACGATATTTGGCGCATTGGCGCTCTGGTCAATGGCAAAGCATCGCGGCGCTAAATCCGTCAGCTCCGGTTTTGTTGTTCTCATCCTGTTGGCTACCGGTTTGCTGGGTGTGACCGGATTTAAAGGCGGCGAGGCCGTTTATCGTTACGGTCTGGGCGTGATGTCGATGCCGCAGATTGAGGGAAACGGCGATCATGGCAGTCATTCTCATGGCGGTTCAAACGAGGCGCATAATGATAATGCCGCTGAAGAAGACGGGCACGGTTCACATGATCACTGAGTTTAAAACACACACAACCAAACGAGAAGGAAACACTATAATGAAAAAATCTTTATTCGCTATCGCACTTTTATTTTTGGTGGGCACCACTGTTACAGCCTGTTCGGACAAGGGCTATGTGCCTCCCGGCGGGCAACATCAAAGCGGCGGTCATGGCGGTCACAGCCATTAAAGGCCTGGTCCTGGAGTGCGCTCAAACCATTACATTATAAAAGAAAAGGAGAAAATGATGAAAAAACTGATGCAACTGTTATTTGTTACAGGGGGCTTGTTTTTGTCGGGCTTATTAACCATTCCTTTTTTAGCGCATGCCGAACCAAGCGGACAGAGCCACGAAGCGCACAGCAGTTGGCTAAAGCCGGTTGAAGCGCAATATGTCTGTATGGTGAATAACCAAAGCTATGACAGTCCGCAAATTTCTGTCGAAGTTGAAGGCAAAACATATTACGGCTGTTGCCCGATGTGCAAAACGAAACTTGAAAAAGTTCCGGCCATGCGCAGCGCTACCGATCCGGTCAGTGGCAATACCGTAGATAAGGCTGAAGCTGTGATTGGCACAAGTCCCGATAGGACAGTTTACTACTTCGAAAACGAAGAAAATTTTCACACTTATGCCGCAGGCTTAATGCCCAAAGCAGATGAACATGACTCTATGAGCGGGATGCCGCATAGAAATTGAAAGAGGCTTAATCAAAGATGACCAAAAAAACGTTAAACAGTACAAACTTATGGAACGCGTCTGTAACAAAATGACAGGAAAACCCATAAATATTGAATATTAAAATTTTTTGGATTGACCTTGGAGTGTACTCAAAGGTGTAGGATCCGATCTGAAAGAAGAGGAAATGATGGTTGATTTAACCATTGGACAATTGGCAAAGGAAAGCGGTGTGCGCACCGACACAATCCGCTATTACGAGCAATTGGGTCTGATTCATCCTGAAGGTCGCTCTGATGCTGGATACAGGCTTTATAGCGAGGATAGTATCCGTCTTGTTCAGTTTGTCCGCCGTTCCAAAGATTTGGGCTTTAAACTGGCGGAGGTCAAAACGCTTCTGAGCCTTAAAGCCTCTGAAACAGCCACCTGTCAGGACATGCTGGAGCGTACTGATGAAAAGTTGGATGAGGCCAGGGAGAATATTAAGCAGCTTAATAAAATGCATGATGCGCTGGAGAAGCTTTCCGAAGCCTGCCCGGGCGGGGATATGCCGCTGAGCGAGTGCCCGATCCTTGATTATTTATATCCAAAACAATCGGGAGCCGCGCATGAACGTTAATTTTTTTGAGAGATCAATACCAATGGACCGTATAAGAAACACCGTTATAGGAGGCCTATTATGCAGACAGCACCGAAACACATAGAGCGAGAGCCTTTGCGGCTTTTCCAGAAAAATTCGGAGCGAAAAAACAAGGCTCCGGTTTTTAAAGTGACCAAAAATACCAAACCTCAACCCTTGCGATCTAAATCGCATGCGCTTTTACCCAAAGAACGGCAGGCCTGCGATATGGCAACGGATTAAACGATATTTTTAATGAAAAGGAGAAAACCATGTCTATGAATACTTTAATCGCCATTATATTTAAGCACGAAGAGGGCGGCGCGGAAAAAGCGCTGCAAAAGCTGCGTTCTCTTGAAAGCGAATATTTGATTGATCTGGAAGATGCGGTGATTGCCCATCGCCGTGAGGACGGCAAAGTCAGGCTCACACAATCCGTCAACCTGACAAGCGCAGGGGCGTGGAATGGTGCGTTCTGGGGATTGCTGATCGGCTTCCTGTTTACCGGACCTATGGGCTGGCTGGTGGTTGGCGGCATTGGCGCGGGGTTTGGCGCACTGGCCGGGTATTCGACGGATTACGGCATTGATGATGATTTTATCAAGGATCTAAGCAAAGAGCTTGAGCCATGCTGTTCGGCGCTGTTTATCCTGACCCGCAAGATGACAGTGGACAAGGTTCTGGATGAATTGAAAGGCACAGGCGGCACCATTATCAAAACCTCTTTGTCGAAAGATGTAGAAGAAAAATTACAACAAGCTTTGCAAAGCGAGAAAGCCGCATAAAGGACGATCAAAATGCAGCGCATAATGCACAAATCAGAAGGCAGGTACCAGGATGTCCCATACGGCGCAAATCATAATTGTGATGTTTTTATGGGCGATCTGCTTTCCGTTGATCGTGATGGGGCTTCCCCATGCGCCGCATTTGACTTTCGCCGCGATGCGGGCGTTTCTGGCCGGAGCGGCGCTGCTGATCCCTGCCATGATCATGAAGCGCAGACAACCGCGCGATCTCAAAAGCTGGTTGATGCTGGGCGCTATCGGTCTGGGCGCGACAACACTGGGTTTTTTCGGCATGTTCCACGCCTCGGAATTCGTCTCGCCGGGCATTGCCACGGTGATCGCCAACACGCAGCCCCTCATGGCTGCCGTGCTGGCCGCAGTGGTTTTAAAAGAACATTTGGACGGCAAAGGCAAAGCCGGGTTGTTGCTCGGCTTTACAGGCATTGTCCTGATCGCGCTGCCCTCGCTGCTTTCGGATACGGGCGGCAATTACGCTCTGGGGATTTTCTACATCATTCTGGGCGCGGTGGGTATTACGCTCAGCAATGTTTTAATTCGGTATATGGCGGGGCGTATCGATGCCTTGAGCGCGATGGGCTGGCAGCTGGTCATCGGAAGTTTGTTTCTGGCCGTTATCGCCCTCTTTACAGAGGATATGAGCGCCGTGACATGGAATGTGCCCTTCATCCTGAGCCTGCTGGGGCTGGCCCTGCCGGGCACGGCGCTGGCCTATTGGCTATGGTATCGCGTGTTGGGAGAGGTCGAACTCAACCGCGCCAACGCCTTCAGTTTTCTGGTGCCCATCTTCGGGCTGGCGATGGGCGTAGTGTTCTATCAGGAAAGCATCAGTGTTTTAACCGCGAGCGGTATCATTCTGACGGTGCTGGGCATTGTTCTGGTCAACTGGCCGGGAAAAAAGACTACAGGCAGGGAGGCGTGAACGTGTGATGGAGCAGTTTGTTCTTGTATTGCTGGCCTCTTTTGCCGCTGTTTTTATTGCAACGGCGCTCTTTTATGAGTGTCTATGCCTGATTTCACGCTTTGTGTCGGGCATGACAACGAAGCACCGGCCGATTATGTTTATCATGATCGGCGGTATTTTTATAGCCCATGCGGTGGCGATCTTTGTATATGCGGTACTGTTTTGGCTATTAACGCATCACGCCGGATTTGCCGATTTGTCCGGGTACGTCCCGGATCATTTTCCAACCTATTTATATTTTTCCGCCACAAGCTATTCCTCTTTAGGAGTTGGTGATGTTTTTCCGGTCGAAGGCTTGCGGTTTTTGACCGGGGTAGAAACGATTAACGGGCTGATCCTGATTACCTGGTCGGCGGCCTTCACCTATTTTTCTGTTCAGAAAATGTGGGAAGCGCACGGTATAGAAACCAAATTTTGCAAGGGATGCAATTGAGTGTTAGAGATAAACACTGAAAAAAGGAGACCTTAAAAATGGATCATCATGAACATCACCACAGACCGGCACACAAAAAGCCCTGGTGGCAAACATCGAGCGGCATGCTGTTGATCGTTCTTTTTGCTGTCGGCGGATATTTTCTGATTAAAGAACATTCTGCGCATATCGCTGAGAACTGGATTTTGTTGATCCTCCTGCTTTGTCCGCTGATGCACATCTTCATGCATGGCGGTCATGGTGGGCATGGAGGCCACGGCGGTCATGGTAATCACAAACGCTCTAACGATGAAGAGGAAAAATAATCATGGAACATGGAATGGACTCATACGGCCTCTGGTCACTGGTTATTTTAAACTCGGCGATATTTATTATTTTCGCTTTTAGCTTTGCCAAACCGCAAACCAAAACCGACTGGCGCAGTTTCGGGGCGTTTTCAGCCTTTCTGGTGGCGCTGTTTACCGAGATGTACGGTTTTCCGCTGACCATCTATCTGCTCTCCGGCTGGCTGCAAAGCGCCTATCCGGATATTAACTGGCTTGCCCATGATTCCGGTCACTTGCTGGAGATGACGCTGGGCTGGGAAGGCAATCCGCATTTCGGTCCCTTCCATATGCTGAGCTTTGTCTTTATCGGCGGCGGTTTCTGGATTTTGTCTGCCGCCTGGAATGTCCTTTATAAGGCGCAGCGCGAAGGAAAAATGGCGGTGACGGGCCTGTATGAGAAAGTGCGGCATCCGCAATATATCGGCTTTATTGCCATTATGTTCGGCTTCCTGCTGCAATGGCCGACTATTCCGACTTTGGTGCTGTTTCCGATCCTGACCTATATGTATGTCAGGCTGGCAAAGCACGAGGAAAAGGATTCCAAAGAACGGTTCCGCAAAGCCTGGGATGATTACGCCGCGCATGTTCCGGCCTTTATTCCCAGATTTTCATCAAAACCAGCCTCTCAGAAAGGAGCAAAATCATGACCCATCACGATCATAAACAAGGTGGTTGCTGTGGCGGTGATAAACACCACGAGCACAGCTCTCCGAAACAAGAAGCGGAAAAAGAAAAAGACGGTTGCTGCGACGCTAAAGAGCAAAAACCTGAAAAGGAAAAAACAGAAAAACAAGGCGGCTGTTGCGGCGGCGGCCATAAGTAGAAAGAGAGAAAAGACATGACCTCACATCAACACGGCCAGGCCAAAAAAGCCGAAGATCATTCCGGCTGTTCTCATCACGGCGATCACCATCATAAATCCGGCGGTGAGACTGTGAAGGGCGGCGAATATGATAAAGTGCCGGAAGGCTTTACCGGCACGGTCTATATTTGTCCGATGCATCCTGAAGTGCGCAATCCGGGTCCGGGGTCATGTCCGATCTGCGGGATGGGGCTTGAAGCTGATACATCGACTGGCACGGGCGATGAAGGTCCGAATTTGGAGCTGATCGATTTTACCCGCCGTTTCTGGGTCGGTGCGGTGTTGACGGTGCCGCTGCTTATTTTAGCGATGTCGCCCTATGTTGGATTGGGCGCAATCAGGGAGTTTTTCGGCGAACGGACGACACTCTGGATTGAATTATTGCTGGGCACGCCCGTGATCCTCTGGTCGGGCTGGCCATTCTTTGAGCGGGGGTATCATTCCTTCCGCACGATGAATTTGAACATGTTCAGCCTGATCGGCATGGGTACGGGTGCGGCTTATATTTTCAGTATCATTGCGGTGATTATGCCTGAAATCTTCCCTGATGGATTCCGCGATGCCGAAGGCAATGTCGGGGTTTATTTTGAAGCCGCCGCCGTCATTGTAACACTTGTTCTGCTAGGGCAAATTATGGAACTGCGGGCGCGGGAGCGCACCGGTTCTGCCATTAAGGCTTTGCTTGATATGGCCGCCAAAACCGCGCGCGTGATCCGCGAAGATGGCACGGAAGAAGAAATTCCATTAGAAGATGTGCAAGTCGGTGACAAGCTGCGCGTCCGTCCCGGCGATAAGGTGCCGGTCGATGGCAAGGTTCTTGAGGGACGCTCTTCGGTTGATGAATCCATGATCTCCGGGGAGCCGATGCCGGTCGAAAAAGTGGCTGGCGATACTGTAACCGGGGCCACAATCAATGGAACCGGCAGCATGGTGATCGAAGCCACACGGGTGGGCGCAGATACGATGCTCTCTCAGATTGTTGAGATGGTTGCCAATGCCCAGAGATCGCGCGCGCCGATTCAGAAATATGCCGATATGGTCGCCGGGTATTTTGTGCCCGTGGTGATCCTTGTTGCCGTTCTTTCATTTATCGGCTGGGCGATCTGGGGGCCTGATCCGGCGCTGTCTTACGGGCTTGTTGCCGCTGTGGCTGTGCTGATTATTGCTTGTCCTTGCGCGCTTGGCCTTGCCACGCCCATGTCGATTATGACCGCCACAGGACGCGGGGCACAGGCTGGTGTTTTGATCAAGAACGCCGAGGCGCTGGAGCGTTTTGAAAAAGTCGATACGCTGATCGTCGATAAGACCGGCACATTGACCGAAGGCAAACCAAAGCTGGTGGCCGTACTTCCTGAAGAAGGCCATGACGAGGCTGAAGTGTTGCGCCTGGCCGCATCGCTTGAGCGCGGCTCTGAGCATCCCTTGGCTGAGGCTATAGTAAACGGCGCGGAAGAGCGCGGCGTTGATATGGCAGATGCAACGGATTTTGAAGCCGTTACCGGCAAGGGCGTGAAAGGCGTGGTCGATGGCCGCGCTGTGGCGCTCGGCAATGCCAAGCTGATCTCTGATATGGGGCTGGATGGTGGAAAGCTTTCTGAAACCGCCAATGCAAGGCGTGATGAAGGTGAGACGGTGATGTTTGTCGTGCTTGATAATGCGATTGCTGGACTGGTCAGTGTGGCCGATCCGGTGAAAGAGACAACGCCTGCGGCTCTGAAAGAGTTACACAGGCTGGGCTTCCGGATTATTATGGCGACCGGTGATAATGAACGCACAGCCAAAGCCGTGGCGGCAAAGCTGGGCATTGATGAGATCCGCGCTGATGTTCTGCCCGAGGACAAAGCCCGGATTATCCGCGAGCTTCAGGAACAGGGTTTCAAGGTTGCCATGGCCGGTGATGGGGTCAATGATGCGCCTGCACTGGCACAGGCCGATGTGGGTATTGCTATGGGCACCGGCGCCGATGTGGCGATTGAAAGCGCGGGCTTTACCCTGATCAAAGGCAATTTGGATGGCATTGTCCGTGCCCGCCGCCTGGTGCGCGCCACGATGCGCAATATCCGTCAGAATCTGTTCTTTGCTCTGGTTTATAACGCTTCGGGCGTGCCGGTGGCGGCAGGGCTTTTGTTCCCATTCTTCGGCATTTTAATCAGTCCGATGTTCGCCGCTTTTGCCATGAGCGCATCCTCGTTCTCGGTTGTTCTCAATGCGCTGCGTTTGCGGCGCGTGAAAGTATGAGGAGATGAGCCATGACAACGGATGTGCTTAAAGGAAAGAAAGGCTTGATCGTTGGCATTGCCAATGAACATTCAATTGCCTGGGGCTGTGCAAAAGCCTTCCATGGTGCCGGAGCGGAGCTGGCGATTACGTACCTCAATGAAAAGGCGGAGCCTTATGTGCGCCCGCTGGCCGAGCAGGTTAATGCGCCGATTATTGTGCCGCTGGATGTCACCAACGAGACGGAAATGCAGGGGCTGTTCGAGATGGTTGGCAATCAATGGGGGAAGCTGGATTTCTTGCTGCACGCCATTGCCTTTGCGCCGCAGGAGGATTTGCATGGAAGGGTGACAGATTGCTCGAAAGACGGTTTTCTCACGGCGATGGATATTTCCTGCCATTCCTTCGCACGGCTGGCGCATCTGGCCGAACCGCTGATGGTTGACGGCGGCTGCCTGCTGACCACCACCTATTACGGCGGGGAAAAAGTCGTTGAGCATTACGGCGTGATGGGGCCGGTCAAGGCGGCGCTGGAAGGCATGGTTAAATATATGGCCGCCGAGCTGGGCGAGAAGAAAATCCGTGTCAATGCGCTGTCGCCCGGCCCTGTCGCTACGCGCGCGGCGGGCGGGATTGCCCATTTTGATAAATTACTGGAAGAAGCGCGCGAACAGTCGCCTGCGCATGAATTGATCTGCACCGATTGCGTGGGCGCGTATGCAAGATTTCTGGTGAGTGATGAAGCGCGGCTGGTGACCGGCAGCACGGTTTATATCGATGCGGGCTTTAACATTATGGCGGCGTAAGGAATGAGAAGATGGACGGCATAATCCAAAACAAAATATTTGATGAGATCGATATCGGTGATACCGCTTCGGTCGAACATATGCTGACGCAAAAGGATATCCAGCTTTTTGCGGTGATGTCCGGCGATGTCAACCCGGCGCATCTGGATGAAGAATATGCAAGAAGCGATATGTTTCATGAAATTATCGCCCACGGCATGTGGGGCGGCTCTCTTATTTCCACCGTGCTGGGCACGCAACTGCCGGGTCCGGGCACGATCTATCTGGGTCAGACGTTCCGGTTTTTAAAGCCTGTGGGTATTGGCGATACAGTCACGGCGCGGGTCACGGTCAAGGAAAAGGATGAGAAAAAGAAACGCCTGATACTGGATTGTGTGTGCCTCAATCAGGACGGCAAGGAAGTGATTACGGGCGAAGCCGAAGTCATAGCGCCCACTGAAAAAGTTAAGCGCAAACGGATCAGATTGCCGGAAATAGAATTCAAGGATGAAGAATGCCCGCATCATCATCAGGCGATTTGCATGGTGCATGATCTGGAGCCACTCAAAACCGCCATCGTTCATCCGGCAGATGGCGTGTCTTTAAGAGGTGCTATCGAAGCGGTGGAAGAGAACATTATCGAGGCCGTTCTGGTCGGGCCGGAGGATAAAATTAGAGCGGTGGCGGAAGAAGAAAATATAGACCTTTCTCCTTATACCATCATTCCCACCCCGCACAGCCACGCGGCGGCGGAGATGGCCGTGCAAATGGTGCATGAGGGCAAGGTGGAAGCCCTGATGAAAGGTAAGATTCATACCGATGAGCTGATGCTGGCGGTGATGGACAAGCAAAAAGGACTGCGCACCGGGCGGCGGATGAGCCATGTCGCTATGCTCGATATCCCGAAATTCCCCCGGCCTCTATATGTGACGGATGCGGCGATCAATATTCAGCCCAATCTAACACAGAAAGTCGATATTGTTCAAAACGCCATTGATCTGTTTTTAGCAGTGAACAAAGCTGCGCCGCGCGTGGCTTTGCTCTCGGCGGTGGAAACGGTTAATCAGGATATTCCCTCCACGCTCGATGCCACGGCCCTGTGCAAGATGGCAGAAAGAGGCCAGATCACAGGCGCATTGCTGGACGGCCCGCTGGCTTTTGACAATGCGATCTCCGAAGAGGCCGCCGATATCAAGGGCATCCGCTCCCAGGTGGCAGGCAAGGCTGATATTCTGGTCGTGCCCGATCTGGAATCCGGCAATATTTTGTTCAAGCAACTTGTCTTGCTGTCCGGCGCACATATGGCCGGGATCGTTATGGGGGCGCAGGTGCCGATCATCCTGACCAGCCGCGCCAGCAGTGCCATTGCCCGTAAAGCCTCCTGTGCGCTGGCGCTTCTTACTGTACGGGACCGCAAGGCCAGTAAGACGGATGCAGATTGCCACCATGAAACAGCCCCAAACGTGGTCGAGGGAGGATGGTGATATGCGCATTCTGGTTATCAATGCAGGTAGCTCCTCGGTCAAGTTTGGTGTTTTTGAGGGTGGCGCGCATGTCTTTAAACACTCGCTGGACGGGCTTGAGCATATTGAACCGGCGCTGGAGAAAATCCCCTCCATTTTAAAAGAAAACACCTATGAAGATTTTGATGCTATTGGACACCGCATCGCCCATGGCGGCGAGGCTTTCCTTGAATCCTGCCTGATTGACAGTCAGGTGATCAGCGCCATTGAAAGCTGCGTACCGCTGGCGCCGCTGCATAATCCCCCTAATCTGGCCGGTATCCGCATTGCGCAGAAGACTTGGCCGGATTTACCGCAAGTGGCCGTGTTTGATACGGCCTTTCACCAGACCATGCCGCAAAAAGCGATCACCTATGCCGTGCCGCAGGAGTGGCGTGATCTGGGCTTGCGGCGTTACGGGTTTCACGGCACCTCACACAAATATGTGATGCAGCGCACAGCGGAAGAGCTGAGCAAAAGCCCGGAAGATTTAAAGATTATTAGCTGCCATCTAGGGAATGGCGCGTCGATTTGCGCGATTGACCGGGGCGCATCGGTCGATACCTCGATGGGCATGACGGCGCTGGAAGGCCTGGTGATGGGCACGCGCTCCGGCGATGTTGATCCCGGCCTGTTTGCTTTCTTACATCGCACGCAAGGATTAACAGCGGATCAGATCGAAAAGAGCCTGTATAGCGAGAGCGGCCTGAAAGCGCTGGCCGGAAGCAATGACATGCGCGTGATTGAGGATAAAGCGGCGGATGAAGATAAAATAGCGCAGCTGGCGCTTGATATCTATGCCTACCGCGTCCGTAAATATATCGGTTCCTATGCCGCCGTGATGGATGGCGCTGATGTCTTGGCCTTTACAGGCGGCATTGGCGAGCATTCCGCCGCCATGCGCAAACGCATTTGTGAGGGTCTGGATTTTATGGGCCTGGACTTTGATGAAAAGAAAAATGCAGCTGTTAAGCTTGACGGTTTTGAAGCGCCGCAAATTCAAAAAGATAATGCGAAAGTCAAAGTCATGGTTACGCAAACCCGTGAGCAATGGATGATCGCCAAAGAGGCTGAAAATATTCTGCGTAGCAAAGCTGCAACCAATATAGACAAGGAGATGCGTCATGGCACAAGCCGTTAAGAAGAAGGAAAAAACCAAGGTGAAGATCAAAAAACCAGAGATCAAACAGGATAACGCACCGGCTTCTCTTTTTAAAGCCAAGGAAGAGGACAAGACGGATGATCAGACGGCCTCCCCGTTCGGTGTCTGGAGCGATTTGATGGAGTATCAGATTGATGCTTTTCAGCGCTCTGTGTTGTTTTTCGATACGCTGCGCCAGCGGGCTGACAATATGCTGGAGCATGAAAAAGCCGGAATGCCGCCGCTGCTGGATTTCAAATATGAAACGGTTCTGGATGCCAGAAAATTTGAGCGTCCGGCCAATTACGCGCTTTTGAAAATAACCGAAGCGGGTGAAGATTGTCTTGAAGACTGCCTTGATCCTGATAAGCCGCCTGTGATGATTGTCGATCCGCGTGCCGGGCACGGCCCTGGCATTGGAGGGTTTAAACGGGACTCAGAAGTCGGAATTGCCTTGCATGAAGGTCATCCGGTTTATTTCGTTATTTTTTATCCCAATCCGGAGCCGGATCAGACAATGGGCGATGTGTTGGCGGCTTTGCGCAAATTTGTCGAAGAGGTTTCCGCCTGGCACGATAACAAGCCGCCCGTTCTGTACGGCAATTGTCAGGCCGGATGGATGCTGGCTTTGCTGTCGGCGGATTGTTCCGGGCTGGTCGGTCCCGCTGTGATGAACGGCTCGCCTTTATCCTATTGGGCTGGCGGTGAAGAGATGAACCCGATGCAGGTGCGGGGCGGCTTGTCAGGTGGTGTCTGGCTCACCCGGATGATGAGCGATATGAGCAATGGCATTTTTGACGGGGCGTGGCTCGTGCATAATTTCGAACAGCTTAATCCTGCCAAAGCGATCTGGGATAAATATTACAATCTGTTCGCCAATGTTGATAAAGAAAGCGAGCGGTTTCTATCCTTCGAGCGTTGGTGGAACGGGTTTTATTCCCTCAGTGAAGAGGAAATTACAGCCACGGTCGAAAATTTGTTTATCGGCAACAAGATCGAGCGCGGCGAGATGGTGCTGGACGAGCATTGCGCCATTGACCTTAAAGACATTAAAAACCCGCTGCTTATCTTTGCATCGGAAGGCGATGAGATTACGCCGCCGCGTCAGGCATTGCACTGGATACGCGCCGTTTACCCCGACACCAAAGCGCTCAAAAAGGCCGGACAGCGCATTGTCTATCTGATTAATCCGCATGTCGGCCATCTGGGGATTTTCGTTTCGGCCAAGGTAGCTAAGCTGGAGCACCGTGCCATTCTTGAAAACACGGCGGATATTGAAAGTCTTAAACCGGGGCTTTACGAGATGATCATCGATAATCCGACAGGCGATCCCGATTGCAGCCGCGATCAATATGAGGTGCGTTTTGAAGAGCGCCTTGTCGAGGATATCTGTGAGAGCGTGCCGCAAGACTCTTTTGAGGCGGTACGCAGCGTATCGGAAAAGAATGATGAGCGTTACAAACAGTTTGCGCGGCCTTTTGTAGAGGCTTTCGCCAATCCGTTAACGGCTGAAGTTTTGAAAACAGCGCACCCGATGCGTGCCAGCCGCAAGATATTTTCAGAGCAGCTCAATCCGGCCATGCTGCCCCTGCCTCTTGCCGCCCAGACTGTCAGAGATAACCGCAAAGCGGCGGCAGAAGATAACCCGTTTAAAGAGATGGAGCGGCAGACGGCTGAGCGCATTGAAGCCACCATCGAAACCATGTCGGATTACCACAAAAAATGGCAGAACGCTGTGTTCAAGGCCATTTACGGATAGGGATACATCGAAAAAAGGAGAAGACCATGTTTCGTTTATTGATTATTTTAGCCGCGCTTTCACCGTCTCTGGCCTGGGCCGGACATGGAGAGGAGAATAAAAGTGCCGATCCTTCAAAACCGCAATATGAAGGGCGGGAGCTGGAAATCAGAAAACACGATCTCAATGAAGATGGCGTATTGCAGCTTGAAGAGCGCCGCTCTGTGATGATGAAAAAATTTGAAGAGGCCGACCGTAATCAAGACAGCCAGATCTCTTATGACGAAACCAGAGACACGGTCTCGCGCTTTGAGGAAAAAGGCGATCATTTCGGCAAATGGGTTGATCACCATGGCGTGCCTCTGGGTAAAAAAATTAAGGCTGCGGATCTCGATAAAGACGGGATGGTTTCGCAAGCAGAATATCTTTCCTATTTCAGCGCCCATTTTGAACGGATGGATCACAATGAAGACGAGCAAATTACCGTGAAGGAGTATATGCAGCATACTTCCCGATTAAACAAATAGGGCCGGACAGATTTGGATGACAAAAACCGCAAAACAAAAACAAAGTAATATTTCCAGCTTCCCTGCTGAAAACAAGGACGCCGCAGCGGAGCATACATTTTGCGGCCCGCATATGAAACTGCCGCCAATGCCTGTGGCCGAAGATGTGCCGCTGGCTGACCGCATGCTGCATGCCGGGATGAGCAAGATTTCCGGTCTGTCTCCGACTTCGCTGGGTCTGGCTTATGCCGATTGGCTGACTCATCTGGCGCTGTCTCCCGGGCGGCAGGCGGAGCTGGCGCGCAGCGCAGCAGACAGAGCCGCGCTTTTTGCGTCTTTTATCCGTTGTCAGATTTCAGGACATGATCATGCGGAATGTTGTGCCGAGCCATTGCCGCAGGATCACCGCTTTAAAGGAGAAGATTGGGATGAATGGCCTTACAGCCTCTATAAACAGGCGTATTTGCTGACCGAGCAATGGTGGCAGGAAGCCACAGATGTGCGCGGCGTAACTCGGCATCATGAAGCCGTGCTGCCCTTTATGGCGCGGCAAATGCTGGATATGTTCTCACCGCTCAATTTCCCGCTGACCAATCCGCATGTTGTCAAAGCCACCACCGAACAAGGCGGGTTTAATTTTTTCAGGGGCGCTCAGAATTTCATGGATGATTGGATGCAGCAGATAACCGGCCAGCAAGCTGCCGGGATGGAAGACTATAAGGTCGGTGAAAATATAGCTGTGACCAAGGGCAAGGTGGTTTATCAAAACCGCCTCATTGAGTTGATCCAGTATGCACCGGCCACAAAAGAGGTCTATGCCGAGCCTGTGCTGATCACTCCGGCTTGGATCATGAAATATTACATTCTCGATCTCTCCCCGGAAAATTCTCTGGTCAAATATCTGGTCGATCAGGGCCATACAGTGTTCATGATTTCATGGAATAATCCCGGCGCTGAAGAGCGCGATCTCGGGTTTGAGGATTATCTTGAGTTGGGCATTATGGAGGCGCTTAAGGCCATCAAGACAATCGTTCCGGATCAGAAAGTGCATCTGGCGGGCTATTGCCTGGGTGGGACGCTGGCCGCGATTGCGGCGGCGGCATTGGCGCGGGATGATGGGGATTCCCTAAAATCCCTGACCCTGTTTACCACGCAGGTTGATTTTGAAGAAGCGGGCGAGCTTTCGATGTTCACTGATGAGAGTCAGCTCGCATGGCTGGAAGACACCATGTGGGAAAAAGGCTATCTGAGCGGCAAGCATATGGCCGGAACCTTCCAGATGCTGCGCTCCCGTGATCTCATCTGGTCGCGGGCTGTGGAGAATTATATGTTAGGGGAACGCAGGCCGCCGAATGATTTGATGGCCTGGAATGCCGATGTCACGCGCATGCCTTATAAGATGCATAGCGAATATTTGCGCAGCCTGTTCCTGAATAACGATCTGGCCGAAGGCCGGTTTGCAATTGAGGGCAAGCCGGTTGCGCTTACCGATATTCGTGTGCCGGTTTTTGCTGTTTCCACGCAGCGCGATCATGTCGCGCCGTGGCGCTCGGTCTATAAAATACACCTGTTTGCCGATACCGATGTCACCTTTGCTCTAGCCAGCGGCGGGCATAATGCGGGGATCGTCAGCGAACCGGGACATCCACGCCGCACCTACCAGATTGCTACACAAAAGAATGCGGACAAGTTTACGCCGCCCGATGAGTGGTGCGCGGAAACGCCCTCCCATGACGGCTCATGGTGGCTGGAATGGCAAAAATGGCTGGCGGGACACTCCGGCGATAAAGTTAAGCCGCCGTCTATGGGCGCGGCCAAAAAGGGTTACAAGCCTTTGCGTGATGCACCGGGCGACTATGTTTTGATGAAATAAAAAGGAGAAAAAACATGCATATAAAAAAAACGTTCAATCCTGAAAAAAATCAGCTGTTTCTGGCGATTTTTTTGACATTATTTCTAGCTTTTTCCTTCCCCGCTTTGGCGGAGACAGGAGCGGGCACTGAACACGCGCACTCTTCTTCCAAAGCCTATGAATATAGCTGGTTAGAAAAAGTTGAGCCGGAATATGTTTGCATGGTGAATGACCAGAAATTTCCCAATGTACAAATCCCTGTCGAAGTGAACGGGAAAACCTATTACGGCTGCTGTCAAATGTGTAAAGCCAAACTTGAAAACGTCCAAGAAATAAGAGAGGGCAGAGATCCGATTAGCGGCGACATTGTTGACAAGGCCATTGCCGTGATTGGTTCGGGGCCTGACGGCGCAGTTTATTATTTTGAAAACGAACAAAATCTGAAGCTGTTTGATACACAAATGGCTGATCAACAGTAAGGCACAAGAAAGGAAAAAACCATGGACCAATTTACAGGCGATATAGCTGCCATGCTGGAAATCGCGCTGATCGGCGCGGGGCTGGTAGTGCTGTATTACGCGGGCAAGGAAGGCTCGAAGCTGATGAAGGTTGGCGCGTATGTCATGCTAATCGGCGGCATTCTGGGGTTGATTTGCACGGGCTACTGGTGGTTCAAATATCACGAGGCTGGTGTTTTTTACAGCCCTGTAAACAAGACCATCCATCTGATGCAGCATAATGCCGATGATGCTAACCATCATATCTTTCCTGAATAAGTGAGGGTTGATGCAAAAGCGTAAACGCCATTTTGCTATAGCGGGTAAAACCGCCAGCGCCGATCAGTGGGCCGCGCTCATGATGATCGGCGCGCTCGGCATTGCGTTGCTGTGCGTGAATTCGCCGCTGAAACTCGCTTACGATATTTTTCACCACACGCCTGTCGTGATCAGTTTCGGGGACTTTATCCTGCAAAAGCCGCTGGTGTTCTGGATTAATGAAGGGTTGATGGCGTTTTTCTTTTTGGCTGTGACCCTTGAAATCAAGCGCGAGATACTGGACGGCCATCTCTCCGGCACAAGGCAAATACTCCTGCCCGCTTTTGCGGCTTTGGGCGGGATGGTGGTTCCGGCGGCGTTTTACCTGTTTTTCAACCGGGATAACCCTGAGCTGATGCAGGGCTGGGCCATTCCGACAGCCACCGATATTGCGCTTAGCCTCGGCGTACTTTCTTTACTGGGTAAGCGTGTGCCGGTTGAATTGAAGCTGTTTCTGGCGGCGCTGGCCATATTTGATGATCTGGGCGGCATTCTGATCATCGCATTATTTTATGGCAGCCATCTGACCGTGAGCGTTCTTCTCTTCTCATTGCTCGGCATTGCCGCCTTATTTGTGCTCAACCGTTTCGGTGTCACCCATGCCTCGCTCTATATCGTCATGGGCATCGTGTTATGGGCGACCTTTCAGGAATCCGGTATTCACCCGACCATGGCCGGTGTGGCAGTCGGATTGGCTCTGCCGCTGCGGCTTAAAAAATCATGCGCCTATATCCCGCTGCGCTTTGTCGAGGATGGGTTGCATCCGTGGGTGGCGTTTTTCATTGTGCCGCTTTTTGCCTTTTTTAATGCCGGGATCGTTCTGACTGATATTTCCCCGCATCATCTGGGATCATCGCTTTCGCTGGGCATCATCGCCGGGCTGGTTTTGGGCAAACCGCTGGGTATTTTTACCTTTGCATTTCTGGCGCATCTGTCCGGCTTGGCGCGTCTGGCTGACCATATCAACTGGCGGCAGATCTTTGGTGTAGCGCTTCTGGGCGGGATCGGTTTTACCATGGCGCTGTTTTTAAACACGCTGGCTTTTCCCCATAACGGCAATCCGGAAATCGGCAGACTGGCGATCTTGATTGCCTCGCTGATCTCTGCCGTTTCCGGATATATCTGGCTGCATTTGAGCCTGCCAAAGTCCGAATATAATCCCGTAAAAGTAAGGAGTTAAAAACATGCAGGATCAATTAACAAGCACGCAGGAAACGGTTTCAGAAAAAGAGTGGTTTGAGGGCTACGGGGTTATTGCGCATTCTGCCGAAACCCGCAAGCGTATTGCTGAGATGGCGGCAACGCTATCGGCTGAAAACACCGCCGGGGACGGCGTAGCTTTTTATGATGTGCTGGCGGCGGCAGACCGGATTGCCAATGCGGCAATGTGGCTTGCGGTCAATCAGACTTATGCTGCCCATATCTATACTGATGGCCGCGATTTAAAGACGGATGATTTCAAAAAAGACCCGCAAGGCCATCTTGGCGGTTCGCTCAATATGATCCCGGCCTATGTCGGATACATGCTAGCCAATGCGCTGACGGGCACAACGCGCAGCTGGGTGATGGGGCAAGGCCATGCCGTGGCGGCCATCGATAGCGTTAATTTATTGCTCGGCAATATGACGGAGGAACATGCGGCGCGTTATGCTTTAAGTGAAGACGGCTTAACCCGTTTTGCGCGCGATTTTTATTCCTACAGCCTGAATGAAGACGGAAGACAGGACTCGCCGCTGGGCAGTCATGTCAATCCGCATACGGGCGGCGGGCATTTGGAAGGCGGCTATCTTGGTTTTGCCTCGGTTCAATATGCGCATATGCCGCTGCCCGGTGAATCTCTGGTGGCGTTCTTAAGTGACGGCGCATTTGAAGAACAACGCGGCGCGGACTGGACACCGCGCTGGTGGCGCGCCGAGGATTGCGGCGAAGTTGTGCCGATCATGATTGCCAATGGCCGCAGGATCGATCAGCGCACCACCATGTCGCAGGAAGGCGGCGTGGAATGGTTTATCAAACATCTTGAGCTGCACGGCTTTGAGCCGCTTGTTTTCGACGGGCGCGATCCGGCGGCTTTTGCTTGGGCGATCTGGCAACAAGAACGCCGCCTGCGCGAATATGCAGCTAATCTGAATTCCGTTGAGCATTACCATGTGCCCGTGCCCTATGGCATTGCCGTTGCGCCCAAAGGCGCGGGGTTTTACAATGAAGGCACAAATTACGCACATAATCTACCCTTGGTCGATAACCCACATATCAATGAGGTGGCGGCCAAGCGTTTTAATACTCACGCCAAAAAACTTTATGTGCCTTTTGCTGAGTTGCAGGACTCTGTTTCCCTGTTTCAACATCACGAGAAATCAGATCGCGTGAAAGAGCGGGAACATCCGGCCGGCAATCGTGATGTCCGCTTAAAAACCCTTCCTGATCTGAATTTTAAGGCCATCACTTCACAAACAAACGACCCGCAAATTTGGGAAGAGATCAGCCCCATGGATGCGATTGATGAAGGGTTTTTAAAGACTGTTAAAGCCAATCCGCATCTCAGACCGCGCGTTGGTAACCCCGATGAAATGCTGTCCAACCGTATGGATGATACGCTGGAGGCTTTGGAGTTTCGCGTAGTGGATGCGGAGGAAGGATTAGAGGAATCTACGCTGGGCAAAGTGATCACAGCGCTCAATGAAGAAGCGGTGGCCGGAGCGGCGTTCGGCAATAAAGGCGGCATTAATATGATTGTCACCTATGAGGCGTTCGGCGCCAAGATGTTCGGCGGTGCGCGCCAGGAGGTGATTTTTTCCAAACACCAAAAAGATATCGGCAAACCGGCCGGGTGGCTGTCCGTGCCCTTGGTATTGACATCCAACACATGGGAGAACGGCAAGAACGAACTTTCCCACCAGGACCCGTCTTTAGCGGAAAGTATGCTCTCGGAAACATCCGATATTTCCCGTGTTTTATTTCCGGCTGATTATAACAGCGCCGCTGAAACGCTTGCCCGGCTGTATCAAACGCAAGGGCAAATCTGGACGCTGGTCATCCCGAAACGCGCAATGCCGGTTTTGTTTTCTGAAGAGGAATCGCAAAAGCTGCTGAATGATGGCGGCATCCAGATCAGCTGGGCCGGGCATGAGGCGGATAAAGCCGAGATAGGCCTGGTGGCGATTGGTGCCTATCAGCTGGTCGAAGTTTTAAAAGCCTCTGCGCGTTTGAAAGAGCGCGATATTGCCCACAGCGTTTCCTATTTGATTGAGCCTGGGCGGTTCCGCACGCCGCGTAATGACGGTGAAGCGGAACATATCGTGCCTGAGGCCGTGCGTGATGTCATTGTTCCGCCTGCAAGCCGTCATATATTGATGATGAGCCATACCCGCCCGGAAGTGATGCTGGGGACGTTGCAGCCTTTATGGTCTGGAAAAAGTGTAAAAGCTCTAGGCTTTATCAATCAGGGCGGCACGCTGGATGTTGAAGGCATGCATTTCGTCAATGGCTGCAGCTGGGCGCATATTCTGCGCGAAACCGCAACGCTGCTCGGCATCAATGAAGAGAATATTTTGAGCGATGAGGAACGTCAGGCTCTGAATGGAACCCGTTCACCGGATGGTGTGATTACAAAAATAAATAATAAGGAGAGTTAAATGAAACTGACATTTTTAGGCGCAACCGGCACGGTGACTGGATCGAAATATCTGCTTGAGGACGGCAGCAAAAAAATCATGATTGATTGCGGGTTGTTTCAGGGGCATAAGGAGCTGCGCCTGCGCAACTGGAAAGGCTTGCCGGTCAATCCGCGCGATATTGATGCCTTGCTCCTGACACATGCCCATCTGGATCATAGCGGCTATATCCCCAAGCTGGTCAAGGCGGGGTTTAAAGGCCCGATCTATTGTTCCGAAGCCACGTTTGATCTGTGTAAAATCCTGCTGCCCGATAGCGGCCATATTCAGGAAGAGGATGCGGAGCGCGCCAACCGTTATCACTATACAAAACATAAACCCGCTCTGCCGCTTTATAATGAGAAAGAAGCGCGTGATACATTTCAGTATTTCAAACCGGTTGATTTCGGCCAGCCCTGCAAACTGACTGAGGAGCTTGAATTTACCCTGCACCGCGCCGGGCATATTCTGGGCGCGGCTTTTGTCCGGATCAGCGATACAGGCGGCACATCTATATTATTTTCCGGCGATATCGGGCGGCTTAACGATCCGGTGATGAAGGCCCCGGCGAAGATTCAAGATGCCGATTATCTGGTTGTGGAATCCACCTATGGCGACCGGCTGCATGACAAGGACGACCCGACAGAGGATATTGAGCGTATTGTCAATGAAACGGCGGCGCGCGGCGGCACGGTGGTCATTCCGGCTTTTGCCGTAGGCCGGGCGCAGGCCATCATGTTTTATATTCATAAGCTCAAAACCGAAGGGCGCATTCCTGGCAATCTGCCGGTTTTTCTGGACAGCCCTATGGCAATCAGCGCTTCGGACTTATTGTGCAAGCATTTAAACGATCACCGCATGCCGCATGATTTATGCATGGATGTGTGCGGTATTGCCACCTATACCCGCAAGGTTGAAAAATCCAAGGCGATTTACAACAGAAACAACAACATGCCGAAAATTATTATCTCGGCCAGCGGCATGGCGACAGGCGGACGGGTTCTGCACCATCTCAAACATTACATCGGCGATGAACGCAATACGGTTCTTTTAGCCGGGTTTCAAGCGGGCGGCACGCGCGGCGACCGTCTGGCGCGTGGAGAAAAAGAAGTCAAGATTCACGGTCAGATGTTTCCTGTCAAAGCGCAGATCGAAAAGCTGGACAATATGTCAGCCCATGCCGATTACGGTGAAATTCTGAGCTGGATGGAGAACTTTAACAACCCGCCGCGCAAAGTCTTTGTTGTCCACGGTGAAGCCAGTGCTGCACAAAGTATGAAGGACAGGATCGAGAAAAAATTCGGCTGGCAGGCGGACGTGCCCGAATACGCGCAGATGGAGGAGTTGTAATGGATCAGGAGCGCCCCAAACCCATATTGAAACTCCGACGCCTGGGCATCGACACCTATAAGGAAGCCGTCATTTACATGCGCGAAGATTGCCATGTTTGCCGCGCTGAAGGCTTTGAAGTGCAAACCCGCGTGCTGGTGAGTTTAAACGGGCAATCTATGATCGCCACGCTGAATATGATCCGGGACGGCCTGTTGAAGCCCGGTGAAGCGGCTCTGTCGGAATATGCCTGGGCGAAACTGGGGGCAAAAGACGGCGATGATATTCACGTTTCGCACGCCCCGCCTGTGCATTCGCTCAGCCATATGCGATCCAAAATTTACGGCAATGAATTGCAAGGCGAGCAGCTCCAGTCGATTGTCGATGATATTGTCGCCGGATATTATTCGGATATCCATGTCTCTTCCTTTCTTACCGCCTGCGCGGGTGGACGGCTCAATGAGCAGGAGATTGTTCACCTGACCCGTGCTATGGTTGATAGCGGCGATAGGCTGGATTGGGGACAAGATCTGGTTGTCGATAAGCACTGCGTTGGCGGTTTGCCGGGTAACCGGACAACCCCGATTGTGGTGGCGATTGTCGCCGCGCACGGCTTGATCATGCCCAAAACATCATCGCGCGCCATTACCTCCCCTGCAGGCACGGCGGATACAATGGAAGTGCTCACCACTGTTGATCTGGATGTGCCGCTCATGCGCAAGGTCGTGGAGCAGGAACAGGGCTGCGTGGTCTGGGGCGGCTCTGTCTCTTTAAGTCCGGCGGATGATCTGCTGATCCGCGTGGAAAAGGCGCTGGATCTTGATAGCGAAGGGCAACTTGTGGCTTCTGTTTTGTCCAAGAAAATTGCCGCCGGATCTTCACATGTTTTGATTGATATGCCAGTTGGCCCGACCGCCAAGATCCGCAGCATGGATATGGCGGAGGATTTATCACGCTATCTGGAGCAAACAGGCGCGGCGATGGGTGTTGGCGTGCGTGTTCATACCAGTGACGGCAGTCAGCCGGTCGGGCGCGGTATTGGTCCGGCACTGGAAGCGCGTGATCTGGTGGCTGTTTTGCAAAACACCAAGGATGCACCGCAGGATTTGCGGGAACGAGCGCTGGATCTGGCCGGACACATTCTGGAGTTTTCGTCGGATGTGAAGAACGGGCAAGGCCGGATATTGGCGGCAGAGCTTTTAAATAGCGGCAAAGCCTGGGCGAAGTTCCAGGCAATCTGTGATGCCCAGGGCGGTATGAAGGACATACCAAGTGCCAAATATACCCACGTCATTGAAGCGGATAAAGCGGGACAGGTCACAGCCATTGATAACCGCCGCATTGCCCGCGTGGCCTTCGACCTGGCCCAGGGCATCGGTGATGCGGT